>DATEKE010000319.1:0-20299 GCA_035277605.1 Terriglobales bacterium | reverse complement strand
ATCGGGCGAAACGCCGCGATAGTGTGTATACCAATTCTGGTTCCCGTAGACCACCTGCACGTTGCCATCGACGTTGGGCGATTCACCGACGATGTGCGGAATCGTGTCGCGAATTGCACGTGCGTCCTCGGCTGTGAGGCTCTTCCCCTGACCGTTGCCCGTGCGCATGCCGTTGACCTTGCGGCCGCCTGCCTCGACCCAGATCATGTTTTCGCCCAAGCCTGCGAGCTGCTGCTTGATCATGTTCGAGCCGCCCTGGCCGATGGCGACAGTGCAGATGACGGCGCTGATGCCGATGGTGATGCCGAGAATCGTGAGAGCTGAGCGCATCTTGTTGCGACCAAGCGCTCGAAAAGCGACGTGGAACGCAGTGGCGAATCTCATTTTTATAACGATCCCAAGTATTAGTTTTTAACGCCAATCAGTCTTTGCCGAAGTTTTAAGGCTGCGAAGTTTCAAAGAGGCTGGCCTTTGAAGGAATTTGTGCCTCCATTTCGTGAGCGATTTTCTCGGCCTGCTGCGTGATCGTGGCCTGCGTTTGTCCAGCGGCGGGTTTGAACCCGACTCCGACTGAACCGACAATTTTTCCGGAAGCATCATGCAAAGGCAGAGAGACGTCGAAGCCATCCTTCTCTTTTTCTACAAAAGGCTTTCCCGTGCGCATCGGCTCCGAATCGTCCTTCTCGCACTTTTCTCCGATGTCGCCTTTATCCGTCGAAGCGATTCCCACCCAGCCGCGCGACGTGACTGCGGAGATGCCGACCTCATCCGCTTCAGGATGCTTGCTCTGTGTCGCTTCTACGAGTCTCTGGGCGAATGACCTTCCAGTTCGAGGTTTCGTCTGCGCGCGCGGAAGAGGCTGCGCGCCGGCAGCCATCGCCCACATCAATGCCGTGGCCAACAACCCAGTCACTCCAACGAACCGCTGATTCATATTCATCGTTGTTCCTCCTGAGGGTCCGCAAACCATAAATACACCCCGGAAATGAAAATATTCTGAATCAAAACCACGTTCTGTTCTTGAAGTTAATCGGCTGTCTGGTGTTCCCGGGTGAGGTAAAACTGGATCGAAGGCGTGATGAGCAGCGAAAGCACCATCGAAATCAGTATTCCTCCGATCACGGCGATCGCCAGGGGTTGCAGCATCTGCGAGCCTGCTCCCAACGCAAGCGAAAGGGGCAGCATTCCCGCCACGGCGGCCATCGCGGTCATCACAATCGGCCGCAACCGCCGCCGCCCTGCCTGAATCAGCGCTTCCTCGGCTGAAAATCCCACCGAGAGGAATTTCTGATTCGCATCGAGCAGCAGAATGCCGTTTTTCGCCACGATGCCGATCACCATGATCAATCCCATGAACGACGAAATATTGAACGTCGTATTCGTGATCAGCAGCGCGAAAAACACGCCGGACGTCGATAGCACAGCCGACGCCAGGATAGCCACGGGAGATGAAAATGACCTGAATTCGAAGAGCAACACGAGGAAAATCAGCACCAGCGCCAGCAGCAGCACAAGCAAGAGATCTTTGAAAGATTGTTGTTGTTCGGCGTACGTGCCTCCGTACTCCACGCGGATGGACGAAGGAATGTTGAGGGCGGCAACGGCTTTTTGCACTGCAGCAATACCGGATCCGAGATCGAGTCCCTCGAGCCGCGCCGTTACTTCCACATCTTGCTGCAAATTCTCGCGGCGAATCTCCGTCTGCCCAGGCAATTCAGTGACTGCGGCCATCGAACCGAGTGTGGCCGTTCCTCCCGCGGAGTTAACGAGAATCGTGTTTCGCATCGCGTCAAGCGAAGCGCGATTCGCCTCGGGATAACGCACGAGGAGTTGATAGGGCCTATCGCTCAGAATGATGGGCGTTTGTGCAGGCTCTCCATCCAGGATCGCGCTGGCGGCGACATCCACCTGATCGATCGTGAATCCCGCCCGCACCGCCGCGGCAGGATCCACAGTGAAGAGCACCGCAGGCCCGCTTGTTGCAATGTCCACGCCGTTATCAATGTCAACCACGGGATGACTGCCGTTCACCTGGATATTTCCGAGTGCATCGGCGACTTTCAGCGCCCAAGCGTTAAGGAGATTGCCGTCAGGATTGAATAATTTCACGACAATCGGCTGCGGCTCACCGCTGAGGTCGCCGATGGTGTCCTGCAATACCTGAATGAAGTCGGTGCCCAGTTCCGGTTCGCTCTGATTTACCTTCGTACGTATCTCATTGATGATTTCGTCGATGCCACGGCTGCGGTGGCTCTTCAGTTTTACCGAGATGTCGCCTGTATTAGGCTCGGTGACCGCTGCGAGTCCCAGTTGCAGACCGGTTCTACGCGAAGTGCTCTCAACCTCAGGCACGGATCGAATAATGCTCAAGACGTCCTCGATCGCATGGTTTGTCTCTTGCAGTGAACTTCCGGGGGGCATAACGTAATCCAAAATAAAGCCGCCCTCATCCATCGCCGGTAACAGATCTGTGCCGAGGCCGCGGTAGCAAAAATAGGAAACGATGATCAGCACCGCGCAAAACAAGGCCAGCCACGCGGGATGCTCCAGGGCAAAGCGGATCCACCGCGCATAGGCATTGATCACACGGCCAAAAAAGCCACCATGCAGCGATTTCTCCTCGGCCGCGACCATGCGCCGCACTTCTTCCTGCAAATCGTATTCGCCTTCGCCGTTCATGGGTTCGATTGGATAGGCGTTGTTTTCCTCAGCACGCCCTTCGGCAGCATCATGCCCGCCCTTGTGGCGGATCAGGTAGGTTCCAAGATTTGTCGTCCACCCGAGCGCAAGCACCAGCGAGGTAAGCAGCGCGATGCTCATCGCGATCGCCAGCGCGCTGAAGAAAGTTCCTGTCACGCCCGTAATCGAAATCAGCGGCAGGAAGACGACAATGGGCGTTAGCGTCGATCCGATCAGCGGGATTGTGAGCTCCTTGAGTGCGCGGCTTGTTGCCTCCAGCGGCGGCTCACCGCCATCGCGATGCAGCACGATGTTTTCCACCATCACGATGGCATCGTCTATCACTAGGCCGCCCGCAGCTGCAAGGCCGCCGAGCGTCATCATGTTGAAGCTCTGCCCCAGCAGTTTCATTCCCACAAACGTGACGCAGATCGTGACCGGGACCACCACGCCAGCCAACACAGCGGTCCCAAAATCGCGCAGGAAAAGCCAAATGATGAGAGCCGTGAGGAAAATACCGATCAGGATGGCATCTCGAACGCTGTAAATCGAAGCGTTGACCACGTCCGACTGATCGTAAAAGACGTTGAGCTGTGTGCCGTGTGGCAATCCAGATTGCAGGTTCTGAATTTCCGCATGGACTTCATCAGCTACCTTCACGGTGTTGCTGCCCGGTTGCCGATTGATGCTCAGGAGGACGGCGGGCTTTGCGTTGGCCGTCACGATCGTGTAGTTGGGAGCCGTCGAAGACGAAACCGCTCCCACATCTCGAATCTGGACCGGCACGCCGTTTGCGTCGCGCACCACGATTTCGCCGATCTGCTGCGGCGTTTGTACTTGAGCTGTAACCAATCCGAGGAACAGCTGATGGTTCCGCTCAAACAGACCGGGCGAGTCGATCAGGTTCGTGCGATTCACCGCATCCAGGATGTCCTGCAGAGTTACTTTGGCACGCAGCATCTCTGCAGGATTTGGCGTCACCTGGAAAACCGGAACTTGCCCGCCTTGTACGAGAACGTTCGCCACACCGGATAGGGTGCTTATTCGAGGCTTGATGTCGTAAGTCGCCATGTCCCAGAGCTGAGTCTGCGACAATGTATCGGACGTGAGGCTGTAGCCGATGATCGGAGCGACGCTGGCGAAATCCATGCGCCGCGCTTCGATCTGCACGGTCGACGGCAGCGAACCCTGCACGCGCGCAATCGCCGCTTGAGTCTGCAGCAGCGTCTGCGTCATATCGACGCCCCAATTGAAGAAGAGATCGATTTCCGCCGAGCCTCGGCTCGTGACCGAACGGATGTCCGTCAGCCCGGGAACGACGTTTACCGCTTCTTCGATCGGCCGCGTGATCGTCACCTCCATCTGGCCGATCGGCATCACTCCGTTGTCGACGGCGATGATGATTCGCGGGAAATTCGTAGCAGGGAATACGGCGATAGGAATGGAAAGCGCCTCGTAGATGCCGACCGCCGCCAGAGCGATCACGAGGAAGATGATGGATTTTGAGTGCCGCGCGAACCAATAGCGCGATCTCACTTCGCGCCGGCCCTTTCCGCCGGTGACGGAGGTTGTAGTGCTCACGGCCGACCTTCCGTACCGCGATGTGGCCTGGCGCCTCATCAGTTCGACTCGTCTCCGGCCGCCGCGGGCTTTGGAATTGTGACGGTCGTCTTTGCAAGCACGTCCGGATCTTCGGTGCTGAGTTCGTAGGCGCCGGCCGTGACAACTCGATCACCGGCTTTCAGCCCATCGGTAATCTGCACGTTGTCGCCGTCGCGAATCCCTACTTTTACGTCCTGTTGTTTCGGTTTGTTATCCGTGCCGATCAACACCACCGACGTCGAGCCATTCGTCTGGGTCAACAAGGCTGTGGCTGGAATCACGAGCGCGTTCTGCACGGTTTGCGCGACGATGTCGACGCGAGCGTTCCCTCCCGGTTTTAGGCGGTCGCCCGGATTCGGAGCTTGCACCCACACTTCTACAGTCGTGCTGTTCGGGTCGAGCGCCGGGCTCACCAGCGTGACTTTGCCTTCCAGTGGTTTAGTCGCGCCGGTTGACGAAATTGTGGCGCTGTCGCCTACTTTCAGGCGCGATGCCTGATCCTGCGCGATGTGCGCGCGCGCAACAATCGACGAAAGATTCATGACAGTAAGGATGGCCTGGCCGGATGGCACCGTTTCGCCCACATAGTACGGTCTGTCCGTCACCACGCCATCGATGGGACTTGTGATCGTGGCGTACTGCAACTGCGCTTGAGCGCTTGTGACCTTGCCCTTCGCCGCATTCAACTGCCCCTCGGCCGCTTTGAGGTTATATTGCTTTTGCGCCAGGTTGTCTTGGTTCTGCGCTTGCGTCAGTGCGATGCGCGCGTCCTCAACATCCTTCTTCGAAGCCGCTCCCTGTTCGAGCAGACTCTGGCGGCTGTTGTAAAGATTCTGCGCTGCGTCGAGTTGCTGCTGAGCCAGTTTTAATTGCTGCTGCGCGTCTTGCAATGCGGTTTCGTACGTAGCCTGGGCTTGCTGATAGCCACCCTGATTCTCCGTGTAAACGCCTTGCAGCGGCTCATTCTCGAGTTCCGCAAGCTTTTCTCCGGCGTGCACGCGGCTTGCGCGCTGAACATAGAACTTCCTTATGGGCGCGCTGACTTGCGGGACGATTGCCGCCTGATCTTGCGGATACAGAACCGCGTCCGCGGTGACGATTTGTTGAATCGGATCGTTTTGCGCCGTAGCTGCCTGCACTGTCATCGTAGGTGTCTGGTCGCTCTGTTGGTTCGAAGAACAGGCTCCCAACATCGTTGCAAGCGCTATGGCGCCGATCGCCAAACAGCGAATGTGTCTCATGTGGGTCATCCTGCTTCGCCCGGCCGTACCGCCCGAAGCCGTTTCGGATTTACAAGTCCAGAAAATTCACGCATTTCGGTTTTAAGTCTAAAACGGCCCTGTAAGCGTCTGCAATGTTGCCAGCGCCACACGATAATGAAGTTCTGTGTTGGCGTAATTCGTGCGCGCCTGCATCAGTGTGCTTTCTGCAGCGACTACTTCCAACGCTGTCGATTCTCCGGCTTGATAACGAAGAACCGTAAGTCGCAGACTTTCCGCCGCGTCATTGGCCGCCCGGCGCGCCGTATCCATTGCTCCGCGCGACACAGAGGAATCATTGTAGTATGCGTAGAGGTGCGCGAGGTTCTGGCGCTGCGTTTCGCTGAGCTGCATGCGCGCCTGCTCGCGGTTCGTCTCGGACTGGTGCAGCTTGCTCCGCAGTGTTCCCCAGTCGAACACCGGAATCGTTACGCCCGCCGTAACGAAATATCCCAGGTTCGGCAAAGGGCCCTTGGTCGGGTCAGCTGCCACCACGCTGCGCAGCGCAAACGCATTCGCCTCAATTCCGTAGTCGGTGTCGACGCTAAACGAGGGCAAGAACGCTCCTTTGGCCGCAGTGACATTCGCGTCGGCCTCCCGCAATGTCTCCATCGCAGCCAGCAAGTCAGGATTATTCTTTCCGGCCATATCCAGCATTTCGCTGAACCTCGGCAGCACGGGCGGAGTATCGAGATCGTCCACGACTGTAAAATTCTCATTCAGGGTAGGAAAGAGCAGGACAGCCAGGTTCAGGCGCGCATCTTCCATCACGAGGTTAGCCTGGTCGAACGCCTGCTGCTGCTGCTCGAATTGCACCTGTGCCTTCAGCACGTCGGCGTGCGCCACCAACCCGTGCTGTTCCTGATCCTGCGTAATATTCAAAAAATGCTGCGCTTCGCTCAACCCTTCTTGCGCTGCGGCGTAGTTACGCTGCGCGGCCGCCAGGCTGTAGTAACTGTCTGTTACTGTCACGGCTAATCCGCGCTTCGCGATCTCCGCTTGGGCGTTTGCCAGCGCCTCCGCCGCTTTGCTGTAGTGATATCCAGTTCCAAGATAAGTCGTCGGCGAGAGATCCTGGTGAAAAACGCCCCACGCGCGATAGACGTGTACGCCGTCGTTCGTCACGAATCGGCCGCTGGCCGTGCCACGAGGCAAGTTCCCGTTCCCCTGGGTGCCCAGATACTGCGAGAGCGCGCTCACTTGCGGCAGCATCGCATTTCGCGATTGCAATGCGTTCTCGTGCGCGTTTTTCGCCGCGTTTACGGCGCTCAGGTATTGCGCGTTGATCTTCTGCGCGCGCGCGATCGCATCCGTCAGTGTGATTGTAGCCGGCGCTTGGGCCACGCCCCCAGGCTGCTCGAGTCGCACCGAAGGCTGCGACGCCGCGTTTGTCGCCGGAGTCTGCTGTGCTTCAGGCGCTGGGGCTTGCAGCGTCTCGTTTGTCGCGGGACCCTGCTGGCCTCTTGCCGGGCAGGCTATAATCACGAAGGCGCTCGCGAGAAGGCACGCCGATAGTCTCGATGAATGTCTCATGAAATATTCCTCCGGATGCGCCCGTCCGGCGGGTGGATGCTGGCGTTTAGCGGCGCGACTGTTAGCGCTTAAAGATCAATTTGGTGAAGCATCACGGCACCATCGTCCGGTGGCCGTTCGTGCTCGGGGTCAATCACCACGCCCGACGAGCTTTCGCCGGCGCCAGCGCCTGGTGTGGTTCAGCGCTTTCAGTTCCTTCGAATGCAACTCAACTAGCGTGTTCTCTTCGAGATTACCGACGACATCGTGGCTCCTGAAAACTCCGCCTTCCTCTCAGCGGAACCGAGTCTGCCACCTTGCCTGTTTCGGCGCCCACTGCTGTTGCGCTGTGCACGCCGACCGTACCAAGTACGTCGGCGATGACTTTTCCGCTTTCGTCAACCACCATCGCATGGCGCCCGTAGGAAATACATGAAATGAAGGTGGGATGCGCCACCGGATCAACTTCGAGGCAATCCCAGCCTCACTCGCCACCTATCGCGACCTTCTCCCTTTAACGAATTGGGATCCCGAATCGGCCAAACCATTCCTACTAGCACAGCAAAGTCGAATAAGCCTCCACTCTGCTATCGCCATTCGCTGCTTGCCGCGACACGTTTCTTGGGGCCATTGCACCAATGAAAAGTTAACCTCCGCACCTGAAGATCAAATGAACCTACTTCTCTCGCGCCATCGGGATCCACACGCGAAACGCCGATCCCGTCGCCGGTTCGCTCTGCACTTCAATTCCGCCGCCGTGCGCCTCTGCGATCCATTTGCCGATCGCAAGTCCCAGACCGACGCCGCCCTGCTCGCGTGTGCGGGCCCGGTCGGCGCGATAGAAGCGATCAAAGATGTGCGGCATATCTTCCGCCGAAATCCCGATTCCGCTGTCGCGGATCTCGGTCATCGCAAAATTGTCATCTGTCCAGAGCTTCACATCGATTCTTCCGCCACTGGGCGTATATTTCACAGCGTTGTCCAGCAGAATCACAAAGAGCCGGTCGATCGAATCCGGATCCGCCTGCACCCCAACGGGCCCCGGCGCTTCATTTCTGGTGAGCACAACGCCTTTTTCCTGCGCAAGCAGCTTCGATTTCTCGCAGGCCTCGACAAGAACCGCGCCCAGATCCGTGCGCTCGGTCTGTAGGTGTGCCGGGCCGGAATCCGCGCGCGCCAGCGTCAGCAAGCTTCCGATCAGCTGCGAAACTCTGTCGCTTTCACGTAGGATTTGCGAAAGCGTCTCGCGGTACTCCTCCTCGCTTCGCGATTTGCGCAATGCGAGCTCCGCACTCGTCCGCATCACAGCGACGGGCGTCCGCAATTCATGCGAAGCATCCGCTGTAAATTGGGTGATTTTCTTGAAGGCGGCTTCGAGCCGCGCCAACATATCATTCAGCGTTTCGGCGAGCCGCGCCAGCTCATCGCGGGTCGGAGAGACGAACAGTCGCTTTGCCAGGTCCTGTGCGCCGATGCTGCGCGCCGCCCTCGTCATCTGATCCACCGGATCGAGCGCGCGCCGGCTCATCCAATATCCGCCGAATGCGGCGATTACCAGAAAGAGCGGCGCGGTGGCAAAGATCAGCACACTGCCACGCGTCAACGTGCGATCGAAATCGCTCGTTTGCACCGCCATCGTGACGTCATACGGCGTGCCGGCGACTTCGATATTCTGCCGCAGCAGCAAGTGCGCCTTCCCGTTGATCCACTCGCGCCGCGGCCTAAGCTGAGCAAAACGGTGCCGCGGCTCCATCGGCTGCGCCATACCCGGCGACGCAAACAACAAGCCTTGTGCGTCCGCAACGCGCATCCGGCCTTCCGGGCCAAAACCGTCCGCGTATTCCCGCAGCTCATCCATGAGAGCCCTGCGGCCCTCTCGCCCGTCCTGCGCGATGATGTATCGCGCACCTTCCGTTCGCTGCCGGAGTTCCGACTGCACCGTTTCGCGGATGCTATAGAGCATCGCGAAATAAGCCACGGCGCAAAACGCCGCCAGTGACAACGCGAGAATCACTGAATACCAGACCGTTAACTGACCGCGAATGCCGGGCCGCCTCATGCTTTCGCTTTCTCCTGCAACTGGTAACCGAAGCCACGCACGGTATGAATCAGACGCGTCTTGTTTCCTGCATCGACTTTGTTCCGCAGCAAGCGAAGGAATGCGTCGAGCGTATTTTCTTCCACTTCAGCCTCGATCCCCCATACAGCCACCACAATCGCTCGCCGCGAAGCCGCTTCGCCCTGTCGCCGCATCAGAAATTCGAGCAGCCTGTATTCCGTTGGGGTGAGATGAATCTCCTGCTTGCCGCGAAAAACGCGATGAGCTCCCGGATCAAGCGTGAGGTCCGCCACCTGGAGCCGGTTCCGCTGCGGGGATGCCTTAGCGCGCCGCCCCAGAGCGCGAATCCTCGCCAGCAGCTCCACAAACGAAAAAGGCTTCGTCAAAAAATCGTCCGTTCCCGCATCAAGCCCCTCAACGATGTCCGGCACCGCATCGCGAGCGGTGAGCATCAGAATCGGCGTTGTGTTTCCACCTTTCCGCAGCCGCCGCGAAACCTGCGGCCCGTCCATGCCCGGCAACATCCAATCCAAAATGATCACATCGAATTGGTAATCAGCTGCCAGTTCAAGGCCGGTGGGTCTGTCGTGAGCAACGCTCGGGACGTGGTTTTCCTCCTGTAATCCCTTCTGCAGCAGGGCCGCCATCGCCTTGTCATCTTCAACTACTAAGACGCGCATCACGCACCCCACGAGCTGACAGTGACCCTTGACCATGAAATGTATCTGAAGAAAACTCCCGCGCGACGATCCACATGATGCAACCTGCTGCCGGGCGGATCGACAATCGTCACGGTGTTTTGATCTAGAATCGAAGAAGGAAACTTCCAAGCCAAGTTCCGGATATATTGAGCGAACTCAGTTCGGCAGGAACATTCCTAGCGGGTCCATCACCGCGCCTCAATTGCTGAGAGTTCTCGCACTTCAGGCCCCGAGCGGCACAAGCACGCCCTCCTTCCCCATAACGCAGCCCCGACAGCGGACTGCTTCACTCAAGATTCGGAGCGTTTAGTTGATATCGATGAGTGCCTAATCGTATGCTGCCGGCCGCCCACGTCGACAAAAAAGCGATTCCTAACTGCCAGAATTCGGAGAATAGCGTGGATCGGATCTGATTTCTTATCGAATGGCGGCCGCGCATGGACACTCGGTTTCTCATGCAAATTTCAGGTCTATGCGCGAGGATTTTTGCTGAACGTCATGCGGAAGATCCGGGCATCGTTGGTGCGACTCCGACACTTCTTCGATCAGCAGGGCCGAGACGCCGATGTCGCCGCCGAACTCGAATCCCACGTCCAATTCCACATCGAGGACAATCTACGCGTCGGCATGTCCCCCGAAGAAGCCCGCCGTCAGGCCCTGATCAAACTCGGCGGCCTCAACCAAACCAAAGAATCTGTACGTGCCCAACGTGGGTTTCTGTGGCTCGATTCCCGTCTCCAGGACACTCACTTCGCCATCCGCATGCTCCGCAAAAATCCCGCTTTCACAGCCGTCGTGGTGCTGACGCTTGCTGTAGCAATTGGGGCAAATGCGACCGTTTTTATTATCGCCGACACAGTTCTATTCAAGAATCTTCCGTTTGCCAATAGCGAACGAGTCCTTTACGTTTCGAGCGTGAACCGCGAAACCGGGTATGGTCGCGGCGTATCGTATCCAGACTACCGCTACTTAGCGTCCAGAACAACATCCCTCCAAGGATTAGCCGCATTTTCAGGCGACGATACGGACGTCAGCGACAACGGTGTGGTTCCGACGCAGGTTCGCGGAACCCTATTCACCGCAAACGCCTTTTCGGTAATCGGCCAACAGCCGCTGATGGGCCGCGAATCGGTTCAAACACGCGATACATCCGCCGATGCATGTCGAGCGTCGGAATGTGCGCATTAAGATCGCGTCCCTTGAAGTGCTGGAATCGATCCAGATAATCGATTAAAAAACTAGCGACGCTGATGTATTCAGCTTCGCCGTTACCGTCGAAGCCATAGAACCGAACGTCCGCGCTTTGGCCCTCTTTCTTTACCCTCTCTTTCTCAGTGTCGGAAAAGCGTTCATACGAGGTTTCCAAAAAGTTCCACATATCAAGGATATCGATGGTTTCGCTTCGCACTTCTTCCTTGGCCTCATGTCTGTGAAAAACGCCCGGCATTGCCCATTCGAGCCCCCAGACGTTCCCAGAAAAGATCGCTTCCTTCACAAGCTTTGTGTCAGTCTCGCTCTTGATATTAAGTTTTTCCTGCAATTCGCAAAGCATCAAAAGGATGAGCTTTTCACCGTCACTAAGCTTGATCGCCATGGGGTGTCCTTTCTGCCGGCGCTTCTTCTCCGGTCTCGATTCCGTCCGATGCGTTGAACTCCAGCACGAATGCAGGTGTGCTGGGCATTTATACGAACGGAAACATCAACTTGTATCCCGGCTCTGGCGGAGATCTTACGGTTGATGCCAGCCTCGCAGCTCTTAGTGGAGTGACAGGCGGCACAAGTGGGTTCAGAACGCCGGGAAGTGGCATCGGTACCTGGACGATTCTCGGCGGACGCGCGGAAGATCAAGCTCACAGTGTAAACATCAGCACAGGAAACACCTATTATGACCGACGCTTCGCTTCGGGCAGCTTTGGTCCGCCGTGGTTCCCGACGGCCGTGCCTCAACCAGGAACGACGACCGTTAGTCCGAACGAATCGATCAGTGTCTCCAGAACCTCGTGGCAGGAAGCCAGCCGCTAGGTCCAAGCAATGCCCAGAGACACGCCCGAGCCCGGGCCGGAAGCCTAGGATTTTAACCAGGGCCAGCCAGAAGAACCCTTTTTAATATCCCGCTGAATTTCACGCGATTCAGCTGTCCTTGGCTGGCCCTACTTTCCGCTAGCGTGTCGTTCCGTTGGGAACTCCGTAAGAAAGTCCGAAAGCGATCCGAACGTATAACCGTGCATCGTTCGCCTTCGACGCACATCGCTATGGCAAATGCATGTCGCGCCGGTGTTCGCGATTAGAATATGCGGCCCGCGAGTGAAGACGAGGCAGTCACCATTCGAGGCGTCGGTCAGCTCGAGTCCTGCATCCCTAGCAGCTTTCTCGATTTCCGGTGCCGTCATTGTTTCCTTGCCGCTTGTGCCACATCCGCGATGCATGCTCCCAATGCATCCGGCATCGGGTTCAATTTCTCTTGCTCAGCAATCGGCAGGGATCGCGCAGCGCCGTCGTATGGGAGTCGAGTTCGAAACATGGTCAAAGATTGATCGCCGCGAAGAGAATCTTTTGAGGCAAGCGACTGACGGTTGCCGCTTGGATTATTTTGAGGGAGTGAGTTTACGCCGAGGCCAAGCGAAACCTCTTGCATAGACCCGCGAGGCAGAGTCCGCCCAACCCTAACCCGAGAAGTGGCGCAGTGCCAGGCTCGGGAGTGTTCACGGGAGGAACTGAAATCTGAATCGAGTCATTCACGTTACCGGCGCCAGTCGTCGTGATCGTATATTCAACCGTCTCGTCAAACGATCCGCTAAGATAAGGGCTGTTGTTCGATACCGAGCCCGTACCAAGCCCCGTGAATGTGTAGCTCCCAAGCAGCGCCTGCACACTTCCCGGATCACCGATGAAGGTCTGTTCGGTGACCGAACTGACGCTTCCGGAAAACATCTGCGATGTAAATGTGCTCAGGAACGAGTTCACGCCCGTCGGTGACGTCAGCCCCTGCTCGGTCACGAAAACGTTCAAGACGTCCTTGCCACTGCCGCCAGCCACATCGATCGAAGTAGTCTGCAGTCCAGGTTCCACTAGATACGGACTTCCCGTACCCGTAACGCTGTTGAATGTGAAGTTGCCAAAACTTCCGGCAAATGACGCATATCCGATTCCGCTAGCAACTTGCGTAACCGTGCCACCGTTTTCCTGAAGGGAAATCGTAATGTTGTCGGCTGTCGCCCGCGAAGGCAGCACGAGCAACACGACGGCCAGCGCAAGGGCTGCCATCGAGACACGACTCGCGACTCCGCGAGGCGAGCACTTCTCAGTCAGCTTCGCGTTTCGATCCACGTTTCACCTTCCCCATTGCCGACTCTTGCCGTACACAGAGACTGCAAGCCATGGTTAAACGGGCATTCCTCCTTCCAAACCCAAGATCTCCGTAACCATATCATAATACGTTAGATACGAAACAGCCTGATTCGATGCTCCTTTACATAAATGGAGCCTCTTCGCCGGAAGTGTGCAAGGCGTTGCATATCACGTTACAGAAGTCTTACATTTCGCTTGTTGACACAAGGTTGCAAGTGCAGCTAGTTTTCTTCCTGAAGTTGACACCGACTTTCAACTAACACCGGAGGTGAAATCTGAACTTTCACAGCAAACCGCGGGTGACTCGGCTGCTCACCGTGATTCCCGCACGGCGGTTACTTCGAATATCGGCGCTGATTTCGCTCGCTGTTTGCTTCAATGCCATGCGAACGGGCGCTCAGGAACCACCCTATTTCATCACCTACTCTCATCACTTAGAGGAACCCGGTAACCTGGAAATCGAGGCGAACTCCAGCTTTGCCACTCAAAACCCGGGCAACAACTACATCGCACCTTGGGTGGAATTCGAATACGGGGTGAAAACCTGGTGGACGTCGGAATTCTACCTCGATTCACAGTCCACCTTCAACGACAGCACGGCTTTCACCGGCGTCCGATTCGAGAATCGCTTTCGGCCCCTCATGACAGAGCATTGGATCAATCCCGTGCTTTACGTGGAGTACGAGGACATCACCGGCGCGGACAAAGCGATGATCGATGTGGTAGGCGCCGATGCGCAGTCCGACTACGCAGTTCCTAATGCCGAGGCACAAAGGGAGAAACTACATGAGGTCGAAACGAAACTCATCCTTTCCGGGGACCCAAAAGGTTGGAACTATTCTCTGAACTATATCGGCGAGGAAAACCTCGCGCATGCTCCCTGGGAATTCGGCTATGCGTTGGGTCTCAGTAGGCCGCTCCGGTTGGCGGTCACCCCGGAGCCCTGTAATTTCTGCCGCGAGAATTTTTTGATGGGCATCGAGATGTACGGCGGACTCGGAACTGCCTCCGCCTTCTCCCTATCCAGAACCTCTCACTACCTTGCTGCTATCGGCGCGTGGCAACTCCCCAGTGGAGCGACGTTTCGCGTCTCACCGGGCTTTGGGCTAAACGGAAACTCTCACACTTTTGTTCTAAGGTGGAGCGTCAGCTACGAAATCGAAGGGTTCGGCCGGAAGTTGAGGAATCTGTTCTAATGCCATCAACACGGCTTGCGGTTCGCTTCTTAGTCCTTTCGGGCCTTGCGGCCACACTCGCAATCGCGCAATCGCAACGCCAGCTGCGCATTGTGTCAGGACCTATCGCTAAGGCGCCTGTCTCTGTTCGGAATTGGAAGAATCCTTACGAGCAACAGCCTGCTGCGATCAAAGCGGGTGAAAAGCTGTTCCGCCAGCACTGCGCGCAATGCCACGGAGAGGACGCTCGGGGAATGGGTAAGGCCGCCGACCTGCGCTCTGCGCCCGTGCAGAACGCGACGTCGGGCGAACTTGTCTGGTTCCTCCGAGGTGGAAATCCGGCGAAAGGGATGCCATCCTGGTCCGGACTGCCACTTCAGCGGCGATGGCAGATTGTTACGTTCCTCAAGAGCCTTCCGCCTGCCGTGAGGGCTCAAGAACTGCCAGTCCATTCGGAGGTGACGGCGCACTCCTCAGACGATGCCGCAGGAAGCACCGGCGATTCGCTTCTTCTCGGCGCGCCTAACCGTACATGTGGTGGTCTAGTCAAAATGGAATGACCGGCTACGATTCGCGGTCGTGGGTTATGCTGCGAATCGGTAGAAAAGCAGTACAGAGCCACAAGCGGAGGAGCCGGTCATGAAGAGAATAAAATTTGTTGGTTTGGATGTCCATGCCGAGACAATTGCCGTAGCTGTTGCCGAGCAGGGTGGAGAGGTGCGACCGCAGGGCATCATAGCGAATCGAGTGGAATCGATTCGGAAGTTGGTGAAAAAGCTGGGACCGACAGATCAGCTGCGGTTCTGTTATGAAGCAGGTCGGACGGCGCTCCACGGGTCGGTCGGCTTGTCGCTCAGGATTTGCGATCACTTCCAACAAGATGGGGATTTTCGTGTCTCCCACAATCAGCACCTGCTCCGTTTCACGCGCGAGCTGGCTTCCCCCAGGTGTCAGCATTGTCACGAACTTGGCGAGAAGCAAGGACGCGCCGGATACCGCGGTCGAACCTCCTACCGACCCTTGGGCGCCGGTATCAATCGTGCAACGTAATACTTTCCCAGGCTGAGATTCTATTTCACAAGCGATCTGGATCGTTCTCGTACTCGGATTGATCCTGAACGGAACGCTAAAAGTTGCGGTGGTCGCCGGTAGCGCGGATGCACCCAGCAAAAGAGCACCGAGCAAAAGAAGCGATGGTAAGATTCGACAAGACTTCATAGCGGGGCACCTCCCGCTTTGGGGTTCAGGGGCGCATCGGAGTTGGTAGCTCCGTTGCGCCCCGCGCTATTTCAGCCCTTTCGAGCCTCGTTATACGGATACGATAAAGACTGCCCCAAAGTTTCCACTCGTTTGCGGCAACTGTTACATCAGGTAACACTCAATCCCCAAATGTCAAGCCTATTCTGCTTGTCGCGGTGTGGGCTCGCCGAGAACCTCTAGTGAGTGCTCGAACGGCCTTGGTGAATGCTGCGCGAGGCCTTTTGCCATTCCGTCACAGCACGATCCATCCGAGGCCGAAATTGCGCAACGCCGACAGACTATCTTGCGTGGCGGTTCGGCGGATTTGGTCCGAATGGAAGAACTCGCTCATTATTGTCAGCCGTGAAACCGCGCCGGCCTCCATTTGTAGTGGAGGTTGATATCGAGAGTGCGACAGCCAGTCGGAAGAAAGAGACTCTCCAAGGAGGTTCGCAAATCGCTGTTTTGCCCGATCAATGATGCCGGTTCAGTCGTTTGATTCGACAGTACGTTCAGCGGGGCCAGTCTTTGGGTGTTGCAAGTTCGCTTTTACCTGAACAGGACGCCCTTTCTTTGCATTTGTGCTTGCGCACATTCTTACCGCTTGGAATCCCTGGTGTCCCTCGCCAAAACTCTGCGCGACTTTAGAATCAAGGATTTACAGCCGACTTCCTTCGCCAACTCTCCGCTATATTGGAGCGATGTTCGAAATCATCCGATCTTGGGCACGATTTCTCGTCTGTTTTGCTCTCGTAGTACCCTTCTGCTCGAAAATCTCGCTCTACGGCAGCAACTCGCCGTGCTGAAGCGCCGCCATCCGAGACCAAGATTGAATGCCCTCGACAAATTGTTTTGGGTGACTGCGCAGCAGATTTGGTCCGCGTGGAAAAATTCGTTGATTGTAGTCACGCCAGAAACAGTCGTGAGATGGCACCGGAGCGGCTTCCGTTTGTATTGGAGGCTGATCTCCAGAGGTCGAAAGCCAGGAGGGAGGAAAAGACTTGCGAAAGAAATTCGCGACCTGATCTTCCGCATGGTTGCCGAGAACCCGACGTGGGGCGCAGCGCGCATTCACGGCGAGCTGCTCATGCTCGGTTTCCATGTCTCCGAGAGAACCGTCTCTCGCTGGATGCGACGCGCGCCAAAAGACCCTGAACCGGCAAACGCTGGCTCGCGTTCCTTCGGAACCATCGCGAAGCGATCGCTGCAATGGACTTCTTCACGGTCCCAACGATCACGTTCGGCGTGATTTACTGCTTCTTTGTCATCGGTCATGACCGACGGCGGATCCTGCATTTCAATGTCACCACGCACCCAAGTTCCATGTGGATCGTGCAGCAATTGCGACAGGCCTTCCCGTTCGATTCCACCTCACGATTTTTGATTTTTGACCGAGACGCAAAATATGGACTGGAACTTCCGGTTGCCGTGCGATCAATGAAGATTGCTCCCCTGCAGACCTCTTACCAAAGTCCATGGCAGAACGGAATTGCAGAGCGCTGGGTCGAGAGTTGTCGCCGGGACCTGTTCGACCATGTGATTCCGATCAACGAGCAGCACTTGAAGCGGCTTCTTTCCGATTACGTCCGCTACTACCACGATGACCGAACTCATTTGGGACTCGAAAAGGAAACACCGGGAAGAAGGGTCCCTTGTGCAATCGCGGGTCACGTACTTTCTTGTGGGCGACTCGGCGGGTTGCATCATCGTTACGAGTGGGCTGCCTGATCCGGTCTGACTCTTTACCTTCATCCTTATATATATGCTCGACATATATATGCTCGACGTGCGCGCGTGCGCGCTCCCGCCAACAAAGAGTGTAGGCGCCTCGCTCAACAGGCCGCACATAGATTGCCTTTTCCCCGTTATCGCGACAGAGATCCATGCTGTTTTTGGCGCGGATAAGGTTTTGGCGAAGGACAAGCATTCGGACAGTCATCCGGGTCATTGCACGAGCAGCTCATAGGGCGCATCGACCCACTTCCACAGCTCCCGTCCATCCTTTACTCTCGTGATTCGGAACAGTCGGGAACTCGACAGCTTTCGACAGCCTTAGCGCCACAAATCTGAGCACATTGCGAATACTCATCCGCGTCGCAGGACCGCGTTTTAGACCATGGCGGTTTCACTTTGGGCAACCCAGTAGGATCGGCCAAAGTCGTCGGCTCATGTGCCTTGCCAGCCTCGCGTTTTGTGGGGTCGCCCACATGTTAGCTGTGGTTCCAAAGAAAACAGTTATTTTCGACGATGGCATAAGCCGCTGCTTGACTATCCGACTGGGCGGTTTGTTCGTACCCTCGTCTCCGAATGCCTTGACACGTCCGCTATCCTATTTCTTTCATGGATTCACGCAAAGTCATTCTGAAACTGCATTTGTATCTGGGCCTGATCTCCGCGATTTTTCTGGTTATTCTGGGCCTTACCGGCAGCATCATGGCCTTCGAAGGTCAACTCGATCACTGGCTACATCCCGCTCGCTGGTACGTGACGGTGCGTCCGCAAACTATGCCCGAATCGCAACTGGTGCGAATCGTCGAACAGCGCTTTGCTCCGTATCGCGTCAGCTCCATCCACATAGCGGCTGATGCCAACATCGCGCAGCTAATTAATCTCGACTTGCCGCACGGTAAGGGAATCGAAACTACGATCAGCCCATACGACGGGTCGATTCTCAGCGTTCACTCGGCGCCCACAACTACGGAAGCCGCAATCGCATTCATCCACCAGTTCCATTTGCGGCTCGTCTCGGGCGACAAAGGCAAGCTGCTGATTAGCTTCATCGGCCTGATTCTCGTTTTTGAAGTCCCACTTGGTTTTTTGCTATGGTGGCGAACAAAACGCGCCACGGTGAAATGGAAAGGTTCAGGACTCCGGATTTCGTTCGATCTCCATCATCTGGTCGGCATCTATTTCGCTGCGTTCCTTTTTCTGGCCGCCGTCACGGGCGTATTGATCGGCTTCGATTTCGCACAATCGATGTTCTACCGCGTCACTCATTCCGCTCCGATTGCGCAGCGACCCGCCGCATCAACGGTGATTCCAAGCGCGCCGCCAGTCAGCGTCGACCGCGTCATCGAAGCTGCGCTAGCGGCTATGCCCGAAGCTGTGACATCGATCGTCAACTTCCCGAATGCCCCGCGGGGGGTCTATCACGTCATTTTGCGCAAGCCCACCGACCCTTGGAGCGCCGTGCGCGGTATCGCCAGCATCGATCAGTATACGGGCAAACTTCTCACCTTCACGGATCTCTACGCTTCGCCCGGATATCGCGCGATCCGCTTCAATCGCGCGCTTCACACCGGAGATATTTTCGGCATGCCGTCACGAATAATCGCATCCCTTTCGAGCCTCGCTCTCGCCGCCATGGTCGTCACCGGCCTCATCATTTGGTGGAAAAAGCTCGCAATCTGAGCGTTATGACCTGCGACACGCAGCAGCACCGAGCAACGCACAAGGCGTCCGCATCCGATACGAGGGCAGTCTTTGTCGGTGCAGACCACGCTCAATCTTGTATTGGAATTTGTGAAGATAGAGGGATGTTTGGCATGGGTTTCATTAATGACCTTTTGGGCGAGATAAGTGTCTCATTTTTGCGGAGCTGCAACGACACAGAGTGCAAGGCAAATGAATGCACCGGCGAACAGCAGGAATCTTCATAGAGCCTCCTTGCAAGAACATACCGCACGTTGCCATGAAGGTCATCTGAAAGGTCGTTAGGACAATGGACGTCCAAATCCGATCCGCATACGCCATGTAGAAGCATAGGATTAAGTCACGTTCGTGGTCTTTCGACGCCTAACGCCGGATTGCAGGTTCGTTCCTGACACGGTTTCGGTGAAGTCCGTGTTTTGCATGTAGTACACTCTTCTAAGCAGACTAGAACGATTTGCTTGCTTTGCCGAGCACTTAAAAATAACCTGCCTATACGGAATTGATTGCGGATAGTTAATTAACCTTTCGCTTCTCTCTAAATGAATGAGGATATGTGAGTTAAATCCATACACGGATGGGTGCGGCATTGGCGGTTGCTTGCAGTGCGAAGCAATCGCAATCGTGTCGGCATCTGATCACACTTTTTCTGTTCTCCTCCCGCGACTCGATATGGGAATGATACCTGAGACGTGAGTTCGCCATCGAGTTATGTCAAACCAGGAGTTTCTGATGGTCAAAATAATTGTTACGTTGCTTATCGCATTTGCTCTGCAAGCTGCTCTCGGGCCGCGAGTTGAGGCTCAATCGTCTTCTTGCAATATTTTCGTCTCGGAATGTCCAATCTGCGGTGACATGGCTTGGCCAGGGCAATACGATTGCAGCGGCTGGCTGTCAGCCCTTTCAATTTATGTTGAATGCAAGGTGCCGGCATGGTGGTGTGTGCCGCCTGATGCTGCCGCCGAAACCGCGCCGAAATGCGATTGCGACAAAGGGAGTCCAAGCGGGGGCTCACCGATAAATCTCGCCAACGGAGACACATTTATAATCGACACGGATCTCAGCATCCCAGGTTTAGGGGGCGGTTTATCGCTCACGCGGCAATGGAATAGCCTATGGCCGGTCGTGGATTCCGCATACCAAATAGGGATGTTCGGACCGAACTGGCGATCTACATACGAAGAGAGAGTGTTTGTCGGTAGCGACCATTACTTCAAATACTTACGAAGTGATGGATCGATATGGTCATTTGGCTATGGGCCTGGCAAGCCTGTGAAGTTTGAATCTGCTTTCATG
>DATEKE010000318.1:0-17293 GCA_035277605.1 Terriglobales bacterium | reverse complement strand
TCGAAGAAGTTCAGCTCACGCGGACTCTGTTCCAGGCTGGTTTCCGGAACTGCGCCCGTGCCCGCGATGCAGGCTCGATATCGCTGATTGACCTGATCGCCTTCGGCCGAGAAGACATTTCCCATCTCAAACAGCCGCACGTCGCTCGCTCCGCGATTGAAGTTCCAGGCGAGCATGTTGAGCATTCCGGGAAGCAAACTATTGCGCAGCAGCGGGGATTCTTCGCTGAGTGGATTCTCCAGCGCGACAGCGCGACTGCTGGCAAATTGCTCCGCATCGGCTTTGGAGATGAACGTCGGTGAGATGGCTTCATCGTAGCCAAGAGCCAGCAAGCGCGCGCGAGTTTTCTCTTCTGGCGCAGCGTGCGGTTGCTCGACGACTGCTCCTGAGAATGCCGGAAGGGTGTTGGCGAAGTTGTTGAAGCCGTACACACGTGCGATCTCTTCAATCAGATCGATCTCGCGTTCCACGTCCATGCGCCAGGTCGGGATCGTGACCGGATAGGAGTCTGCCTGTTCGGCGACTGCTGCGCTTGATGAAGTGCTTGAAGAACTCGTGCGCTTGGCTGTTCGGATGAAGCCGAGCCGACTCAGAATGCGGCTCGTGTCCGTTTCGGGAATTTCCTGGCCAAGGATGCGGCGAATTTCTCCCCTATGCAGCTCAAGGGCCGCACGCGTGAGATCGCGCGCCACCGCGTCCGTGTAGCCGCCCAACTTGCCTCCAGCACTTTCGAGGATTAGTTCTGCAACGCGATCGCATGCGAGTGGAGTGGCGCCCCAATCGGCGCCGCGCTCAAAGCGATGCGAGGCGTCGGTATGCATACCGTGTCTTCGCGCAGTGCGGCGCACGCTTGCCCGCTCGAACCATGCCGACTCGATGAGCACGTTGCGTGTCTTATTCGTGATCATCGTATCCAATCCACCCATCACGCCAGCCAGAGCGACTGGCTTAGTCGCGTCGGCGATGACCAAATCCTCGGGATGCAGCTCGCGCTCGACTCCGTCCAGTGTCTTGAGCCTTTCTCCTTTGCGCGCGAGACGCACGATAATCTTGCCGCCTTTGAGTAGATCGAGATCGAAGGCGTGCGTTGGATGGCCCATCTCCATCAGCGTGTAGTTAGTGGCGTCGGCGACATTGTTAATGCCAGAGTGGTCTTCAATCAGCAGGCGCTCGAGAATGTGCTCAGGAGATTTGTCGATGTGCACGTCCCGAATCACCCGTGCCGTGTATCGCGCACACAAATCCGGTTCAACGATTTCGACGGGAAAAGGTTCGAGATGTCCCGTAGTGGGAAGATGCGGCGCGATTGGCTTCAGATCGAGGTCGTAAATTGCAGAGCACTCACGCGCGACGCCGTAATGATTCATCGCATCGACGCGATTGGTCGTGATCTCCATCTCGAAGATCATCGCGGCGCCCTCGCCCGTGATGCCCTCAACGGCAATGCCGGCGTGAGTCAAATCTTCCGCGAGGCGGTGATAATCCACCCGCAGCGGAACAAACTCACGAAGCCAATTGGGAGAAATTCTCATTCGAGCTACCAGCTGCCAGCTACCAGCTACCAGCGGCTGGAAGCTGGTAGCTGGCGGCTGGCAGCTTGTTTACGCAAACTGCTCCAAAAACCTGACATCGCCCTGATAAAAGAGCTGAATGTCTTCCACTCCGTATTTCAGGATCGCGATTCTTTCTACGCCCATTCCGAAGGCGAAGCCGCTGTACTTCTTCGGATCGTAGCCGACGAATCCGTACACGTTCGGATCGACCATGCCTGAGCCGAGAATCTCGATCCAGCCGCTGGCCTTGCACATGGCGCAACGTCCGTTATCGAGCTTGCCGCTGCCTCCGCATTTGAAGCACGAGATCTGCATGTCGGCGCTCGGTTCCGTGAATGGGAAGAACGATGGATAGAAGCGCGTCCTCACGCTCGAACCGAACATTTCCTTGGCCCAGCGATCGAGTGTGCCTTTTAGATCGCAAAAGGTGATGTTCGTATCCACCGCCAATCCTTCCACCTGATGGAAGATCGGCGAGTGCGTGGCATCGGCGGTATCGGCGCGATGAACCTTTCCCGGAACGATCACTCGCACCGGCGGCGGCTGTTTTTCCATCACGCGAATCTGCACCGGCGAAGTATGCGTCCGCAGCAAAAGACGCTCGCGCAAGGGCTTCCTCTGTTGACCGGCGACGATCAGCGTGTCTTGCGTATCGCGAGCCGGGTGATTCGGCGGGAAGTTGAGCGACTCAAAATTGTAGTAGTCGGTCTCGACTTCCGGGCCTTCGGCGACGGAGTAGCCCATTGCTTTGAAGACGGCTACGATTTCATTCTTCGTGCGAATCAGCGGATGCTCGACGCCGAGCTTGCGCCGATTGCCGGGCAGCGTAATGTCCACGCGCTCTTGCTCAAGCCGAGATGCTGACGAAGCAGATGAGATTCTCGTGAGAGCAGCGTCGATAGTCTCTTCCACCAGCTTCTTGAGTTCGTTGACGCGCTGCCCAACATCGCGCTTCGCTGCGCCCGGAGCGATCTTAAGCCATTGATCGTTGAGCTGGGTCAGGATGCCGTTCTTGCGCGCCATCCACCGATCACGGAGAACTTTCCATTCGTTTTCCGACGAGACGCCCGCGTTCTCGCTCTTCAAGGCAGACGTTAACTCGCGTGCTGCGCTGTCGAGCGCTGCGGGAGAGAAATCGTCGAGCTTGGGAACCGCGTACATGGGAGTTCTGCGTCGTGCTGCCGGAATCGTAAGTCTGTCATCCTGAGTCCGCCTCAAGCGGACGAAGGAGCTCCCGCGATCTTCAGGACTTTACTTGCACTGTCCTGGCTCTTCAACCATGTGTGTTTCGTGAAGGAGCCATGAGAGACCAAATTCGTTCAACACATCTCGGGAGATCCTTCGTCCGCTGCTGGCGGACTCAGGATGACAGTCCTGGAGAGAGGATCGCGGGATTTACGCGCTCTTGGCCAGCGCCGATTTCGCTTGCGCTGCCAGCGTCGCAAACGCCGGAGCATCATTCGCCGCCAGCTCCGCGAGAATCTTGCGATCCAACTCCACGCCGGCCTTCTTCAATCCATTGATGAACTGGCTGTAGCTGATGCCGTTCAGTTTGGCGGCGGCGTTGATGCGCACGATCCAGATCGAGCGATACTGACGCTTCTTCTGCTTGCGTCCGGAGTAGGCGAACTTGAGTCCGCGCTCGACGCTCTCTTTGGCTGAGCGATAGAGCTTCGATTTAGTTAGAAAGTATCCACTTGCACGCTCAAGTATCTTTTTCCGCTTGGCGCGCCTCTTGGTTCCGCGTTTTACGCGAGGCATGGGCGAGTCTCCTTTTTTTGACTGCGTTTAAGCGGCTGGAGGTAAGGGTCGGTACCTCTTCGCGCGCTGGCACTTCAGCAGTCAGCAAAAACAGGGCTGATTGAGAGCTTTTGCTGAAAGCTGATTGCTGCTTCCGTTAGTACGGAATCATGCGCTTGACTTTGGGCTGGTCGGCCTTATCGACCATGGTGTCCAGGTCCAGGCGCCGCTTCGTCTTCTTCGCTTTGGAAGTAAGAATATGGCGCATGAACGCGTGCCCACGCTTCACCCGACCGCTGGCGGTCTTCTTGAAGCGTTTCGCAGCGCCACTGTGCGTCTTAAGTTTTGGCATCGTTCCTCTGCAAACAACTGAAATCCCCAGCAGCGTCAGAGCCGCTGGGGACTGCTCTGAGTATATATCAGTGATCAGATAATCGGCCATCGAGTGATCGGTGAAGTTGAACATCAAAAGCAAAAATCTGACGCGGATTGCGCGGATGTGACGTGGATCAACGCGGAAAATTGGGAATCAGGAACAAGGGTTCTAGGCTGGTTTCCATCCAAGAACACTTTGGGCCGATTAGAGCAAGACCCACTCTTCGCGTAATCCGCGGGCGAAGCATCCGCGCAATCCGCGTAATCGGCGTCGGGTTTCGGTTTTGATCTTAGCGAGTGATTATGCCTGCTGTGCCGCAGGTGGACTCCCAGACGGAGCGCGAGGCGGAGCTTGCTGCTTTTTGCCCTCGACTTTCTTTGGGGGCGCCAATATCGCGTGCAGCGTATTGCCTTCCATCCTCGGACGGAACTCGACTACGGCACGATCACCGATTTCTGTCAGCAATCGTTCGAGGACCTGGCGTCCCAGATTGGTATGCGTCATCTCGCGGCCGCGGAAGAAGATGGTGGCTTTTACTTTGTCGCCCTGCTCGAGGAAGCGCAGCACGTGGTTCTTTTTGAACTCGTAGTCGTGCTCGTCGACGTTGATGCGGAACTTTACTTCCTTGATGGTGATGACCTTTTGGTTCTTCTTGGCCGCACGCTCCTGCTTCTCTTTTTCGTACAGGAACTTGCCGTAGTCCTGAATGCGGCAGACAGGGGGATTCGCGGTGGCTGAAATTTCCACCAGATCGAGTCCTCTTTCACGTGCGATTTTGAGTGCCTCAAACGGCTGCATGATGCCGAGCTGAGTTCCGGTTTCGTCGATTACGCGGATTTCGCGGGCGCGAATACGCTCATTGATGCGGATAAAACGCTTATCGATAACTTTCCTCCGAGGGGTTACGCGGCTTGGGACCGCACAGATTCTCGCAGTATAGCATGGCTCCGGAACTGCTCTCAGAATCGGCGGCGGTAGCCAGTGGGACAGCCGCATGTGTTGCGGCTGCGATCCTCGTCGCTGCCGATGGCGCAAACGAATACGCAAGGAGTTAAGTAACGACGCGCTGCGCACGGAGGTCACCAGCTTGTCGGCAGCTCACGAGGAGACCGGCTGGAACGATAAGGAGTACGTGAATGCCGGCACTGAAGAGCGGGCGAACGACGCAGTCGCTAACAACAACCGATAACGGGAAGAGATAAAAGACACGGCCGGATCGCAGAATTTTTGTGCATGATCCGCGCGAAAGCGAACGGCATGGCAGCCAGGACCAGGGTGCATCAGAAAGAGCTCTGGTCTGCGCGGGTTCGGCGCCTGGTGCTCTTCAAGACTGAGTTCCTTCGGTCAGCGTTTCACACTGCAAAAGGCCATTCCGGATTTCGCAATCCGGAATACCTGCGCGTTTCGCTTGATCAGCATCATCCGCCTCGACTTCAACAGCTTACGGCGATTTTTTGCCGGAATCACTATTTTGCAATGTGAAATGCAGGGTTCCTTCGAGTGCCAGGTTGACAGTGTTTTCGCGTCAAGGTTACACACAGCAACACTCAACCTGTGGAATTCTTGCGCCGGAAAAGCGCTAGCCGCGAAGGAGATAGAAATGCGTAGCACGCTTCTGAGGATCGTGTGTGTACTTGGGTCTCTGTTGTTAGTCGCATCAGCAGTTCTTGCCCAGCAGGTAAACGTTGCGCAGGCCAGCGGACAGGTAACTGACAACACCGGCGCGGTGATTCCCGGCGCAACAGTACGGATGATTGAAACCCAGCGCGGAATAGTGCACAACGCAACCACCGACACTGACGGCAGATATATCTTGCCAGGCTTGCCGGTCGGCGCTTATCGGCTCGAAGTGCAAAAAGAGAGCTTCAAAACGTATGCGCAGGACGGGATCGTGCTCCAGGTAAACGATCACGTGACTCTGAACAGTGTTTTGCAGACCGGCACCGTGAGCCAGGTGGTGGAAGTAAATGCCGGAGCTGCGGCCGTGCAAACCGAAGGAGCATCGGTCTCGAACGTAATTGAATCGAAACCCATTTCGGAACTGCCGCTGAACGGACGATATGCCACACAGCTCGTTATCACCTCGGGCGCGTCGATGATGGCTCCTGGCGGAGACGAAACCGGCAGCAAGAACTTCTACAGTTCAGTGACGATTTCTGTAGCCGGCGGGCAAGCCAATGCCACCAACTACCTGCTCGATGGCGGCGACAACAACGATACCTTCTCCAACGTCAATCTGCCGTTTCCATTTCCGGACGCACTCCAGGAGTTCAGCGTCGAAACCAGCTCACTGCCGGCCCGAAACGGTTTGCATCCCGGGGGCGTTGTCAACCTGGTGACCAAATCGGGGACGAATTCACTACACGGGGATGCCTTCGAGTTCTACCGTGGCGGAGTATTCAACGCCAAGCCGCGCGCGTTCACGCCGGCAGGAACGCAGCGCGACAATCTGCTGCGCAATCAGTTCGGCGGCACCGTAGGCGGGAAGATTATCAGCGACAAACTCTTCTTCTTTGCCGGATATCAGGGAACGAGGCAGCACTCGTCGAGTCCATCTACGGCTCACGTATTTACCCAAGCTGCTCTCAACGGCGATTTTACTCAGCTTGAATCAAGTGGCTGCGTAACTGGCGGCAGAACGCTGAATGCTCCATTCGCTGGAAACAAGATCAATCCCACCCAGTTCGATCCCGCCGCCGTGAAGTTAGCGAGTGCCGGCTACGTTCCCATTTCAAGCGATCCGTGTGGTTTGCTCAACTACACCATTCCCACCATTGACAATGAAGACGAGATCGTCGGCCGCATGGATTATGTTTTCAATCAAAAGCACAGCCTTTACGGACGCTATTTGATCGATGATTTTCGGTCTCCGGCGCCGTTCAGCGCGACCAATCTGCTGCTGACCGCGACTCCCGGCAATCTGGAGCGAGCACAGAGCTTCACGTTGGGCGATAACTATGCACTCACGTCCACCCTGATGAACGCTTTTCATTTCACCTTCACGCGACGGCGTGACAATCGCGGAGTCGATCCCAGCGACATCAATCCCACCACCCTGGGCAGCAATATGTTTGTTGCTATTCCCAATTTCCTGCTCATGTCGGTGAGCAGTTACTTCAACATCGGTTGCGGAACCTGTGCTCCGGGATTCTTTAACGTCAACACCTGGACCGGAGCCGATGACGTGGATTGGATTCGCGGAAGGCATCACTTCGCGTTCGGCGCGCTGGCCATACGCACGCAAAACAACACGCTGACCGGTTTCGACGAAAATGGAACTTTCTCCTTCAATGGAGGCTTCACGAAAGATAGCCTGGCGGATCTGCTGCTTGGCCGGTACAGCGGCAGCGGCGGTCTCGGATTCACTCAGAGTCGTGCACAGAAAGTCGCATATCGGGAAACTATACCGAGCTTTTATGGACAAGACACAATCCGTGTCACGCCAAAGCTTACAGTGACCGCGGGCTTGCGATGGGAGCCGAGCCTTTTCCCCAGCGACGTATTTCATCGCGGCAGCATCTTCAACCTGCAGGATTTCTTGAACAACAAGCACAGTACGGTATTCCCGACTGCTCCAGCGGGCATGCAGTTTTTTGGCGATCCTGGAGTTCCTGCTGCCTTTACCAACAATCACCTGTTGAACCTGGCTCCTCGAATCGGAGTGGCTTTTGATCCTTCTGGATCTGGTAAAGCCAGCATCCGCGCCGGCTATGGCCTCTTCTACGACTCTTCCATGGTTTGGTATTCGCAGCGGCTTACGTCGAACCCGCCGGTCGTGAATCAAATCGACCTGCAGAACGGCTGCGGAACGTTCAGCAATCCATGGCAAAACTATTCAATCGCCAGTGGCTGCGGCTCCACGGGAGCCAGTCAGAATCCGTTTCCCGGCGGGACCATCAGCTTCCCGGGAAATTCCTTCTGGGTCTCCCTGCCGCCGGAGCTAAAGCCGATGTACATGCAGCAATGGAACTTGAGTGTGCAGAGTCTGCTCGGCCGAAGCTGGGTTATGTCGTTGTCTTATCTTGGAAGCAAGAGTCTGCATGTCCCGCTCTCGTATGACTTCAACGCTCCGCAAATCACTGCCAGCGCATGCGCTGCGGTGGCAGGAGGATGTACCACCGGCAATGAAAATCTCCGAAGAAGACTTGCGCTGCTTGCCGGAGGGCCCGCGGGACCCCAGAGCGCCGGAGCGATCGGTGGATTGGATCTTGCCTACGACGAAGGCTATGCAAACTACAATGGATTCCTTGCCAGCCTGCAGCATCGCTTCGCCCAGGGCTTGTCGCTGCAGACGAACTACACTTTCTCCAAATGCATGAGCATGGGAGATTTCAACGGGGATTTGCGCGGAACATATTTCCAGAATCAGGACAATCCAAAGGCGGATTACGGCCCGTGCAACTTCGACATCAAACACATTTTCAATACGACGGTGGTTGCCGAAAGTCCATTCAAATCGGGAGGCGTGCGAAGCGCTTTACTCGGCGGTTGGCAACTCTCTTCCACGATCCGTGCGACGAGCGGCTGGCCCATCAATGTGACCGACGGATCAGACATCTCGCTCACCGGTGAGGGAATGGATCGGCCCAATTTGGTACCAGGACAGCCGTTGTACCTGAAGCAGTGGATCTCTTGCGGATCGAACAATGCAAACTGGTGCTATGCGTGGCTGAATCCTGCGGCGTTTTCAGTGCCGAAGGCTGCACCCGGCGCGTTTGGAAATCTGGGTCGAGATTATGTTTATTCACCCGGAGTCTTCAATTTCGACGCTGCTATTAGCCGTCGTTTTACCATTCACGAGCAAAAGCAGTTCGAGCTGCGCTTCGAAGCATTCAACGCGATCAATCACTTCAACGCGAGCATCGGCGGACCTGGAACTACGGCCGGCCTGAACAATGCAAAAACGTTCGGCCAGCAAACTGCGGCAAGTACACCCGGATTCCTGCCGAGCGTGTACGATCCGCGCATTCTGCAGTTCAGTACCAAGCTGTACTGGTAAGCAGCTAAGAATCCTACCTCAGCCTCGGCTCTCGCCGTAGTTGGCGAGGGCCGAGGCAGACTCTGCCTCAACAGGTATATTGCGTATCCGCGCAACTCACACGATTGTTTTCTCTCCATTGCTGTAGACTTCGCGATCGAGTCTGTTGCACAACGTTGGAGTGATTCACTACGCAGTCTTGGCCTGCGCAACAGGGTGGGAAGTGATCAACTGCCCAAGGCAGTCGTTTGGATAATAGTGATCAACGGTCTTCGGGGTCACCAGCTTGTGCTCGACAAAGAGCGCCGGGGCAACCTGACGGTGGTTAAGGATGTCGAGACTCAAGCGGATGAGGTCTTCTCCGTACCGTTCCGGGAAATATGCTACCGAGCCGACCAGTCGCGTCTTGGGAACGCGCAATTCGGCTCTGCCTTCCGGCGAGGCGTTTTGTCCCATCACGGCACAGCAGTCGCTGCGTCCGGCTTCTTCAAAGGCACGCAACGCTCCCAGCGCGCTGGGATCGTTTACTGCTCCCACGAGCACGTGACGCGAGTTGGAGGAATGCAGGTGGCGTCGGACGGCTTCGAGGCTGGTTCCGAAGTTGCCGTCGCCATCGAGATACGTGACGCGGCAGTTCTTTGCATTCGGCAGTAGCAGGTTGATCCCAACCAGAGTTCCTGTTAGACGCATACGCGGCAGGTTTCCTGCGCGTACGAGTTCGAGCAGGATGATTTCGTCTACAGCGCCCTCCCAGTTTTCTTTCGCCCAGCGCCCGAGATAGCGTCCGCCAATCAGACCTGCTTCGTAGTTGTTGGCGCCGTAATAAGTCGCGCCTGGATGTGGAATGTCGATAGCGATCATTGGAATATTCGCCTCGCGGTACTTGGCAGCGACGATCGACGCGACGTCTTCGTCAGTTTGGAACTCAATGGCCAGATCGACCTTTTCTCGCACCAGTAGGTCGGCATTGCGCTGTGCCACTTTGGCACTGTAACGATTATCGAAACAGATCAGCTCGATGCCTTCCGCCGCGGCGGCCCGCTGCAAACTCGCGGAGACCTCTTTCGAGAACTGGTAATCCGTGCCTTGCGCGGCATATCCCAGCCGGTATAAGCGATGTTTCAGCGGCCGCACACATGATTGGTAAAGATTCGCGCCTACCTTCTCGACCAGCCCGCATTTCTCCAACGTGTAGAGCAGACGAAAGACCATGGTCTTCGGCAGTCCGCAGCGGCCGGCTACGTCCTTCAACGACAATGTTTCGCCGGAGCTTTGAAATGCAGTGAGCAGCTTTGAGGAATGGACAACCGCTTTTACCAGGTAAGGATCGCGAGATTGCATGGTGGCAGCCATAGGCGGACGAACTATACCAAGAAAGGGGGCAATTTGGAATTCGCTATGCGAAATTCAACATGGGACGAGTTGAGTCGTCCCAGGCACCAGTCTCGCCATTCGGTCACAAAAGCAGTGACTCGCACGCGATTTTCGGCTTTAGTCCGCGTTTGAATTGCATTTCGCAAAGCGAAATACCGTGATTAATGATGACGACACCCAGTGAGTTGCCCGTAGTGGTGTAATCTCTCAGCAATCCTCGAGCCTGCATATGAATTCGCGTAAAACCGATAGCATTTTTCGAGCACAGGAAACGTTTCGGATCGAGCTGCCTTCGTGGGGATTTGCGAATACCGGGACGCGCTTCGGAAAATTTATTCAACCTGCAGCCGCCACAAGCATAGAGGAGAAATTCAGCGACGCCGGCCAGGTACATCGGCTTACGGGCATCTGTCCCACAATGGCACTGCATGTTCAATGGGATTGCCCGAATGGCGTGAGCAGCGCTTCCGACATCAAGAGATATGCCCAGCAGTACGGCGTGCAGCCGGGGTCGATCAATCCGAATCTATTCCAGGATCAGGAATATAAGTTTGGCTCCTTCGGCAATCCAGATAAGGCCATTCGCGAACGCGCGCTGAGGCGCGTAAAAGAAAGCATCGAAATCGGCCGTGTGCTGAACAGCATTGATATCTCTTTGTGGTTTGCCGACGGCTCGAACTATCCCGGCACGGCACACATTCGCGAGAGAAAGCGATGGTTTGAGGAAAATTTGCGAGCCGTGCATAACGAGCTGGGTCCTGAGCAGCGCATGCTTGTGGAATACAAGCCTTTCGAGCCGGCCTTCTATCACACCGACATTGCCGATTGGGGAATGGCGCTGCATTTGGCGCGTGCGGCAGGTCCGCAAGCAAAAGTCCTGGTCGACACCGGACACCATTACGCCTCGCAGAATATCGAGCAAATCGTCGCTTGGCTTCTATCGGAAGAGATGCTTGGCGGGTTTCACTTCAATGATCGCCGCTATGCCGATGACGACTTGACGCTCGGCTCGATCGATCCGTATCAAGTATTTCGCATCTTTCGGGAAATTCTCTCCCACGAGCGGGACACAGAAAAGACTCCTGCGATCGCTTACATGATCGATCAGAGTCATAACCTTAAAGGCAAGATCGAGGCAATGATTCAGACGGTCAACATGGCGCAGCAGCTTTATGCCAAGGCCACTTTGGTGGACGATCGCGAGCTGGCCTCGGCGCAGAAGAGATGCGATCTCGTCAAAGCCGAAGGTCTGCTGCAGGACGCATTCGCCTCGGATGTGCGGCCGGCGATTCGAGATTGGCGAATCTCAAAAGGTCTGCCGGAAGATCCGATCGAGGCCTTCCGCCAGAGCGGATACCTGGAGCGCATCACCGCCGAACGGGCCGCGAAGAATGTCGAGAGTCTCACGTCTTATGCCTAATGGCCGCTCCAAGAACTATTTGGCGTTCGATATCGGCGCCGAGAGCGGGCGCGCCGTCCTCGCGCGTGTGGCTGGAGAGACGGTCGCAATCGAAGAAGTTCATCGTTTTCCTAACCAGCCGATCCAGGAGTCAGGCTCACTTCGGTGGGATGTGAAACGGCTTTGGGACGAGATACGAACCGCGTTTTCTAAGATCCATTGCGAACTTGAAGGCGTGGGAGTGGATACGTGGGGAGTCGATTACGCGCTGCTCGATGGTCATGGAGAACTCGTTGAAAATCCGTACCACTATCGCGATTCGCGAACCCGGGGAATTCCGGAGGAAGTATTTGACCGAGTGTCAAAGCGGGAAATCTACTCGATCACCGGCGTTCAGTTCATGCCGATCAACACTCTCTATCAATTGTTTTCCGAGAAGAAGCGAACTCCCGAGGTTCTGAGCAGGGCAAAGCGGCTCGTCATGATTCCTGACCTGTTCCATTACTGGATGACGGGAAGAGCAGTTTGCGAGTTCACCAACGCCAGCACAACGCAGATGGTGAATGCGATCACTCGTACATGGGATTCTGAACTGCTAGATCGTGTCGAACTCCCATCTTCGTTGCCGGTTCCCATCATTGAACCGGGAACGGTGGTCGGCAAGATGCTTTCCATCGCAGGAGCCCCGAAGCTCGCGGACACGCCAGTGATCGCTCCGGCAACGCACGATACGGGATCGGCAGTCGCCGCGATTGCGGCGCGCGAAGGAACGGCGTTTATCAGCTCGGGAACGTGGTCCCTGGTTGGAACCGAGGTCGATGCTCCCGTCCTTTCCGCCCATGCGCTGCAAATGAATTTCAGCAATGAAGGCGGAGTGAATGGCACAACACGGCTACTGAAGAACGTTATGGGGTTGTGGATGCTTCGTTGTTGCCGGGAAAGCTGGTCCCAATCTGGGAATCAACACGATTACGATCAACTCATCGGGCAAGCTGCGGCAGAACCTGCGTTTGCGCATCTCGTTGATCCCGACGACGAGTCATTTCTTGCTCCTGCGGAGATGTGCACGGCCATCGACGAGTTCTGTACTCGAACGCACCAGCCCGAGCCGGCCACTCCTGGCGGCTACACGAGAGCCATACTGGAGAGTCTCGCCCTCAAATACAGATGTGTGATTGAGGAAGTCGAGCACCTTACCGGCGAGCGGATCGAGCAGATCCGCGTTATGGGCGGCGGATCAAGGAATCGCCTGCTGAATCAGTTCACCGCGGACGCAACCGGCAGGCGAGTCCTCGCCGGTCCGGTCGAAGCCACTGCTTTGGGTAACGCTGCAGTCCAGATTCTCGCCACAAACGAGGTAACTTCGTTGAAAGAAGTGCGCGCGATGATCGAGCGCTCTTTCCCGCTGGAAATTTTCGAGCCACGCGACTCCGACCGATGGACAAAGGCCGCGAAACGATTCCAGCAGTATCGAGAAGTTTATGCCTGAGACAACAGAAATTGCTCTTCTAAAAGACTTATGGGACGAGGGTGAAGCAAAGCGGCTTGGCAGCGATCAGCTCGCGCTTCTGCGTTATCGCTCGAATCTTCTGGGCGCCGATCTGCGCATCACCAATTTTGGAGGCGGGAACACGAGTTCCAAAATGGATCTTCCGGATCCCTTCACCGGTAAGCCTGTGCGCGTGTTGGCAGTGAAGGGAAGCGGAGGCGATATCGGATCCATCAAAGAGTCGGGGTTCGCGCTCCTCTATCTCGATCGGCTGGGAAGCCTGAAAGAGCTCTATCGCGGGGAAGAGTTCGAGGACGAGATGGTGCGGTACTATCCGCTCTCGGCGTTCGGCGAGAATAAAGTTGCCGCGTCGATCGACACCCCTCTTCACGCGTTCATTCCTTACGATCACGTCGATCATCTCCATCCCGACTGGGCTATTGCGATCGCGGCGAGCGCTAATGGTAAACGCAAGCTGGAAGAGTTCAATCGCGAGTTCGGAAGAAAGATTGTTTGGCTTCCCTGGCAGCGGCCAGGTTTCGAATTGGCGCTGATGCTCGAAGCCGCAGTCAAGAACAATCCCGGTGCGGAGGGCATACTCCTCGGAAGCCATGGGCTCTTCACCTGGGGACGTACGCAGCGTGAGTCCTATCTGAATAGTATTCAGACGATCGATGAAATGGGGCACTTTGTTCAGCGGCATCAGGAGCGAAAAGGTGTCCTGTTTGGTGGACTGCAGCACGGCGCTCTCGACAATCGGCGTGACATCGCCGCAAAGATTCTGCCCGCCTTGCGCGGAGTTGTTTCTTCAAAGCGCCGCGTGATCGCCCATTACAACGACCATGAGGACGCGTTATCTTTTGCCGGGTCGAAATGGTCACGCGACCTGGCTGCTCTGGGCACAAGCTGTCCGGATCATTTTCTTCGTACAAAGATCTGTCCCTTGTTCGTGAGCTGGAATCCCGCAAGCGAGAGCGTCGATACGTTCAAGGCTCGACTAGCGGAACAGGCAGTGCAGTATCGTGCCGAATACAAGAACTACTACCAGGATTGGGCAGTTAGCGACTCGCCGAAGTTGCGCGATCCTGATCCGTCGGTCGTCATCGTTCCGGGCGTAGGTCTATTTGGATTCGGGAAAAATAAAAAAGAAGCCCGTATAACCACAGAGTTCTTCATCAATGCCATTCACGTCATGGCCGGAGCCAACGCCCTCGATGAGGGTCAAGTGGCTGGTGCGCTGCCGCAAGCGCGTCGTGCGGAGCAGTCGAGCCAATTCACGCAATGCCGCAATTACGTGGCCTTGCCGCGCTCCGAAGCATTCCGCATTGAATATTGGCTGCTCGAAGAAGCCAAGCTCCAGCGCATGCCTTCCGAGGCCGAATTCAGTCGCAAGATTGCGCTGGTCGTAGGCGGAGCAAGCGGGATCGGCAGGGAAGTCGTTCTCCTGCTGGCGAGGAAAGGCGCGCACGTTGTGGTTGCCGACGCGGACGCCACGGGCTCTGCGAAGGTCGCCGAAGAGGCGTCCACCCTCTCCTCGTCCGAGTTGGTGGCGCACACCCAGGTGGACCTAGCGTCCCCTGCCAGCCTTGAGCAGGCGATTCGATTCACCACTCTCCAGTTCGGCGGAGTGGATTTGATCGTCAACACCGCGGCGATTTATCCGGTCCCGGGGGAAAGCGCCGAGCTGACGCCGGAGCAGTGGGCAAAGACCTTCCTGGTGAACCTCACCGGAAATCATTTGCTCGCACGGGCAGCCGAGTCGACATTTAAGGATCAAAAGCTTTCGGCTGCTCTCGTCCTGACCAGTTCCGCCAATGCAGTAGTTCCCAAAAAGGGAAGCGAGGCCTACGACGTGAGTAAGGCAGCGCTCAACCATCTGATTCGCGAGCTTGCCATCGGGCTAGGCCCGCATGTACGCGTGAATGGAATAGCTCCGGCTACAGTGGTTGCGGGCTCGACGATGTTTCCGCGCGATCGCGTGATGCAGTCATTGCGCAAGTACAACATCACGTTTGCCGACTCCGAGAGCACAGAGGAGCTACGGGACAAACTTGCGGAGTTTTATGCGCAGCGCACGCTTACGAAAAGGCCGATCCTCCCGCAGGATTGTGCCAATGCGATCGTGTGGCTGCTGAGCGATCAAAGCGCCAAGACCACAGGCCATATTATTCCGGTCGACGGTGGCTTAACGGAGTCATTCTTGCGCTGATGGGTTTCCAAATTCGGAAGCATCTACGAGGCCACAGTTCATGAAGAGGGTTTGTTTCGTATTGCAAGTAAAGCCGAATCGCCTGGAAGAATACAGGCAGCATCATCGCGCGGTTTGGCCGGAGATGCAGGAGGCGCTGCATGAGTCCGGCTGGAAGAATTACTCGCTGTTCCTCCGGCCTGACGGTTTACTGGTCGGCTATCTTGAAACCGACGATTTCGAGCGAGCCCGCGCTGAGATGGCGAAGCGCGATGTAAATAAAAGATGGCAGCGAGAGATGTCCGGCTTTTTCGTGCAGTCGGACGGTCTGACTCCCGATCGCGCTATGGAACCACTGGAAGAAGTCTTTCACCTGCCTTTGGAGACTAACGAGAATGTCCACTCGTCCTAATCGAGGAATGCCGAAAACGATGGTTGCTGGGCTGGTTGTGTTCAGCGCAGTTGCCCTGATGTTTGCTCCGCAGGGACAGGCAAAGCGTCAGCAGAAGGCATCAATTAAAGAATTCAGCGATTGGCCAGAGGGAACTTCACCGCAAGAGATCGGCAAGCGAGTTGCTGAGCGATATGTGTCGAGCAACTATCTGAATCTGGTTCGCGAACATCCAACTCCTACGATCATTTATCCCGAGGTCTGCACCTGGTATGGCGCGCTCACATTCGCGCAACTCACGCACGATACCGATCTCACGCAGCGGCTCATCAAGCGCTTCGGGCCTCTGTTCGGCGACAAAGCTTCGCTGATTCCCAAACCGAACCACGTCGACAATACTGTGTTCGGAACCGTCCCGCTCGAAATCTATATCGAAACCAAAGATCCCAAGTATCCAGAATTGGGAAAGTCGATAGCGGATGCGCAGTGGCAGGATCCAACGGCCGATGGTCTAACGAGCCAGACGCGGTATTGGATCGACGACATGTACATGATCACTGCAGTCGAGGTGCAGGCATATCGCGCGACTGGGGATCGAAAGTACCTCGATCGCGCTGCGCACGAGATGTCGGTCTACCTCGATAAGCTCCAGCAGCCGAACGGCCTGTTCTATCACGCTCCCGATGTTCCATTCTTCTGGGGACGCGGCAACGGCTGGGTTGCGGCCGGCATGACGGAGCTCTTGCGCTCCATGCCGCAAGATCATCCTGAGCGAACGCACATTCTCAATTCCTACCGCACAATGCTGGCGACCCTGCTCAAGTACCAGAATCAGGATGGCACATGGAATCAGCTCATCGATCATCCTGAGGCGTGGCCCGAAACTTCTTCCACGGGAATGTTCACCTTCGCGATGATCACCGGCGTAAAGAATGGATGGCTAGACGAGAAGACATATGCTCCAGCGGCGCGCAAGGCATGGCTCGGACTGGTTCATTACATCGACGCGAAGGGCGATATCAGCAACGTTTGCGAAGGTACGAACAAGAAGAACGATCTGAATTACTATCTGACTCGCGCTCGCAATACCGGCGACCTGCATGGAGAGGCGCCGATCTTGTGGTCCGCCTCGGCGCTGCTGAGGTAATGCAAGTTAACGTTCTGCAAACGTACTGGCGCACGGGCTTTCACTCATGAGCTTCGATACACCACTCGTTCGGGCCGACCGGATCAGCAAATCGTACGAAGGCATCCGTGCACTCCGAGATGTTTCCTTTGAGCTCCGCGCGGGCGAGGTCCACGCGCTGGTCGGAGAGAACGGGGCAGGGAAGTCGACGTTAATCAAGATCATCACCGGCGCGACTCCGCCCGATGAAGGCACGATCTTCGTTCGCAATCAACCCGTTTATGACCATTCTCCTCGCCGCGCAAAAGGGCTGGGCATCTCCGCGATTTATCAGCAGCCCGCCTTATTTCCTGCTTTGAGCGTTTCCGAAAATCTTGCCCTTGGACTCGAAGAGCAAGGCTTCTGGGCTCGAGTGAACTGGCGTGCTCGCCGAACTCACGCTCGGCAACTCCTCCAAAGAGTTGGAGCCACGATTTCTCCGGATGCAGAAGCGGGGACTCTCAGCATGCCCGAGCAGCAACTGGTCGAGATCGCTCGCGCGATCGGCGCTCATGCTCGCGTGCTTATCATGGATGAGCCCACGGCATCGTTATCAGATCGGGAAACGGAGAATCTTTACGAAGTCATCCGACAACTTCGGGAGGGGGGTGTAGGGATCATCTACATCTCGCATCGGCTG
>DATEKE010000317.1:0-5030 GCA_035277605.1 Terriglobales bacterium | reverse complement strand
TGATGCCCTGGTCTTCCAAAATGGGAGATTCCGCTGGAAGCGAGCCGGTCTCTTCGTATTGCCGCGTCAGCTCGCGCGTGGCGACTTTGCTGGCTTCAACGTCGGGCTGGTTGAAGCAGTTGATGCCGATCACCGAACCGGCCACCGCCGTAGCAATCTCCCAGCGAAAGAACTCCTGGCCGAGATCGTATTTGTCGAGAACGTTGACTCTGACCACCGACTGTCCAGATTTCTCGAGCGCTTCGACTTTGGCATCCTGCTTGGAATCGGCTCCATCCTGCAGGCGAATGTAAACGAAGAGGCGATCTTTTCCGTACACATCTGGCGAGCCGAGCTCTTCGCGATCGACCGGAATGATGCCCTTGCCTTCCTTGCCGGTTGATTCCGCAAGCAACTGTTCAAGCCATGCTCCCAAATCGGAAATGCCGGGCGAGGTGATCAGCGTGACCTTGTCTCTTCCGGCGTTGCAATGGACGCCCATGATGATTCCGAGCACCGCGCCAGGATTTTCAGCTACTGGAACGGTCTGCGCGCAGGCATGGACCATCTCTTCTGTAGCGCTAAGAAACTTCTTTATATCGACGCCCATCACTGCGGATGGCACGAGACCGAAGTCAGAGAGAGCGGAATAGCGTCCGCCGATGTCAGGACGTCCATGGAAGATGTGACGGAACTTATCTCGCTGGGCGAGCTTCTCAAATGAAGATCCCGGATCGGTAATGGCTATGAATTGATCGCCGGCTTTGCCTTCGCCGACTACTTGTTTCACGCGATCGAAGAAATACTGCTTAAAGATGTTGGGCTCGAGCGTGCTGCCGGATTTGCTCGAAACAATGAAGAGCGTGCTCTTGAGGTTTAGCTTGCCTTCGAAAGTTTTGAGCTGTGCTGGATCGGTTGAATCGAGCATGTGGAATTCGGGGAATCCCTTCGCGCGGCCGAAGGTCATGCTCATCACTTCAGGAGCGAGGCTCGATCCGCCCATGCCAAGCAGCGCAACGTGCGTGAAGCCGGCTTGCTGCACTTCTTGCGCGATCGAAGTGAGGTGTCCGATATGCGCAAGTTGGTCTTCGGCCATTGCGAGCCAGCCGAGCCAGTTCGATTCATCGGAGTTCGTCCAGAGCGAAGAGTCGCGTCCCCACAGGCGGCGCATTTTCTTGCCTTGTTCCCAATCCAGGATTGTTGACTTTGCTTTTTTGTCCAGATCGCTGGGCAGACTCCAGCTCATCTGATCGATTTTCGGAGCGAGGTTTTTCTTGCGATTCTTCTCGATCGCCGCAAGCAGCTTCGTGAATGCCTCTTCGAAGATATTCACGCCGTCGTCGAGCAGCTTGTCGGTGACCTCTTTCATAGAGATGCCGGCTTTCCCGAGATTCTGCATGGTCTCTCGCGCGCCTTCGAGATTCGATTCCAGGCTCTCTTTGGGAACGCCATGATCGCGAAAGCCGTCAAGAGTCGCGGGGGGAATGGTATCGACCGTGTCCGGACCGATGAGTTCTTCGACGTAGAGCACATCGCGATAGCTTGGATTCTTAGTGCTCGTCGAAGCCCAGAGCAGACGCTGCGTCTGCGCACCTTTTTGCTTGAGCGTGTTCCAGCGTGGCGTGCTGTAAATCTGCTTGTACTTCTCGTAAGCGAGCTTGGCGTTCGCAATCGCTACTTTGCCGCAAAGCGATTCGAGGAACCGGTGCTCGTCGTCGGAGTGCGCATCGTGAATCTTCTGCTCAAGGATGCCGTCGACGAGTGTGTCGATGCGGCTGACAAAGAAGCTGGCAACGCTGGCGATGCGCGATGCGTCTCCGCCGGTAGCGACGAACTTCTCCAGGCCGGCAATGAAGGCCGCCGCGACTTGCTCGTAAGCCTCCTGCGCGAACAGCAGCGTGACGTTTACGTTGATGCCTTCGCTGATCAACTGCTCGATCGCCGGAACGCCAGCAGGAGTTCCGGGCACTTTGATCATCAGGTTCTCGCGGCCTACGCGCTTCCATAGACGCCGTGCTTCTTCGAGTGTGCCTTGGGTGTCATTGGCCAATTGTGGCGAGACTTCGAGGCTTACGTAACCGTCGCGACGCTTCGTCGCGGTGTACACCTGCTTGAGAATGTCGGCTGCATCCTGAATGTCGCCGATGGCGATCTCTTCATAGATGCCTTTCGCGTCGAGATTGCTGGAGTTCAGGCGCGACAGCTTGTCGGAGTAGTCGTTGCTGCCTGCGATGGCTTTTTCGAAGATCGCAGGGTTCGAGGTGACACCGGCGAGTCCGTCTTCATCGATATGGCGCTGCAGCTCCCCGCTCGTGATCAGGCTGCGTCGGATGTAATCAAGCCAGACTGATTGGCCGTATGCGGCGAGTGCTTTGAGAGGATTCATTGCGGTAACGCCGGTGGCACGAATTGCGTTCATTTGCTGACTCCTTAGTTCTGCCCGTCAATACTTTGGAAGTGGTCCCAATTTGGGAGATGCCTTAAAACCTGTCATCCTGAGGCCCGTTTTTGGCCGAAGGACCTCCCGCGATGCGTCGGCCTTGAGTGCTGTCTGTGAGGCTCCTCGACCCAAAACCTTCATTTTTGGTGAAGGAGCCTTGCTATCGGCAACCTAACCCCAAGCATTCCGGGAGATCCTTCGCGCCAAAGAGGCGCTCAGGATGACAGCCCGAAAATTTATTGCATCACGACCAACAAACCCGCGGCTACGTGCCGCTCACGACGGCGCGCTTGCCTCCATACCGCTGCTCAATCGACGCGATCTTCCCAACCCGACGCATGTGGCGCTCTTCCTTCGTAAACTCTGCGCCGAGATAGATCTCTACTAATTCTTTCGCCAGCGCCACCCCGATGACCCGCGCTCCGAGCACCAGGACGTTCATGTTGTCGTGCTCTACGCCCTGATGCGCAGAGTACGAATCGTGGCAGAGTCCAGCGCGAATTCCGGGAATCTTATTCGCCGCGACGGAAGCGCCCACACCGCTTCCGCAAATCAGAACGGCGCGCGACACGGTGCCGTCGAGAATGCTTCTGCCCACCGCTTCGGCGTAGTCGGGATAATCGACTGGATCAGTATTGTTGGTGCCAAGATCGAGCACTTCGTGGCCCGCATCGCGCAGGAATTTTGCGATTTCTTGCTTGAGCGGGAATCCTGCATGGTCAGCGCCGATGCTCAGCTTCATGCTCCCCTCGCCGCTTTCTTCGAGAGCAGATCCTTCGCTACGCCGATGATCGCCTCCGGCGTGAAGCCAAACTTCTTCTGGAGTTCTTTGAGCGGAGCCGAAGCCCCGAAGGTCTTCATACCGATGCGCGCTCCGGGATTGCGCACATACTGTGCCCAGCCATAGGTCGAAGCCTGCTCAACTGAAATTCTGCTCTGGACGGCCGCAGGAAGCACACTTTCTTTATAGTCCTCGCTCTGGTGCTCGAACAATTCCCAGGATGGCATGCTGACCACGCGCACGTTCACTCCTTCAGATGTGAGCTTCTCGTACGCCTCGACGCAGAGCTGCACCTCGCTGCCAGTGCCGATCAGGATCAGATCAGGAGTAGTCTTCGGATCGCCGCAAAGCACGTAAGCGCCACGAGCAACTCCGGAAGCCGGAGCATACTTTGTGCGGTCGAGAGTTGCACAGGCTTGACGGGAGAGGATCAGAGCTACTGGTTCAGAGGTCAGACGCATGAAGACGCGCCAGGCTTCCGCGACTTCATTGGCATCCGCCGGGCGGAAGGTGATCAGGCCAGGTATAGCCCGGAGAGAGGCGAGATGCTCGATGGGTTGATGTGTTGGGCCGTCTTCGCCGACGCCGATCGAATCGTGCGTGAAGATATCAATGACCGGCAGTTCCATAATCGCGCTTAGCCGTATCGAAGTACGGGCGTAGTCGCTGAAGATGAGGAACTGTGAGCCAAACGGGCGGAGCTTTGAAACCGAGAGCCCGTTCAAAATGGCGTGCATAGCATGCTCGCGAATGCCGAAATGCAGGTTGCGTCCCAGATAATTCTCGGCGCTAAAGTCGCCTGCACCATCGAAAGTCAGGCGCGTTTTCGTAGAAGGCGCGAGATCGGCAGCGCCTCCGATCAGCCACGGTACGTTCTTCGCGATGGCATTGAGAACTTTGCCTGAAGAGTCGCGTCCGGCGATTCCCTTTGGATCGGCGGGAAAAGATGGAATGTCTTTGTCCCAGCCTTCGGGAAGCTGGCGGCGCTGCATCTTCGAGAGATGGTCGGCAAGTTCAGGGTATTTTGCTTTGTATTGCGAGAACTTCTGCAGCCAGGCCGAGCGTAGCTCCGCGCCTCGTTTTCCGATTCCCGATTTGAAATGATCGCGGGCTTCATCGGGAACGAGAAATTTCGCATCTTCCGGCCAGCCATAATTGCGCTTGGTAAGGCGAATCTCGTTTTCGCCGAGCGGTTCGCCGTGGGCGCCGCTCGTGTCCTGCTTGTTGGGCGCGCCGTAGGCGATGTGGCTATCGACGATGATCAACGTCGGACGATCGGTGGTGCGATGGAAGGTGTTGAAGGCGCGCTCAAGCATGTCGAGATCGTTGGCGTCACCGACTCGGGTCACGTTCCATCCGTAGCCCATAAAGCGCGTGGCTACGTCTTCGCTGAATGCGAGAGAAGTGTTGCCTTCGATGGTGATGTGGTTATTGTCGTAGATCCAGCAGAGGTTCGAGAGTTTGAGATGTCCAGCAAGTGAGGCCGCTTCGCCGGATATCCCCTCCATCATGCAGCCGTCGCCTGCGAGCGCGTAGACGCGGTAGTTGAACATCTCGAAATCAGGACGATTGAAGTACGCCGCCTGCCATTTTCCGGCGATCGCCATTCCGACGCTCGTGGCCACACCTTGTCCGAGCGGACCCGTGGTGGTCTCGACGCCGGAGGTCCAGCGATACTCGGGATGGCCGGGACACTTGCTGTCGAGCTGCCGGAAGCGCTTGATGTCGTCGAGCGTGACGCTCAGCTTGCCTACTTGCTCGTAGTTGGCGTCCACGGCTTTTACTCCCGTGAGGTGCAAAACGGAATAGAGCAGCATGGATGCGTGGCCG
>DATEKE010000316.1:0-2196 GCA_035277605.1 Terriglobales bacterium | reverse complement strand
GCGGTTCCGTTTTCGCTACTAGCCACCTACCAGCACTGCAACCGGCAGGGTCTCGAATATTTCGCGGCAGGCTAAGTTGCGATCCATTGCCGCCACTTTCTTGTCGGTCAGCACATTCCGCAATTCGCCGGAAACGCGTTCTGGCAAAGCGATAGTTGCATCGCCCCAAATGTCGCCGACGGGAGGCTCGGCTCTGCCTGCCATTAACGTGTACGCGAGGCGAGGAACTGCGATGATCGCAGCTTCCACCCGCCCATTCTCTTCGTGAATACGGGCGAATGCGCAAAGATGCTGATTCTTTTCTGAGCTTTCCAGCGGCACGTAAGTCCCTTTTTGGAACAGGGCGGGATACTCTCGGCGAAGCTCCAACGTGCGCATCGTGATCCACATCTTGATGCGCCCGTCCTGGTAATTCTCCAGAAGTTCGCGAACGAGCGTCGCTGGTTCCAGGTGTGTGCGCAGCTCCGAAAGCATCTTCTTCCGTACGGCAAAATCCACAGGCCGGCGATTATCGGGATCGACCAGAGTGAAGTCCCACAGCTCAGTTCCCTGATAGATGTCGGGACTACCGGGGCAGGTCATCTTCAGCGTGGCCTGCGCGAGTGAATTGATCATCCCAAAATAGGAAACTGGCTTTAGAGATTCCTCAAGCAGGCTGGAAAAACTATTTGCGCGGCCATGATCGTTGAGGATCGCGGCAATAAAGTTGCGCAGCGCATCGACGTACTCGGGATTCTGGTTGATCCAACTCAGGTTGACCTTAGCTTCATGGACCGCTTTGGTCATGTACTCCTGAACACGGGCGATCAATTGCTCTCGATCGTCTCCTGCTCCCGTCCAGGGCCAAATGCCGGCCAGCGTCTGATACAGGAGATACTCTTCGTTGCCATCGGGAACTACGCGTCCATCCGAAATCGTGACTTTCTTGTTTCGATTCAGTCGCCGCGCGCGCATCACGAATGCCGACCACAGCTTTGGCATTTCGGAAAGAACGTTCAGGCGTGCACGGACGTCTTCGCTGCGCTTCGTATCGTGCGTGGAAGTCGCCAGCATCGAAGATAGCCATCGCTCTGCGCGCTTTACGTTTGTGGCGTGGAACTCGGCGGGGCTGATGCCAAAGTGTTTGGGCGAACTGCCGACTTCGTTGACGGAGACGAACCGGTTGTAAACGTAGCAGACCGTGTCTTCCAGACCCTTCGCCATCACCGGTCCGCTCAATTGCTGGAACTTAAGAGCGAAGTACAGCCTGCGGCGATACATCATCTCGTCCAGGCGTCCGCCTTTGAGTTCGAGCGTGTCACGCAGAAAGTCGAAGACGCGGTCCGACATTCCGGGATTCAGCCGCTTGGCTTTTCGGATTGCGAACTCTATGTTTTCCTTGTCGCGCTCGGTGTATTCGCCGCGCTCGTCGATGTAGGTGCGGTACACGGGGAAGCACGCGATGGTTTCGCGGATGCTGTCGCGCAAAGTCTTCAGTGTGAAGTCGCGCGCGCAGCGATCGCTCGAAGAGATTTCTCCAAGCAGATGCGTGAGCACGTTCACCTCGCTGGAGAGCGCGTTGTGCATGATGAGTTTCTTGCTCTGATAGATGAGCGTGTCGACGTCCGTGACCTGGCCGCTGAAACGTAGATAAATACGGTCGAAGGCGCGTTCGTTGCTCTGATCAATGAAGAGTCCATTTACCTGATTGGTAAAGTCGTAGCCACTGGTTCCATCGACCGGCCATTCATCGGGCAGCTCTTCGCCGGATTCGAGAATCTTTTCGACGACTGCATATAAAGGATGCTTGCGATACATCCAGTCGTTTTGAGAGAAGACCTGCTGGATTTCGAGCGAGATGCCGTTCTCGGCGAGCGGTACGGCTGGTTCCGCGCCGTTTACGCGCGCAGCCGCGTACAGCAACTGCAGGCGGATGAGATACTGCCGCGGATTGAGCATGCCGTCGCAATGATCGATGCGCACGCCGGAAATCAGGCCTTCGGCTAACATGCGGCGCAGCATGCGATGGGTCGCAGCAAAGACGCGCGGGTTTTCCATGCGCAGGCCGACCAGATCGTTAATATCAAAGAAGCGGCGGTAGTTGATTTCCTCTCCGGAGACGCGCCAATGCGCGAGGCGGTAGACCTGAAGCTCTAGAAGAAGATGCAGGAGGTCGAAGCTGCGCGGCTCGCCCGCATGTCCGTTGATGTGCTCCAG
>DATEKE010000315.1:0-21350 GCA_035277605.1 Terriglobales bacterium | reverse complement strand
GGGGCTGGATCGCCGTTCACTGATTCGTAACCCCCGTTCGGTGCTTAATTGTTGGGCATCCGGGGGAGGCCGATTAGTATGACGCTGTTGTGGTGTGCTCACCGCAGCGGACTGTAAATCTGGATTTCAATCTGGCGCCGCCCCCAAAGCGCAGTTACCGCGGCGAGGAGATACATGGATGCCGAAAGCTATTAAGTATGTAGAGAAGGCCGCCACAATTGCAGCGAATGGCGCATGGCACGTTTTCGACAAGCTCAACAGCATCAATCCCAACCCGTCGTTCACGCCGAAGTGGTCAGATAAGCCCCTTCTTAAGTCCTACGAGAAGCAGAAGCCGCCACTAGGCTGGCCCCGCACTACGGACTCGCTTTGCCCGCGTTGTGTGCCGGAAATTCGGCAGCAGATTCTCGACGGCAAGCTGCCGACCGAGGTCCTGCTGAATGAGAAGGTCGGGGAGATCAAGGCCCAGATCATCGAACGCGATGGCAAGATCCTTATGGTTAAGGACTGCCCGATCCATGGCCACTTCGAAGATGTGATGGCCATAGACGTCGATTTCTTCCGCCACCTCGAAGAAGTCTTTCCCGGACGCGACATTCGCGCGCACAACGACGACAAGCTGCACAACCACGGCACCTCGACCATTAAGCACGGCCGCGGCTCGGTGCTGACGATCGATCTCACCAATCGCTGCAACATGATGTGCGATCCCTGCTTCATGGACGCTAACCAGGTCGGCTTCGTCCACGAGCTTACGTGGGAAGAGATCAAGACGATGCTCGACAACGCGATCTCGATCAAGCCGCGTCGTCAGATGTCGGTGCAGTTCTCCGGTGGTGAGCCGACGCTCTCGCCGTACTTCCTCGATGCCGTCGCGTACTCGCGTAAGGTCGGCTACAACTCGGTGCAAGCCGCCAGCAACGGCATTGAGTTCGCCAAGAGTGAAGAGTTCTGCCGTCAGGCTGCTGAAGCTGGTCTCCGCTACGTTTATCTCCAGTTTGATGGTATCGGCAATGCAGCTAACTCGCACCGAAAAGTCGGCAATCTCTTCGATGTAAAGCTCAAGGCGATCCACAACCTGCACAACGCCGGCGTCGAGATCGTGCCGGTAACGACGATCGTCAATGGTATCAACAACGAGCAGGTTGGACGCATCATCCAGTTCGCATTAGACAATCCCAAGACCATCAGCTTCCTCAGCTTCCAGCCGGTTTCATTCACTGGACGCGATGAGGAAGTTACCGACGAACGACGCACTGCGCAGCGCTACACACTTTCGCACCTTGCGCACGACGTGAAGGACCAGGTCGGTATTGGTGAGCCCACGCGCGACTGGTTCCCTATTTCCTTCATGAGCACCTTCTCGGATTGGGCGGACCTGGTACATGGTCCGAGCGCCGATTGGGGACAGCTCTCCTGCGGATGCCATCCCAATTGCGGAATCGGCACGGCCATGATGATCGATAAGGAAACCAAAGAAGCGGTTCCGATTCCAGCATTTCTGCAAATGGAACGGCTCGCCAAGGACGTTGCTCGCATCAACGATGCCGGCCGCGGCCGCTTCCTGTCCGTGGTGGGAATGGCCTTTGCCTTGATGCGTAATTACGATCCTTTCAAGGCTCCTACGCATTTCAAGATGAAGGACCTGCTGCAGAAGTTCGATAAGTCCTTCGGTGCAACGAAAAACGCCGACAAGAAGTACGGGAGCGTCAAAGGTACGCGCAGCCTGGAAGACATCGAGAAACGCCGCAAAGATCGCTGGAACTTCCTGTTCATCGCCGGCATGTGGTTCCAGGACCTCTTCAACTATGACTTCCGCCGCACCGAGCAGTGCATTATTCCTTACGCCACGCAGGAAGGCGAGATTTCATTCTGCGCCTACAACACCGGCGTGGGCTGGAGGAACATTATCGAGAAGATGCACATGACCGCCACGCTCACCAAGTGGTACGACGAGCACGGACGTCATGAGATCTTCGCCGGCGGCAAGAACGTTGGCCTGGAAGACACCTCGCACAAGCTCAGGCTGAACCAGGAGCACGTAAACGCAGCAGCTAATACCACGCTCGACGAACTCGGCATCGCCAAGAATGCGCGCGAAGAAAAGATTCGCGCACGCGACGCGAAGATCAAGCAAGACGCTGAGAACGCCCGCATGATGGCGCTCTATCGCAAGGAAATCCTCAAAGAAGCAGTTCCCGAAGGCGGATTCGTTCCCGTAGCGAACCTGATCGCACCTGCTCCGAGGAAGGCCGTTCAGGAAGCTCCGCAAGCAGAAGAGCCGGTGCTGGGAGACTAATTACACATTCGTCCTCTGATGTAGTGCTCTGAAAAGGCCGTCCTCGCGGACGGCCTTTTACCTTTTCTATCTGCCTCCGGACAATGTCGGTGTGTATCACATCTTGGTTTCGTCAACGAGACCACGGCTGCAAAAGAGAATGCCCGTTGAAATAGCCACCTTAGAAGTGGACGACTTTCTGGAGGGGCGCTATTGAATGCGCCTCCTTCTGGATACTTCCACATTTATATGGGCTATCGGCTCGCCGGATCGGCTGTCAAAGCGTGCAGCGGTTGCGATGGAACCGCAAGAAGTAATTGCCGAAGTAAGCGCGATTAGCCTCTCTGAAATCGCCGTTAACTATGCGACCAGAAATTGAACTTCGCAATCGATGCGGTACGGGCTGGGATTCAAGACTTCCACCTGCACATTCTGCCGTACACTTCGACCCACGCCTATGAGCTGTACGGTTTGCCTTTGCATCATCGAGATCCGTTCGACCGCATGATTATCGCGCAGGCCCTGGCCGAGGACATCCCGATAGTCACGTCCGATTCACAGTTTCGGAAGTATCGTGATCTGAAAGTGATCTGGTGAAGACCTACGGGATCACAGCTGACGCCTCGTTCGAGAAGGCGCTCTCATTGCCGCTGCCGTCCACTGCAGTAACCACGTAGAAGTAGCTTTGACCGGAGCTTACGCCCGAGTCGGTGAAGCCGGAAGCGGACTGGAGTGCGGTGTTGAGCTTCTGATACGGGCCGCCCGTCTGGGAACCTCGATAAACGTTATATCCAACAACCACTGAAGTGCTGGCTGTCCAAGTGAGACCAACGGTGTGTGCGGTAGCGGTTGTACCAGTGCCCGTAAGCGACACGTTCGCGGGAGAGTTGCCGGCATCGCTCACGAATGCAGCAGTGCCGTTGGCAGTCCCCGTAGTTTGCGGCGCAAACGTCACCGCAACTGAAGTTGATTGACCCGCACTCACGGCAAATGGCGTGGCTTTGCCGATGCTAAACCCAAGACCAGTAACGCTGATCGATTGAACATTAACGGTCGCGGTTCCCGAATTGGAAAGCGTGAGATTCTTAGATGTACTGCTTCCCACGTTTACGTTTCCGAACGACAGCGACGTGGGAGAAACGTTCAGCGTGCCTATTGGCGTCGAAACCCCAGTTCCAGCCAACGCGACGACCGTTGGCGAGGTGGCTAGATTGCTGGCCACGGAGGCCGATCCGCTGGCGCTTCCAACAGCTTGGGGGGTGAAAACCACGTTTGCGGTATAGCTGGCTCCCGGCGCCACAGTCAGTGGGAGCGTAACTCCGGGAACGGTGAACGCCGATCCAGTGATGTTGATTGCGGTGATCACCAGGTTCGCGGTTCCCGTATTGGTAATTGTCACAGTCTTCGTACTGCTGCTGCCGACGGTGGCACTGCCGAAGGACAGCGAATTCGGCGAGATGGTCGCCGAAACAGTCGGACCCGATCCAGGGTCTTGCGGGTTTGGTGTGGTGGACACGCCCGTGCTGCCGCATCCAGTAATGACGGGCAATGCGAACAGAACAACAATGGCGCTAGCCTGCGCTACTTTCATCGCAATCCAATTTCGTGGCTTCGTCACGGTTCTTCTTCACCTCTCCCAAGCTCCGAACACAGGCAGACAGATGCAACACTGCCCTGCTCCCTCACGGTAAGCGGAGGGAACTGCTGGTTCAATCTAAATGGGCCTTTGAAACGGTACGAAAGACGACCGCGGATCCTGTACTTCTGGCAACAACTTTACGAGGCGGCGAAACTGGGTATCTCGGCCGATACCCGAACGAATAGCCAAGAGTAGCACACGCTCGCGGGATGCCTGCAATCCGGCAAAAACCCGACAAAAAGCTCTAGGCCCTACGACGTTGTTTGACACTTCAGGGTTTGACACTTCAGGGAGAACTCCAGAACCACATGCCATCGCGAACTCGTTGCGGGTGCCAAACAATGGCACGCCAATTCCAACTCTTAGGACTGTGCTTCTCGGCCGTTCTTTTCTGAATTCGGCAGTGCCTGCTGCATCAGTAACTTACATGTTTGGCGCTCAAAGTGCCTTTCCATTTCCAAAGACTGACTAAAAGTCTATGGAAGAGAGTGGCGCCACGCATGGGCCGTTTGCAAGTTTGTGTGCTCGTCGTGACGGCGTTTTGGTCTTTGATCGGACTCAACAACTTCGCCGTATCACAAACATCCGGAAGTTCCCTCGCAATTGATCGGACCGTTTCGGGAAATCATTCTTCAGCGACGAACTCTGTGAAGACGCAGTCTCTCTCTACTGCGAGCGCGAACGAATTGTTGCTTGCATTCATCTCAACCGATTCGAGCCCCGAGAGCGGGAACACGGTGATCTCTGTCAATGGCGCGGGATTAACGTGGCAATTAGTAGCACGCGCGAACGGCGTTCTGGGCGATGCTGAAATCTGGCGGGCGTTCGCTCCCACAATTTTGAGCAACGTCGCCGTGACGGCGAATTTGGGGCAAAGCGCAGCCGCTTCCATTACTGTCGTAGCATTCAGCGGAGCCGATCCAGGCGGGAGTAACGGCTCTGGAGCTGTGGGGGCTACCGCTACGTTCAGCGCTGCTTCCGGCGCTCCTACAGGATCTCTAGTCAGCACCCGTGACAATTCCTGGGTATTTGGGGTGGGCACTGATTGGGACAGCGCCATTGCACGCCAACTCGGACCCAGCCAAACCATGGTCCATCAGTACCTGGCGACAGTGGACGATACCTACTGGGTACAGCGACAAGATAATGCGTCATCGCCCGCCGGAACTACAGTCACAATCAATGACACAGCACCTGCGGCCGACAAATACAATCTAGCGCTCGTCGAAGTATTACCCGCTGCCGCTACGATCCCCAATCCGGATTTCGGGCTGACCATCTCGCCTTCGAGTCAGTTGGTCCAAGCGGGCGACCGCACTACTTACGACGCCACCATTGCCGCGATCAATGGATTTTCCGGTACAGTCGATTTGACTGCGTCGGGTTTGCCGAACGGCGCCACAGCATCTTTCAATCCTTCTTCGGTCACTGCTTCGGGAACATCGCAGTTGACTGTTGCTACCACGGGGTCAGTAGCTCCGGGCACCTATCCGTTTACGGTTACCGCGACCAGTGGCACGCTGACGCACCCGGTGAGTCTGAGTCTCGCGGTAAGCGCACCAGCTGATTTTGCGCTGGCAATCACGCCGTCGAATCAGTCGGTGCGGCCTGGATCAAGCGTGAACTACACGGCAACGGTTACCGCACAGAATGGATATCTTTCAGCGACAACTCTGGCCGTCAGCGGACTGCCAGCTGGAGCAACCGCCAGTTTCACCCCGCAAGCCGTGACTGGCTCCGGCACCGCGCAGCTTACGATTGATACTTCGAGCACAACGCCCGCAGGAACATATCCGATCACAATCACGGGTACGAGCGACGCACTCGCGCATTCAGCCAAAGCTGCTCTAGCCGTCAGTTCATCCGGGAATCCATCGATTCTGGCAATTGATACGGTTTCGTCAGCAGACTCCTCTTCCGCCAATAACCAATCGTCGACCGCACAGTTTTCCACGACTGGGCCGAACGAATTGTTATTGGCGTTTATCTCGAGTGATTCGAGCACCTCCGGCGGGAACACCGTCACCTCCGTGACGGGTGCAGGGTTGACGTGGCAGTTGGTGGCCCGCGCCAACGGCGTATTGGGCGATGCGGAAATCTGGCGGGCTCTCGCTCCTGCAGTTTTGAACAATGCCACAGTCAGCGCGAGTTTGGCGGAGCCCGCGGCCTCATCCATTACGATCATGGCTTTCGCTGGCGCCGATTCCAGCGGTAGTAATGGTTCAGGCGCGGTCGGAGCTACCGCCATCTTCAGCGCCGCTTCCGGTGCTCCCACCGGATCCGTAACCACTACGCGCGACGGTTCATGGGTATTTGCGGTCGGCACCGATTGGGACAATGCCACTGCACGCACTGTCGGTCCTAACCAAACCATGGTGCACCAGTATTTGTCCGCGGTGAACGATAGCTATTGGGTGCAGCGACAAAATAGCGCGTCATCCCCGGCCGGAACGGCTGTCACAATGAATGACACAGCGCCCAGCACCGACAAATACAATTTCGCTCTGGTTGAAGTGCTGCCCACGAACGGCAGTGGAATCACGCCCAATCCGGACTTCAGTCTGACCGCATCCCCAGTAAGCCAATCGGTACAAGTTGGAAAGAGCACCAACTACGCGTTAACCATCACTGGCTTAAATGGCTTTTCAGGTACCGCCAGTCTGAGCTCCTCGGGATTACCAACCGGGGCTACGGCCTCGTTCAGTCCGGCATCGGTGAGCGGTTCAGGGGGATCGCAAATGACGATTAATACGACGTCATCGATGTCCCCGGGCAGCTATCCATTCACCGTGACCGTCACGAGTGGCAGCCTCACTCATAGCATCAATCTGACGCTGGTGGTCAGCGCAGCGACGGATTTTTCGCTTGCGGTCGGGCCCCCGAGTCAGTCGCTCCAGCCCGGAGCAAGCGTGAATTACACCGCAACCATTACCGCCCAAAACGGATTTGTCGCCGCTACTACCTTCGCAGTCACAGGACTACCCTCCTCAGCAAGCGCGACTTTCACGCCATCATCGGTAATCGGCTCCGGCAGCACGCAACTGGCGGTCAACACCTCTGCCACAACGCCTGCTGGAAGTTATCCGCTCACCATCACTGCTTCGAGTGGCACGTTGAGCCATTCAGCTTCTGCCACGTTGCTGGTCAGCGCAGGGGCTGATTTCCGGATAACCACCGAGCCGGCTATCCAATCTATAACGCCGGGCGTATCAACCGTGTACACAATAAATATAGCCGGACAAAATGGATATTCCGGCGTCGCAAACCTCACTGCTACGGGATTACCGAGTGGTACAACCGCTACTTTCAATCCGGTATCGGTAAACGGAAGCGGCAGTTCGCAGCTTACGGTCACCACTGTTGGGTCCACTCCGGCAGGGAGCTATCCGTTAGCGATCACAGCTACGAGCGGCAGCGAGGTGCATGCCGCGAGCGTAACCCTGGTCGTTTCGCCCGGGGTTCCGCACTCGGTTTCTTTGACCTGGAGTGACACGGATTCCAGTATCGTTGGATACAACGTATATCGCTCTAACCAGAGCGGAAATGGGTATACGAAGTTGAATAGCTCGACGATGACTCCTACTACGTACACCGATTCGACAGTTCAATCTGGATCAACTTATTACTACGTGGTCACAGCCGTGAATAGCTCCGGAGCGGAAAGTGGATTTTCGACAGTGGCGCAGGCAGTCATTCCTTAGCATCCGGCTGTGCTTGTTCTGTCCGAGCGAAGCGCCTGCCTTTCCACTGGCACTGCTTAAGCGAGCGGACATGACTGGAGCGGGAGGGATCGTTGGTCCATCCGTCGATGTTAACCATCAAGTAATATGCACTGGGCCTGGATTTACAGGCTTTTTCAGGGCGGACTCAGGCGAATTCTTCGTATTTTCAGCCAAAGAATTCCCGCGACTTGACTTATAATCATTGTGTTTTCCCCTCGTAAATCCCACAGTTTCTATCCTCAGGAGTCATTTCTTGGCACGTTGCATTCTTGTCACTGGCGGCGCGGGCTTTATCGGAAGCAATTTCGTTTTGCGAACCACCGCTGCTTCAGATGTTGATGTCATCAATCTCGATAAACTGACGTACGCGGGGAATCTCCACAATCTCGATTCGTTACGTGGGTCTTCTCGGTACATGTTTGTCCAAGGTGACATTCAGGACCGTGAGTTGGTTCGATCGCTGCTCAGTAGATACCAGGCTGCAGCCATCGTACATTTCGCGGCAGAGAGCCACGTCGATCGTTCTATTTTGGGACCTGAGGAATTCATCCGCACGAATGTAGGTGGAACGTTTGCTTTATTGGAAGAGGCGAAGGCGTACTGGCAATCGCTCGGCGCGAAGCAAAAAGGCGGCTTTCGTTTTCTACACGTTTCCACCGATGAAGTTTACGGCTCTCTAGGTCCAAACGACCCCGCTTTCACAGAGAGCACTCCGTATGCGCCCAACAGTCCTTATGCGGCCTCCAAAGCATCTTCGGATCACCTGGTGCGCGCCTATCATCACACCTATAATCTGCCGACGCTCGCAAGCAATTGCTCGAACAACTATGGACCTTATCAGTTCCCGGAGAAACTGATTCCCCTGACAATTTTGAACGCTCTGAATGGAAGAGCCATTCCGGTTTATGGCGACGGCAAGAACGTACGTGATTGGCTGTACGTTGAAGATCACTGTGATGCGATTTCGACCATCCTCAAGCTTGGAAAGCCCGGACAGACGTACAACGTCGGCGGATCGAGCGAGCAGGCGAACATCGATGTCGTTCATACGATTTGTGAGCTGATGGACGAGTTAGTTCCGCAATCGCCTTCGCGCCCGCACAAATCTCTAATTAAATTCGTCACCGATCGCCCCGGACATGATCGCCGATATGCTGTCGACGCGAGTAAGCTGCGCAAGGAACTCGGATGGCAGCCGCGCGAGAATTTCCGCAGCGGAATTCGCAAAACCATTGAATGGTACCTGGGACACAAGGAGTGGCTCGATGCGGTGGTCTCCGGCGCATACAAAGAGTGGATTGCGGCGCAATACGCGACGCGGTAGAAATCGTGAATTAACCTCAACACAGAGGTGAAGGTTTTAGCTTGAAACAGCGAAAAGGAATCATTCTCGCCGGAGGCTCCGGCACGCGGCTCTATCCGGTCACTCATGTCGTCTCGAAGCAGTTGCTTCCTGTGTACGACAAACCGATGGTGTATTACCCGCTATGCACGCTCATGCTCGCGGGCCTCCAAGATGTCCTGATTATTTCCACTCCAACGGACACTCCGCGGTTTCGCGACCTCCTCGGAGAGGGACGCCAATGGGGATTAAACCTGTCGTATGCCGTACAGCCAAATCCTGGCGGGCTAGCACAGGCATTTCTCATTGGTCGTGAGTTCCTCGGCGGCGCTCCAAGCTGTCTGGTTCTCGGAGACAACATTTTCTATGGTCACGATCTTCCAGCGATGCTGCGATCGGCGAACTCTCGGCAGAAGGGCGCGACCGTCTTTGCATATCAAGTTCAGGATCCGCATCGGTATGGCGTCGTGGAGCTCGATGCCGAAGGCCGCGCGTTGAGCATTGAAGAGAAACCCTCCGCCCCGAAGTCGCGTTTCGCAGTTACCGGATTGTATTTCTACGACGAGCACGCACCCCAGATTGCTTCTGAACTGAAGCCATCCCGACGCGGCGAACTGGAGATCACGGATTTGAACCGCGTGTACATGAATCAGGGAGAACTTCGGGCCGAGATTATGGGACGCGGAATCGCGTGGCTCGACACCGGTACTCATGATTCGCTCGTCGACGCGTCCCTGTTTATCCAGACCATCGAGAAGCGGCAGGGCTTAAAAGTTGCGTGTCCGGAGGAAGTTGCCTTTCGCTCTGGATTTATCAACGCTGCTGATCTCGATAAGCTCGCGACGGACTGCCAGAATCGGCAGTATGGCAATTATTTGCGCCAGGTTCTCGAGGAATCCCGTTCAGACTCCGCGATCGCCGCACCTGCAAGATGACCATCACGCCAACGGCTCTGCCGGAAGTTCTCATTTTGGAACCGCGAGTCTTTGAAGATTCGCGAGGATTCTTCTTCGAAGCCTTCAACCGCCGCACCTGGGCGGGCGCTGGAATCGCTTCGGAGTTCGTGCAGGATAATCAGTCGTTTTCGAAAAAACATGTGTTGCGCGGGCTACACTATCAGATTCGCCAGCCGCAGGGCAAATTAGTGCGAGCGATTCGAGGCGAGATCTTCGATGTCGCCGTCGATATTAGAAAATCTTCACCGAGCTTTGGGAAATCGATCCACGTCGCACTCTCGGCCGACAATCGCAAAATGTTATGGGTTCCTGCCGGGTTTGCGCATGGCTTTTTGGTAGTCTCCGAATCGGCGGAGGTTCTCTACAAAACGACAGATTTCTACGCGCCGGAGCATGAACGGACGCTTCTTTGGAATGATCCGCAGCTTGCGATTCCATGGCCCGGGGCCGCTCGGCCAGTCCTGTCGGAGAAAGATCTTCGTGGTTTGCCGCTTCATCGTGCAGAACTGTTTGATTGATATTTGATGACTTCGGTTTTAGGAAACCCATTGCAAACACCGATTTTGCTGCTCGGCAGCACGGGCCAGCTAGGCGCCACGCTAAGCCCGGAACTTGCAAGAATTGGAAAGCTTATTGTCACGGACCGCGCGATATTAGATCTCAGCAACACGGAAAATCTTCGCCAGGTTGTGCACGACTGTAAGCCATCGGTCATTGTGAATGCGGCTGCATACACGGCGGTGGACAAGGCCGAAAGCGAACAGGAATTAGCTCATGCGGTAAATGCCGCCGCTCCCGCGACGCTCGCACGGGCTGCACGCGAGACCGATGCAATTCTGATCCACTATTCTACCGACTATGTTTTCGACGGCAGCAAGGCTTCTGCCTATATCGAAAGCGATCCTGTGAACCCTCTGAATGCATACGGGCGGACGAAAGCAGAAGGCGAAGTCGCCGTTCAGAAGAGCGGCTGCAGACATTTGATCTTTCGTACCAGCTGGGTCTATAGCGAACGCGGATCAAACTTCCTGCTCACGATGCTTCGTCTGGCTCGCCAACGAAATGAACTTCGCATCGTAAACGACCAGCTCGGTGCGCCGACATCAACCCATTCTCTTGCGCTTGCTACAGCAAAGATCATTCGTAGATACAGCGCTGGACGATGGCCGGATGACAGGAGCGGGTTATACCACATGACGGATAGCGGTTCGACTTCGTGGTTCGGCTTCGCAAAGGCAATCCTGGAGCGAGCTTCGAAGATTCTAGGAATTCGAGTACCCCGATTGATTCCAATCACCAGCGCGGAATATCCAACCGCCGCTCGCCGTCCGATCAACTCCATTCTCAATTGTGAAAAGCTGAAGGCTGCCTTTGAGATATCAATGCCGAACTGGGAAAGCTCATTAGACGAAGTCCTGACTGATATTGTGGCGCAGCAGTCCGTCTCCTCACACTGACGCTATCCCGTGCAGCCTGATAGAAAGGCCGCATTCGTTACTACTTCCTCCCGTACTCCGTCGTGTAGTGCAATTTGATAGTTCCGCAAGTCCCCTGCTGATCCGAATAGACGACGCAGGTGTCGAACGGACGCGAATATACGTGAAGACTGACTGCTCGCTGGTTTAGCTCGGCGGGATTAAAAACTCGGTGGACAGGTTGGAGAGGATTTACGGAAACAGGTGTTTCCTGGTTGATCTCTAGAGTGTCAGTCGATTCAATCTTGCACTTGCCTGCTGCTTCGTCTTGCCACAGCACGCGATAGTTCTGCACTTTGAGTGTCCCGAGCGGCGCCGCCATCCAACAGTTTTGATCGCGATGGTTGTGGATCGAACTCACTTGTCCCACTTCCCAGCAGATCGCAATCAGCTCATAGAGAGGGGTCTTGTCGATGAGATTGCGGGTGTAGTGCTGGCGATCCCACACGAGATATGGAGTAAGCGTATCTGGGTTCACAGGATGAGAGCGCAGGAATTCGTGTACTTCGTCCACTCGGTCAAACGCCGGAGCCGGCACTCTGCGCAGTTCGTATGTGAACTCTCGAATCGAGAGCAGGGCGCGGGTCTTTTGCGTTGTTGTCGGAGCCATTGGATCTCACCTTCCCTAATGGTCGCACAACGAGAAGCATGCAGGCTTGATTAAACTGCGCGCTCAGCTTATACCACAGCCATGCTCCGGCGTTACCGCCTTGCCCTAGGTCTCTGGATTTGCGGGGTTGTTATGCTGTTTGTTGCGTTAATCAGCGCCTCAATCGTTCGGCGCGGAATTCCGGCTTACGAAAACGCATCTGGGGCATATTCCACGCAAGGGGAGTCGCTTCCACTTCCCATTCCCTTATTGATCCTTGATTCGTGTACGTTGATCGTTGGCTGCTTTGCACTGGGACTGGCGCGTCGCCGATCTGCAGCGGCCTCGTTGCAACGGGAAGTTTCGAATAAACCGTTCTGGTGGATTTATTCAGCTATTGTTCTCAGTCTGGCTTTTCTCGCTGGTCAAGCAATGGCGTGGCGAGTGATGCAAGCTCAAGGAATGTTTATCAGCACCAACTCGCGAGTATCGTTCTTTTACTTACTCATCGGAGCTCACGCGCTGCAGATCGCCATTGGACTGCTCGCCCTTATCTGGGTCGTTGCCCGCAGTGCAAACTGGACAGCAATGGGACGTTACATCGCCGTCGATTTGGCAACCTGGTATTTCAGCGCGATGACGGCGCTATGGCTTGTTCTGTTTTGTTTTCTGGTGTTCGCCTGAAAATTAGATAACCGCGGTGATGCTGGTGCCTGTCGCAGCGAACACTCCGGCCACTTCCACTTCGGCGATTTCCAGGAAACAGCGCAGCACGTTGGGATCGAACTGCGTTCCGCTGCCGGCATTCAGTCGGTGAATCGCTTCTTCGTGATCGAGGCCCTTGCGATAGCAGCGATTTGAAATCATGGCGTCGAAAGCGTCTACGATCGATACGATGCGTGAACCGAGCGGAATCTCCTCGGCTTTCAGCCCGCCTGGATAACCTTTGCCATCATAGGACTCGTGATGATGCAGAGCGAAGAGGCTGGCTTCTTCCAATCCGGGAAACAGCCTTAGAATCGACCAACTGTATTCCGGATGTTTGTTCATGATTGCCCGTTCTTCGTCGGTGAGCTTGCTGGGCTTTTTCAGGATCGCATCGGGCACGCCGATTTTTCCGATGTCGTGCAGCAAGGCTGCTACTTCGTATTGATAAAGATTTTCTTCTTCAATACCGAGCCTGCGCGCAACACGCACCGCCCATTCCGCTAAACGCGTGCTGTGTACGCCCGTATTGAGATCCTTCAAATCGAGCAGTTGATTCAATGCGCAGATGACCGCGGTGCGCATGGTCACCTGCTGCTCTTCGAGTTCTTTCATTCGAAGCAGCAGCGGTGACCACGAATCGAACGTCTGATGGAGGCTCATTCCCATGGATTCGTTCCCGAATTAGAACAGACTGAATCCCAGGCCATTTCTCCAGGCCTTCACAGCCTGGTAGCTGTCCAGCACTCCCGCACCGAACTGCGAGTATGGAAGCGGCTGCGCGTTGCTGAGCGCCTGCGCCGCCTGCTGCTTATTCAGGAACAGCGGATTCGATTGCGCCATCAGGGCTACCGTGCCCGAAACCAGCGGCGCGCTGAACGATGTGCCCCATCCTGCTGCGTAAGTATTGAACGGATAGGTCGTCATCACGGCTTCGCCCGGAGCCGAGAGCAGCACTGGAGGCGCTCCGTAATTCGAGAACGCCGAGGGCGTGTTGTTGTTAGACGTCGAAGCGACATCGATCACGTTGGGCAAGCTCGCCGGATAAACTGTCTCCATGCTGCCGTCATTGCCTGCCGACGCGACGCAGATCACGCCGCGGTTCGTCGCGTAATTAATAGCAGCCGCCAATTCCTGCGACGGGCTGGTGAAGTCGAAGCTCATGCTGATGACCTTCGCTCCGTGGTTCACGGCGTAATAGATCGCGCGCAGAACATCAGAGGCATAACCCGTGCCGTTCGCATGGAACGCCTTCAGCGGAATGATCTGTGCCTGCGGAGCGACCAGATGCACAATGCCGGCCGTCATGGTCCCGTGACCAAACGCTGCAAACTGCGAGCCGTCGAGAACGCCTACGGTCGACTGATCGAGCACTCCAACGGTGGACTGGTTCACTTGCGCCGGCTGCTGCGAGCCATCGAGAACGCCTACGGTCGACTGATTGATGTCTGCCATCTCCGATCCGCCAGTCTGGTTACGCGTGAAGTCATAGCCGTAGATCAAATGACTCTTAAGAATGGCGTTGTTCGGATCGACGCCGGTATCAATAATGGCGACGCGCACACCATTTCCGGTAACACCGAATGCAGACTGCGTCTGTGCAGTGTTGATGATCTGATTCGGCGTCTGCAGAACATAGCCTTCCCATACGGTTGCGCCGTAGTACGAAACCGGCGTCTTGTCGCTCAGGTAATCAGGAGTGGTTCCGACAGTGGATCCCTGCGTACTGACCGACTGGTCTGGCTCTACGTTGGTAATCCCGGCGCCTGACAAAAGCTGAGTGAGGAATACAACCGGGCTAAGCAGACTGGACGTAGTTACGACGAACAACTGTCCGTCAGGATCGCCGATGCCTTCGAGCACTTTGCAACCGAACACCAGGCAGGTGAGATTCAGGCCGAGCAAACCCTTGGTGTCGCGAACAATGTAGCGCGTTGTGGGCAGCAGTCCGCCCCCGCCCAGCAATCCGCCGAGCAGCTGCGCGTTAGCCTTCGGCGCTGGCGACGTGATCGCGAAACCGGGTTGAACATAAACGGTGAACAGCGCCAGGACCAGAATGATGGAAATCCCGGCCTTGGATCTGCTGTATTGAGCGAGGTCTTTCGAGCTCTTCATTTGCTGCTCCAGAGACACGTTTCTCGGCACAATTTCGAATGGGGATTACAGCGGGGAGGAAACTAAAGTCTATGTCCCGTATTGGCTCTTTGGCCAATTACGAAAGTAACCCATTCTAATTCGGACCTCGGCTTGGATTCGACGGCCGCTTACGCTCGCTGATGCCCGTAATCGGCAAATAAACAGGCGCCAAATCGCCAACGGTGACCGATAGCCGCAAATTACTCTTCAAAGCGAACTCCAGATGAAACTCGCCATTTGTGTTGCTGATCGTGCTGGCCACGTTCTTTCTGCCATCTAGCAGCACCACGGGTACACCGGAAACCGGGTGATTTGGATGCGCGCTGTCCAGCATCTGCCCAACCAGCGCCGCGCGCTCCGAGTTGTTCTCCGAATCGACGCGCATGTCTACGTAAACCGTTCCAACGCGGTATAGCAGCTGTCGGGCGGAGGCGACAGAAGCTCGTGCGCCGGCAGCCACCGGTTGCGCCATGCTATCGAAGAGCAGCTCAAATGCGGTCTTCGACTCCGGAGCGCTGTTCCGCTCCGTCGCGAAATACGCCTTAGCGATCTGAACGATTCCTGAAGGCGGCTCATATGCTGCTTCGTTGCCGCCAGCACGGACGATGTCGCGGAATAAAGCCGTAATCTGCGAGCATTCCGAGCACTCTTTCAGATGTTCGCGAACCGCGGCTACCTCGGCCTGCGGCAAGCTCTCTCGAACGAATTCAGCCAAGTTTTCCTGAGCGATATGCTTCATCGTTTTCCCATCCGTTCCAGCAAGACCCTCGTTCCGGCCAGAACCTCAGAACACCAAATTAACGTTCACTTGTTACTGCCCATAAGGGCCTTCAGCCAGCGCCGAAATATAGGGGTCTCAGAAAAGTCTTCATCCTGCCTTTTAGGCGGAATATTTGCCCATGAGGACAAACGGAGCCCACTGATACGGATGGGGATAGCTCATCCGAACGGCGAGCATGGCTTCGCGCATCGCTGCCGCCTTCTCTTCGCCGTTCTGATAACGGCGATAAAACACGGTCATGAAATCCGCCGTGCTCTGGTCATGTACGTCCCACAGGCTGAGCAGCAGTGATTGAGCACCGGCTTGAAACAGCCCGCGGGCTAACCCAATCAGTTCGTCGCCTGCCGCCACCACGTTGAGTCCTGTGGCACAGCCGCTAAGCGTTACCAGTTCAACAGGTAAACGGAGTTGGTAAAGATCGTAAAGACTCAGATACGAGTTCCCCATGCGAATCGAGGAGAACATCGGGCTGTCCTGCCGGAAATATCCATGAGTCGCTATGTGAACCAATCGTGCGGTAGGTCCAGCGGTCTTGAGGATGTACTCGCTCGCGGCATTTCCCACAAACAGCTTCGGATGTGGAACGATGCCGCTCAAAGCTCGCAGCTCTTCCAGGATCAAGGGAGCATTTTGATCAGGAACTCCCATCAGCAGTGCCGCGCCCGAGGCATTTACGTGCTTCTTTGCGCAAACCGCGTAGATACTCGCGCTCGGCGCATAGGAAACCGTGTGGTCATCGATGAGATAGCGCTCGCCGTCGAACAATGCATGAAAAGGCACATAATGCAGCGCGCCGTGCGGTATGAAGAGAAGATGGCGCAAATCGAGCCGATCTCGAATTGGACCGAGCAACTCGTCGTATAGGGTTTTCAGATGAGCGTTTGTCGACTCAATCAAAGAATCGCGAAAAGCGGCTGCATACTCACTCCCAAGACGGAACTTTGATAGTTGAAACTGCAGCAACCGCAAAACATTAGAGATACGCGAAGCGAGGGTCACCGGAACAATGTGCAAGCGGTCGCGCCCGAGAATGCAGGCAAGAATGCGATCTCCAGTTTGAAAAAACTCAACGACTAGAGTCTCTGGAGTAATCGCTGCGCGAATCTCCTCAACAGAGAGGCTCTTGCCGGCCTGCAGCGGAGTGCCCTCGCTCGCAAGGTTCGATTCCTGCAGCACGCGAATCAGATCGGTTTCGCGCGTGCGAACCTGCTCCTCCAGTCGTTTGATATGCTCTGGCGAACGCTGCTCTGGACGGAGTTGTTCGAGTTCGATCAGGCTGTAGTACCAGTTGAGTTCGTCGCGCAAATTGCGCATGCGCCTCACCAGATCGCTTTGTCCGTGCTCTTCTCCGGTGATGTGTACGGGCTGGAGCATTTGGTCCATTAGCGTGCGGGATTTTGCTTCTTCGATATAACCAAAAGCTTCGACAACCGCATCCGCGCCGTATTGCCCACGCAGACACGAGTCCACCAGCAGCTCGTAAACCTCAAGACGGTTCTTGAGAAATGCCATCTTGAGTTCTTCTCCGCGCAGATTACTGCGCAAAGTTTCCAGGGCATCACGCGACATGCGAAAGCTCTCATAGGCTTGTCTGCGATTGCCTGAACTGGAATGGATCTGCCCCATCAGAAGAAAGGCCTGATGCTTAAGGATTGGGGCCTGCAGATCTTTCAGCTTCTCGATGGCCGCCGAGCATTCGCGGTGGGCGGCGGCGAGGTCATTCGTGCGCTGCGCGATACGCGCCAACAGCAGTCGACAGAGCACTGCTTTTCCGGGAAGCAGGGATGAATCAAAAAATTCCAGGGCAGCTTTGGCCAGTCGTCGCGACTCGAAAAGGCGGGCTTCATGGAAGAGAACGAGCGCCTGGTAAAGATCGATCAAGGAAGGCCAGACCTCGTTTTTTTCCGCCATGAACATCTCTCGCGAGCGCGTAAACAGCTTCAGGCTTTGGAATGCCTGCCCCTGCTGGCCCATGGCAATAGCTTCGAACGACAAGCACTTTGCCGCTTCGTAGCCCATTCCCAGCTTCTCAAATTCGGAATAGCCAAGGCGCGCGAGTTCCGCGGCCTCGGAGCTGAGATTCAGTTCCAGATAAAGCTCGGAGAGATCAAGGTTGCAGAGACCGTAGTGATATCGATCCCCAACTTCATTGCAACGCAGGCGCGTCGAACGCAACCTGTCGATCGCCTGGCTGTATTCACCGCGCAGGAAGTAGAGATATGCGATGTTGTAGTCGGCTTGCGCCACCAGCAGCGGCATGTTGTGCTGCGCGCAGTAATCGTGCGCGTGCTGATAGCTGTCTAGCGCCTGCTGGAATTCGCCAAGACCAATGAGGCAGACTGACAAATTGCTCAGGACCGCAGCAATTCCTTCCGAGTTCTCGTGCTTAAGCACGACATCGTAAGCACAGCGATAACAGGCAAGCGCCTCTGAGAATCGATCCTGCCGGTAATAAACATTGCCCACATTAAGCTCCAGGCGGGCTAAGCGCAGCTCGTCACCAGCGGCAGCAAAGATTTCTCGTGCGCGATCCGCCGCCGCAAACGCTCGCTCGTACTCGCCACACAGCGTCAGCGGAAGAATCGAGCCACTGAGGCTTCGGCCGAGTTCCGCCGTTTCGCCCAGCTTCTCCCAGGCTGCAATGGCACGATTGTGAAGCTCGATCGATTCTCGATAGTGTCCCGTCGCATACAGCGCATTCGCTTTAGCCCGGTTTCCATAGGCAAGGGATCGTTCGTCACCGAGAATCTCAGCAACCGCAATTGCTCCTTCGGAGAGCGCGAGCGCCTCCTGCGTATTTACACGCACCCTCTCTCGCGCAGCATCGGCAAGTTGAACGGCGAGTTCCGCTGAAAGCTCTGATCGATACTGATCCAGCATTTGTTGCCGTTGTGCCCGATCAGAGATTCCTGCGAAGTTGCGTAATAACTCTTCGCGCGGGCTGAGGGCGGCGGCGCTACTCATCGGCGACGCCTCTCGGGTGCGAATCCGAGTGCCTCGAGCTGCTTGCGGAGCTTATTGAGACAGCGTCCGCGGATGAAGCCGATCGATCCCGTCGCCAGGCCAAGTTCGCTGGCGATCTGGTTGTACGGCCGCGAGGGAAATTCGAAGAACAACATTCGAATCATTTGCGCGCATCGCGCCGGCACTCCGCTGATCGCGTCACGTAGAATCTGCTCCCGTTCGACTTCTTCTACGATGCGATCGGCGCCTGGCCCAGAGGGCATGAGATCATCCGTGATCTCGTCGTCGACAAACCGGCTCTGCTTCTGCTTCAATCGCGCGCATTTGTGCAGTGTAGTCTGAATAAGCCACTTCGGCAGCGCTCTGGGTTCACGCAGGCGAGACAATTCCGAGTACAAATCGACGCACACAGCCTGGAAGATGTCGTTTGCATCGTCGCGCGAAAGATTCCACTTCACCGGAATGGAGTAGATCAGCTTCTTGTACTTGTCGATGAGTGCAGACCACGCCTCCTCGTTACCGGCAAGACACTCGCGTACCAGACGCTCGTCGCTCCAGGCGCTTCGCTGTTCCGTTTCGGGTTTGGCTGTTGCAATCACTTCCTGAGCTTACTCCTCTGATCACCTGCGGACGTCTGCATCAAGAGGGTCCGCTCAGCCACCATCCGCAACGCTACTGAATACATGAATTCTCTATGCATGGCTTCTTCCCAAATCGATACGCCTGAAATCAAATGCATCAGCCAGCGCAAAATAAGAACCTGATACCAGCACCAGTGCGACGATGGGCGCCGCCATCCACCAATAAGAGCTCATGACTTGAAAGTGCTGGAAAGCCGATAGCATGTTTCCCCAGCTGGGCATGGGCTCATTCATTCCCAATCCTAGAAACGATAGCGTCGCTTCTGCAGTGATGAACTGGGGAACGAGAATGACCGCCTGCGTGATTACGATTCCCAAGGCTTGCGGCAATACGTGCCGGCGCAATAGATACCACTCGGAGGCGCCAAATCCCCGCGCCGAGACGACAAAAGCCTGTTCTTTCGCGCTGAGTACCATGCCGCGAATCAGACGCGCGGGACGCGCCCATCCCATGACTCCGATAACGGCTGAAATCAGCAGGAATGTTTGCGTTGTACCAAGATGCAGCGGCAGCACGGCGCGGAGCGCGAGCAATAAATAGATCCAGGGGAGAGCCAATGCGAGCTCTGCGGTACGCATGATGCTGGTATCAGCGATCCCTCCGAAGTGGCCCGCGATTGCACCGAAAACAGTACCGATGAGCAGCGACAGCAAGGTAGCAAGGAATGCTGCTGCGATCGAGATCCTCCCGCCATAAAGCACCCGCGAGAAGATGTCGCGTCCGAATCCGTCAGTTCCAAACAGGAAACAATTCGCGGGTTCAGCGACCCCAAATACATGGATACCTGCCGGTCGGCGAACGAAGAAGTGGATGGGATATGCAGTGTGTGAATCTTCCCGATATGAGAAGCCGTCAGCTTCCAGTGCCACGAGCGGATAGACAAACGGACGAACATGAAATCGTCCGTTTCCGTCGATGAAATGAATGCGGGAAGGCGGAGCATACGCGAAATCGCGGTGCTGCATCACCGCGGGATATGGCGCAAGAAATCCAGCCAGCAGCAAACACAAATTAGCGGCCGCGAAGGCTGAGAGCGCGATTGCAAGTTTTCTCTGCTTCAGCATTCGGCCCTCACTCGCGGATCAGCGGCGTACAGAAGCAAGTCGGCAATCAAATTCGCGACGATCAAGAACACCGAGAAGAGCATCACGACGGCCATTACAACGTGAAAATCGCGGCTGTAGATAGCTTCCAGAAAGAGCGGCCCAATTCCTGGCCACCCGGTAATCACTTCTACCAGAAACGAAGCGCTCACGACCCCTGCGAGAGACAATCCAAGAAGGGAAATCAATGGATTCGCGGCCGCAGGCAATGCGTGTCGCAGCAGCAGACGTATGTTGCCGATCCCGTGGCCCTTCGCTGCTTGCAAGAAAGGAGAATGCCACACCTCGTTCATTGCTGCGCGGACATGGCGAAACAAGATCGGAAACGCTGCCAGCCCAAGGATGACGGCAGGAATGCCTATGTGGCGAAGAGCAGACAGTGCTTGCTGTTTTTGTTCGGGCTCTGTGTTGAAGCTTCCAAAATGAGCTGCAACCAAAATGAACAGCAGAGCCAGCGCCAATTCTGGAGTTCCCAGCAGCAGTGCGGAAGACGCTACCAGGATGTGATCAATCCATCGGCGGGCTTTGTAGGCACACCAAATGCCGCAGGGCAGTGCCACAACCCAGGCCAGCACCATCGCGGTTGCACCTAACACCAGAGTGTTGCCGAGACGGTCCCAAATCAGCTTGCTGACGGGCATGTTGTAGGCCAGTGAGTACCCGAAATCTCCTACTGCAACGGATTTGAGCCACCGAAAGTAGCGGACAGGCAGCGGTTGATCGAGGCCACACTGAGCACGCAGACCAGCCAGCGTCTGCGCCGAGATCTGTGGGTTGATCTTCAGCTCGTCGAGAAAGCTACCGGGCGCAAGCTGCGATATTGCGAAAGCCAAAGCAGATATCGCTATCAACAGTGCAATGGAGTGCACAACACGACGCTCGAAATATCGTGCTGCTTTCATTCAGACTCCGCCCGCACCAATTCTCGTTTTGGAGCAATTTCCAGCTTGCGATCATCCCGCCAAGGCTCGAAGGGATCGAGATTTGCCTTCCCGCTTGGCTGATCAATCAGTCGTCC
>DATEKE010000314.1:0-16377 GCA_035277605.1 Terriglobales bacterium | reverse complement strand
TGGCTATCTGCTGACGAAAAACTATGTCTTCACGAAAGTCCCGGGCGTCTTCGCCTGCGGTGACGTCCAGGACCGTCGCTACCGCCAGGCCATCTCCGCCGCCGGTACCGGCTGCATGGCGGCGATGGAGGCAGAGAAGTTCTTGGAAGAAGAAGGTCGGTGAGTAATCTTCCACTACCTGCCTGCGGACTGTTTTATTAATGCTCTTCCCGCGAGGGCCCCGGTGTACTTTCCGCCATCGACTGCAATCTTTCCGTTGACGATCACGTACCGCATGCCTCGCGCCAGCACTTCAGGATGTTCGTAGGTGGAAAGTTCCGAAATGGTATTTGGATCGAAAATCGCAACGTCCGCGAAGTAGCCGACGCGCAGGAATCCGCGTTGCGCGATTCCCAGAGATTCGGCTGTTAATCCACTGCTCGATCGGATTGCGAACGGCAGGGTGATTACTTTGCGATTTAGCGCATATTCCCGTATCTTGCGCGGGAATGTTCCGTATTTGCGCGGATGTCCTGGCGACCCATCGGAGCCGGTCATCACCCACGGCTGCTTCATAAAGTTCTCGATGTCCTGTTCGCTCATGTTGAACGAAGCGACATCATTCGATCCCGCTCGAATGATTTGGAGCGCTGCCTCTAAGGGCGATTGCCGACGCTCGTCGGCAATCTGCTGCAGGGTCTTGCCAACTGCATTCGAATCCGCGGCAGCCGTAATCAACAGCGACTTCGCACCACCGCGCCGCTTCAGGTTACTTTCCATTTCCGTTAGCAGGCGCGGCCGTGTTTGCGGATCGTCGAAGCGCTTGAGCATCTGCTCGCGTCCACCGGCTTCAGCCCAGCGCGGTACCAAAGCGGGAACAAGGCTCGTGCCCGAAGCGTTGTACGGATACTGGTCGGCGGTGACTTTAATTCCTCTCGCCTGGGCTTCCTGAATGATCTTGATGGCTTCTGTACTCTGTCCCCAAACATCCGTGCCCAGCGCCTTGATATGGGAGATGTGTACCGGAAGTCCTGCGTCCTGGCCGATTCTGATGGTTTCCCGAATTGAACCAAGCAGTCCGATGGAATAATCGCTTTCGTCGCGCATGTGCGTGTCGTAATAGCCGTGCTTGGCAGCAGCCACTTTGGCAAGTTCGATGACCTCTTCTGTCTTCGCGAAGCTGCACGGTGCATAGAAGAGGCCGGCAGACATTCCGAACGCTCCATCGTCCATCCCCTGATCAACCAGCTTCTTCATATCTGCGAGTTGAGCATCTGTGGGCGCAGCATCGGACATTCCCATCACTTTTCGCCGAACGGAACACATTCCTACCAGCAGCGCCGCGTTGGTGCCGATTCCCTGCTGCTCCCATTTGCGCAGCGTATCGGCAATCGGCAGCGGACTCGATCCGTCGTTGCCGGTGACCACTGTCGTCACACCCTGCATGAGATATGGTTCGTTGCTGTTGCGCGGCGGCGTCGACAGGTCGTCTGCAGTGTGCGTGTGCGGATCGATAAATCCAGGCGCAAGGATGAGTCCGGAAGCATCGATGCTCCGGGAGGCTTTGACGTGATCTTTCAATGAATCGCCCAGGTAAACGATTCGATCGCCATTAATCCCAAGGTCTAACCTCTGTGCCGCGGATCCACTACCGTCGAGCAGCTCGCCGCCGATGATGAGCACATCGACGTTTTCGGGTTTGTTGCGGATCGATTGGGACTGAACGCAACGAACTGGGACAAAAAGCAGGAACAGAGGTGTGAAGACCGCGAGAAGGGTTTTTCTCATGAGACAGATTTTGAGTCTGGATAAACTTGCGCCCGCGATAGTACCAGATCGAATCCCCAGCCCGACTTAAAAGGACTCGAATCGTTTCGAGCAAAGATTTTGCATTGACAACGACCGTCGATGAAAGAAACAATTCCACCCCTTAACCGATGCGAAGTCGAGCGTGGGACAGAAATTCAGGTACCCGGGCCGACCGCGTGAAATCCGAGGGTGAAGATGAAAGTACGAATCGCAGGCATCACGATCTTCCTGTTGCTCCTGAGTACAGCGTGGTCCCAGGTCAGCACATCGCGCATCGAAGGAACGGTTCTCGACAAGAGCGGAGCCGTTGTTTCGGATGCTTCTGTTAAAGTCACGAACGAGGGCACTGGCGTAAGCTACGACACAAAAACGAGTACCTCTGGAACGTGGTCCGTGCCGTCATTGACTCCCGGCCAATATACGGTACGCGTGAGCCGGGAAGGATTTCAGACCACCACTAGCCAGCACAACGTGCTCTCAGTTGGGGCACCGCTGGTGGTGAACTCAATGTTACTGGTTGGCGGCACGACTCAGGTTGTCGAAGTCAAATCCTCGTACCAACGCATTGAGACTACCAACGCAACTGTCAGCGACGTAATGACCACTCAGCAGGTGCAGAGCCTGCCGCTGAATGGACGAAATCCGCTGAGCCTTCTGACTCTTGAGCCAGGGGTGACGCAGCGTCCAACGTCTGCGAGCGGATCGGGGACACACGTCTTTGGCTCGCGCGATCGCGCACACAACGTCACCATTGACGGCATCGACGCGAACGAATCGACGGTTCCCAATCCTCAGAGCAACATCCAGCGCCTGAATCCCGATAACGTGCAGGAGTTCCGCACTATCACGCTAGATGCGACGGCAGAGCAGGGAAGAAACAGTGGCGCGAACGTGATGATCGCCAGCAAGCCGGGCACGAACGCCCTACATGGTGACATCTTCTATTTCAATCGCAACACCGCTTACAACGCGAATGAATGGTTCAACAACTACAACAACCAGGCACGGCCCATCCTCGATCTGCATCAGTGGGGTTTCGATGTAGGCGGGCCTATTGTGAAGAACCACACATTCTTCTTCGGAAGCTATCAGGGCAACAAGATCACGCAAACCGAGCCCATTTCAGCGACCGGAGTTGGCGTCGCAGGATTCGGCGCCCCAACCACATACACGACCCTGGCACGGCAAGGAATCTTCCGGTTCGTACGCGGCAAGATCAACGTGAACGGCACAAGCGTCACTCAAAATTCCCCGCTTCTAGTGGACGCCAGCGGAAATCTCAACCCTGGAGTGCCGGTTTGCAACGGAACAACCATCACCGGCAACTGCGTGGATAGCTACAACATCTTTGCCAACGATCCGGCCGGCATTGGACCTGACGCGAAGGTAGCTCCATTGCTCGGCAAGACGCCCCTGCCAAACGACTTCGCTCTCGGCGACGCTCTGAATACCGGCGGATTCGACTGGAACCCTCCCGCCGCGTTCAAAGGTCCGAACGTGATGGCGCGCATCGATCACAATTTCAACGACAACAACAACATCTTCGGACGCTTCCTGATTGGCAGTTACAACACAACGCAAGGCGACTTCCTCAATGCTCGCCCGGAAGTCTTCCCTGGATTTCCACCGCTGGGCGAAGTGACTCGCGACAATTCCAACCTCGCCATAAGCTACCGCCATACTTTCTCGCCCACGCTGGTGAACGAACTCACCATGGGTTACAACCGCTTCAAATTCTTGTTCACGTTCGGCGAGTCGAACCCCGGCTTCCCCGATGCGACTAAGAATCCACCATGGGCTGACGACTGCGTCGTCGGTTCGACATTGAACGTGGATTCTCCATTCTGCGGCTCCGCGCATACAGCGCGTGCTGTTACTGCTCCGCAGCTCGTCGACAACGTGAGTTGGGCCCACGGTGCTCACAACCTGAAATTTGGAGTGAACTTCCGCTTCTATATCCACAACGACAGCCGCGGATTCTTCGGCAGCAACATCGTCGATCCGATTATCAGTTTCAGGCAGTCGTTCCGAACGGCGGGACTTACGAATTTCCCAACGGGAACGGGAGCCTCCGCGCCTTCTTCAACGGACCTGACAAATATTCAGCAGGCAGCGGTAGAGTTGCTTGGTATCCCCGGACGAATTACGCAAGCCTTTCCCGCTGATTTCGCCCATAACGTGTATGGCACTGGCCTGGAAACGGTATACACGCGGGCGCATCAATATGATTCTTACGTTCAGGATGAGTGGCACGTGAAGCCAAGCCTCACACTGAACTTAGGAGTCCGGTGGGAGTTCAATCCGCCGCCATTCGATGCCAAGGAGTCGTTGGTTCCAAACGGCAATATCGCTAGCGGACCAGTCTCATTTGTTAAGGCGGATTCCTGGTACAAGAACAATAACTGGACCGCTTTTGGTCCCAGATTGGGAATCGCCTATTCGCCCGATCAGAAGACGAGTATCCGTGCTGGATATTCCTGGATGTTTGACACCATCAGCACGTTTCAAGTCACAGCTCAAGCGGGAAAGGTGCCGGGGTTCGCTCTGAACTGCGTAAATCAGTGGAGTACGAGTCTCACGCCGGCTGCATTTGCACCAAGTGCTGGCTGTGTATTGCCCTCGGGTACAAACAACAGGATTGCCGGCGGATTCCCGGTCAGCGTGCCGGCTCCTTCGACGACGCCTTCAGCGGCCTTGACCCAGCCCGCATACCAGCAAAATGGCTTGGCTCCTTCGGTCGGAGCATTTGATCCGAACCTGAAAAATCCCTCTGTGCATGAATGGAGCGTCAGCATTCAGCGCGAACTGCCGGGCAGTTTTGTGACGGAAGTCGGCTATGTGGGAAAACGCGGTACACACCTGTATCGAGCCTACGATCTGAACCAGATCACTCCACCGTCTGATTTCTTGAATTCTTTTCTCATCGCACGGCAGAACGTGATGCTTGGCTGCGCTGCTGATGGGAACGGCTGTGCTGGGGGAGGGAATCCGACTGTGCTGCGCAGTCTTGTAGGATGTTCGGCAACGGGAACATGCTCCGGCCTTAATGGCAGCACGTTCAAAACCGACTTCCTCCAGAATAACCTCGGCGACCTTGCCACGCGTATCGATCAGGGCAACAACATCGTTGCCAGAGGCTTTCCCGGCAACTACTTCCGTCCGAATCCGCAGTTCACGCAGATCTTCTTCCAGGATTCCGGTGGAGACTCCTACTACCACGGCGCCTACGTCGGAGTTCGTCGCCGCTTTGAGCAAGGTCTGACGTTCGGCTTGTCGTACACCTACAGCAAATCGATCGACGACGCATCTATCGATCCGGTCGGAGCTTCGACGGGTGGCGGCTTGAGCACCACGAACAGCATCACGCCGACCGACATTCACAACTTCCGGCTGGATCGTGCGCTGTCAGATTTCGACAATCGCCACGTGCTCAGCATGAACATGGTGTATGAGTTCCCATTTGGCCAAGGGAAACGGTTTGCTTCCAACGTTCCAAAGTTTCTGGATTATGTGATTGGCGGATGGACCTACACCGGCATCTTTGACTATCAGAGCGGAGAGCCGTACACGATCCTTAGCGGAGCACAGACCACCAGCAGCGAACATGTCAGTACCGCGCTGATCAAGGGCCCAATGGATACTGGACACCTTCAATTCGTGAATGGCATTGAAGGCCCCGTCATGTACAACACCGGCCCGCTAATCACAAATCCGGCCGATCCGAATTTCGATTGCCGCAATGTGATTGGGAGTCAAACCTACTTCTGCATTCCGCAACCAGGTCAATTCGGAAGCGGACGCAACCTGGCCCAGGGACCCGATTTCTGGAACCTGGATTCAGGAGTGATGAAGAACTTCAAAATTACAGAGCGCGTGAATCTTCAGATCCGTGCCGAAGCTTTTAACGTGCTGAATCACCCAAATTTCAACAATCCACGCAATGCCAGTTCGGGAACTCCCCGGGTGAACAACTCACTGTTCGGCCGTACCTGCTGCACCACAGCAGCGCTGCCTGCATCAGCCACCGTGATCGCAATCGGCGAACCCAATCGCGTATTGCAGTTGGGAACGAAGATCACATTCTAAGAACCTCTAACTGTTAAACTCAGGCCTCGCCCATTTCGGGCGGGGCTTTTTCTTGGAGCAAACGCCTTGATCAAGATCTTCTTCAGAACACTGACTAAATCTCTGACTAGATCTCTGATTTATGGGGCCTTAGCTTCTCTGTGCTTCAATCCCGTTTTTGCTCAGGAGGTCTCCCAATCCGGCCTCGAGCTCAAGGCAGCCCGGCCAATGGTCGAGGAGCCGGAGCGGGCTCCTCATGCGATGATTGCCAGCGCGAATCAGCTCGCCTCACAGGCGGCCCTATCGATTTTGCGCAAAGGCGGCAATGCCGTGGATGCGGCTGTGGCCGTCGCCTTTGCGTTGGCCGTCGTTCATCCAGAGGCGGGAAACCTTGGTGGAGGCGGATACATGCTTATCCGCACTTCGAATGGCGCCACACGCGCCATCGATTACAAAGAGATGGCTCCGGCATCTGCGCATACAGGAATGTTTGCCAACAGACTGGAATCGAGAGTCGGATATAAAGCATCGGCTGTTCCCGGAACGGTCGCCGGCATGGGACTGGCTCATGCCCGTTTTGGGAAACTGTCCTGGAAAGAGGACTTGGAACCGGCGCGCCGATTGGCCAAGGACGGCTTTCCTGCCTCGCAGCGTATGGAGCTGATTCTTGCTCTGCAGGCGCCGGTGATGAAGCAGTTTCCCGAATCGGCAAAAATCTTTCTTCATGGATCCGATCGACCGCTCAAGCAAGGCGAAGTGGTCAAGGAACCTGAGCTCGCGGCGACCATCGAACGTATCCAGAAGCATGGCTGGCAGGAGTTTTACGAAGGTAAGACTGCGCGCCTGATTGACGCCGACATGCAGGCCCATGGCGGAACGATTCGTTACGACGATCTGCGGGCTTACAAGGCCATTGAGCGCGATCCGGTGAAAGGCACATTTCGCGGGAATCAGGTTTTGTCGATGCCGCCGTCTTCGAGTGGCGGCACAACCCTCATCGAGATGCTGAACATTTTCGAAAACTTCCCCGCGCAGCTTGGCATGGAAGGCTCGACGGAGCAGCGCCATCACATGATCGAATCGATGCGGCGCGCGTTTCGAGATCGCGCCGAGTACTCCGCCGATCCAGCCTTCTTTCCCGTGCCCATGGATCTGCTTACAAGCAAGGATCACGCGCACGAACTGGCCGGCACAATCCTGCCGGATCGCGCGACACCATCATCCGGTCTCGCTCCTGACGCGGCGCAGCCAAGCCCAGGCATTCACGAATCCGCAGACACGACTCACTTCTCCGTGATCGACGAAGCCGGAAACATTGTGAGCAACACCTACACACTTAATGATTTCTATGGCTCGCAGGTGATGATCGCTGGAACCGGCGTGCTGATGAACGACATTATGAGCGCCTTCAGTAGCAAGCCTGGAGATCGCGGCGAGGTGAAACCGGGCAAGCGTCCGATTTCGTCGATGACTCCGACGATCGTCCTTCATCCTGACGGCTCGCCATGGTTTGCACTCGGCTCGCCGGGATCGGCAACGATTCCCAATACGGTATTCCAGGTGATCGTGAACATCATCGACAGCAAGATGTCTCTACGTGACGCCATTGAGTATCCTCGAATCCATCAGCAGTTCATGCCAGACGAAGTCGATGTTGAACCTGGAGCGCTGGTATTCGATGTGGCCGAAAAGCTACGCGCCTACGGCGACAACATCAATCCCAAGCTGCGCTCGCAGGGAGACGTTCACGCGGTTATGGTGGAAGAAGGAACTGGTTGGCGTCTCGGCTGGTCGGATGGAAGAAGAGGCGGACGAGCTGTGGGGTATTGAAAGACGCTGCGTTTGTCTGCGGGTGGAAGCCCCCGACTTTAGTCGGGGGCGCACGCCGCGCAGCCGTGCGTCTTTGAGGAGCGAGGACAAGTGCGCTTTAGCGCTGGCTCACATGCGAAAGCGTGCATCGAAATGTTCTCTGCGCGAAGGTGGCTAACCGCCATTTATCACTCCCATAGCGGAAGGAGGCCAGGATGGCGGAAGGAATCGCCGTGTCGAGAGAAACTAGCCCCTGTTCACCAGCGCATTTGGCGAGGGCAAGCCGTTATCAGCGCGCTTCCCGCGTGAACCAGCGCTAAAGCGCGTTGTGGTTGAGCATTCTTGATTCGAACGCTGACGGGTTCTCACCCCCGACTGAAGTCGGGGGTTTCCACCCGAGCTTCAGGTGAACATTGGCTTGAGCGTGCTCACTGGAAAGACGACTCCGCGATCCAATACGGCCGCGATTTGTTTCACTTCGGACATCAGCGTGGCGAACTGGTCGGGCCTGATGGATTGTTCTCCATCGCTCAAGGCATGATCGGGATCATTATGAACTTCGACGATCAAGCCGTCGGCGCCGACGGCGATTGCGGCGCGTCCAAGCGGGAGGACTTTGTTGCGTTTGCCCGTGCCGTGGCTGGGATCTACCAAAATGGGAAGGTGGCTCAGGCGCTGCACTGCCGGTACGATGCTCAGATCGAGCGTGTTGCGCGTGTGATCGGCGAAGGTACGCACGCCGCGCTCGCACAGCACAACATCGTAATTACCTTCACTCAAAATGTACTCGGCTGCCATCAACAGCTCTTCGAGAGTTGCGGACATTCCCCGCTTGAGAAGCACCGGCTTACGCGATCGACCAGCGCGCTTGAGCAGTGAGAAGTTCTGCATGTTGCGCGCGCCAATCTGGATCATGTCAGCATATTGTTCGACCAAATCGAGGGACTCGTTGTCGACCGCTTCAGTCACGATGAGCAGGCCGAACTGCTCGCGAGCTTCAGCCATAATCTTGAGGCCTTCTTCGCCGAGCCCTTGGAACGAATACGGCGAAGTGCGCGGCTTGTAGGCTCCGCCGCGCAGGAAGTGTCCACCGTTGCGAGCGATCTGCTCCGCAATTGTCAGCGCCTGGTCGCGCGACTCGATCGAGCACGGGCCTGCCATCATTACAATGTCGCGTCCGCCGATGGCAACGTGCGAATTCGGGAAGCGGATGATCGAGTTCTCCGCCTTCACGTCGCGGCTTACGAGTTTGTAAGGCTTGCTGACGCGAATGACCTCGCCCACGCCGGGCATCTCCTCCAGAGTGCCGGCCTCAAGCGCTCCCTGGTTGCCGGTGATGCCGATCGCTGTGCGCTGCGCGCCGGGAATGGGATGCGCGCGGAACCCGAGAGATTCGATCTTGCGGCAAACCTCGCGCACCTGCTCTTCGGTGGCCTGCGCCTTCATCACTACCAGCATTGCGTGTACTCCTTGGGAAGAGCCAGTCTAATGAATCCTCGCTGTGCATCGCAATCGCGCGGCGTTTTCGTCCTGCTATGCTCGAATGATGGCGACGAAGTGGGAGCGCGAGGCAAAGGACATCCTGAAGCATCCTGCTCCGGCCACGCCGCCCAAGCTCACGTCGCGCCGAATTGGGATTCATACTTCGACGTCGGGCGGTCCTGAGACCGCAGCCGAACGTGCGTATCGCCTGGGCTGCAACACCTTCCAGATGTTCTCGTCCTCGCCGCGCATGTGGAAGCCCTATCAGCTCTCAAAATCGCAATGCGAAGAGATGATTCGGCTCAACGAGAAGTACGGAATCAAGCCCCTGGTGATCCACACCAGCTACCTGGTGAACATGGCGAGTTCGACATCGGAGTTTCTAGGCAAATCCATTCAGGCCTTTCGTGCCGAAGTGGAACGCGGCCTCGCCTTGGGAGCGCAGTACCTCGTATTACACGCCGGTTCCTATCGCGGACTCACGCGTGAGGAAGGCTTGAAACGAGCAGCCAGCGCGATCGCCGAAGCAACGGATCGCCTTGACATGGAAGGCTGCGGATTCAGAGTATTGATCGAGAATGCTGCCGGCGCAGAGTACTCACTCGGAAGTTCATTCGAACAAGTTGCAGAATTGGTGGATCGGTTGCGCCCCGTTCTGCCGGTTGCTGCATGCATCGATACTTGCCACACGCATGTTGCGGGCTACGATATCGTCACCCCGGATGGCTATGAATTCACGATGAAGTACCTGGAGAACACGATCGCGCTGAAGAATATCCCAGTTTGGCACTGCAACGACGCCAAAGCCGCGCGTGCTTCGAAGCTCGATCGTCATCAGCACATCGGGCAAGGCAGTATCGGATTGGAACCATTCCATCGCCTGCTCAACGATCCCAGAACGGCACATGCGGCATTCATCGCGGAAACTCCCATCGACGAGCCGGGAGACGATCAGAGAAATGTGGATGCCTTGAAAGCGCTGGTGCGGCAATAACGGAACCGTCGGCGGTAGCCGATGGGCCGGAGATGGCCGAATGGCCGCCTCCGGGTCTATTCAATGCTCGCAGATGAGTGCTACAGCGCAGCCGCAAAAAGCGCGGCTGCCCCATCGGCTACCGCCGAGGGTTCTGTCGCTCCGTGGATTCATCGCAGAGGGCCCATCGACGAGCCTGAAGACGATCAGAAGAATGTGGATGCGTTGAAGGCTCTAGTCAACGATTGAGCAAGTTTGAGTCCAGGTTTCGGCATCCGACGTGCTCACGTTTCATCTTTCGGAGGCTTCAGTGACGCATCGCAATTCACTTGACTTTAGTCCCGATTCGGGATAGCACAGAAGATAAGGACGTAAGAATGCAAAGGCAGCTAGAACACTTCCGCTGCAGCCAGTTGTTTGTTAGCCCGCGTACCTGCTTTGGACTCCGCCGACGAGATCTCATGGGATCTCATGAGATCAGATGAGATCAAGAAAATGAGATATCCAGTTCGCCGCGATGAGATATCCGATGAGATCGGATGGGATTGGATGAGATCGAATGAGATCTCTGTTGCGAAGCTTCGATTCAGCATCAATCAAAGGCAGGGTCGCATGAAGAGATAACAGAACCGCCGGCGGTAGCCGGTGGGGCAGCTGCGTGTTTTGCGGCTGCGCTCTTCGAGAATTCCGGGCGCATTGTTTAACCCGGAGCTGGCCATGCGGCCATCTCCGGCCCACCGGCTAGCACCAGCAATCGCAAAACCGGCGATTGCCGGGGACCCCGCGCTACCGCCGGCGGTTCTGTTCACTCCTTTAGAATAGAAAAATCCCATGTCGAAGCAGGAAAAAACTGAAGTGTTGAGCGCACCGGAGCAGCCGAGGGACCGCGAGCGCTACGAGGCGCAGCGCATCGAGCAGAAATGGTTCGACCGCTGGCAGGAGCAGCCGGAGATGTATCGCGCTGAGCCGGCGACCTCCGCGCGGAAGAAGTATTACGTCTTGGAGATGCTTCCGTATCCTTCGGGCGCGTTGCACATGGGACACGTCCGCAATTACTCCATCGGTGACGCGCTCGCCCGCTTCATGTGGATGAAGGGCTACAACGTGCTCCATCCGATGGGCTGGGATGCTTTCGGCCTCCCCGCGGAAAACGCTGCGCTCAAGAACAACACGCCGCCGCGCGAGTGGACCCTGAACAACGTTGAGAACATGAAGCGGCAGATGAAGCGCCTCGGGTTTTCCTATGACTGGAATACCGAGGTCACCACCTGTCTGCCCGATTACTACCGCTGGAACCAGTGGTTCTTCTTGAAGTTCTACGAGCGGGGGTTGGCGTATCGGCGCAAGAGCAAGGTGAACTGGTGTCCGGAGTGCGCGACCGTGCTCGCCAACGAACAGGTCGTGAACGGCTGCTGCTGGCGCCATGAAGAAACGCAGGTTGAGCAACGCGATTTAGAGCAATGGTTTTTCCGCATCACGGATTACGCGGAAGAGCTGCTTCGCGATATTGAGAAGCTCGAAGGCTGGCCGGAAAAAGTGCGCACCATGCAGCGCAACTGGATCGGCCGCAGCGAGGGCGCTCAGGTCGAATTCAGAGTCGCCGATTCGGAAGAGAAGATTACCGTTTTCACCACGCGCATCGACACGATCTTCGGGGCGACATCGCTTCAACTCGCGCCAGAGCATCCGGCAGTATCGCGTTTGATTGGCAACGATCCTGAATTGCTGACGAAGCTTGACGCAATTGTCGACGAGCAGCGTCGCGCGCGCGAGGCGGGAACCATCGGCGAGACAGAGAAGCACGGCTTCTTTACCGGCGCGTACGCGATCAATCCGTTCAATCAGGAAAAACTCCCGATTTGGGTCGCGAACTACATCCTGATGGAGTACGGAACCGGCGCAATCATGTCGGTGCCCGCACACGATGAGCGCGACTACGAGTTTGCCAAGAAGTACGACATCGAAATTCGCATTGTGATTCTTCCTCGGCGCCATGAAGAAAGCCGGCCCGAAGAAGCAACGCTTCCTTACACCGCGATGGACAGTCTGCTTATCAATTCAAGCGAGTTCAGCGGACTCGGCAATCAGGAAGCGATCCAGAAGATGACGCGCCATGCCGAAGAAAAAGGTTTCGGCAAAGGCACTGTGACTTATCGCTTGCGCGATTGGGGCATCTCGCGTCAGCGGTATTGGGGAACGCCGATCCCGATGCTGTACTGCGAGAAGTGCGGCATTGTTCCCGTTCCTGAAAAGGATCTGCCGGTCTTGTTGCCCGATAACATCGAAATCACGCAGCAGGGCGGGTCGCCATTGGCGCGTGTGCCGGAGTTCGTGAATGCCAAGTGTCCGAAATGCGGCGGCAAAGCGCGCCGCGAGACCGATACGATGGACACCTTCGTCGATTCCTCCTGGTATTTCTATCGGTACACCAATGCGAAGCTCGCAACAGCGGCGATCGACAGCAAGGCGGTATCGTACTGGTTCCCGATCGATCAGTACATCGGCGGTGTGGAACACGCGATCCTCCACCTGATCTATTCCCGTTTTTGGACGAAGGTCATGCGGGACCTGGGATTGATCAAGAACTCGGAGCCGGTCGAGCGCCTATTCACGCAAGGCATGGTGATCAAGAACGGCGCCAAGATGTCGAAGAGTAAGGGTAACGTAGTCTCGCCCGACGACATGGTCGGGCGCTATGGCGCCGACAGCACGCGTGTGTACGCGCTCTTCGCCGCTCCTCCGGATCGCGATTTGGATTGGCAGGAAAATGGCGTGGAAGGCGTAAGCCGTTTCCTCGCCAAAGTACATCGACTCGTCACACGCTATGCTGCTCTCCAAAACGCAAAGAGCGCTGCCGGCGATGGAAGGCCGTCAGGTCGTGTGAGTAGTTCCGTCGCACGCGATCTCGAGCGCAAGCTGCATCAGACCTTGCGACGGGTATCCACCGACTTCGAAGGTCGTTGGCATTTCAATACATCGATTGCGGCGATTATGGAGTTGGTGAATGCCATCAGCGCCGCAGACTCGCAGATTGTTTCAGGCGAGGTTTCTCCGCAGCAAGTCAGGCTCATGTTGCGCGATTTGGTGTTGATGCTCGCGCCTTTTGCTCCATATATTTCCTCCGAGTTATGGGAGAACTTGGGCGAGCGCTCGCAATTACTGCGGGAGTCGTGGCCGAAGTTTGATCCCGAATTGGCACGCGAAGAGGAAATCGAGATTCCCATTCAGATCAACGGCAAAAATCGCTCTCGGATTATTGTGCCTGCGGGATTACCGGAAGCGGACGTTCAGGCCCGCGCATTGGCCGATGAGAAAATTCACGCTTTGCTGGAAGGCAAGTCAGTCGTGAAGGTGATCGTGGTTCCGGACAAACTCGTCAACATCGTCGCGCGATAGCTATGCCGACCAACCCAGTGCGCGAAGGATTCCGTGACGTACTGCGCGATCCTGCGCTGCTTCTGATCGAGATCGGCTGGCGCTGGACGTTCGGTGCGATCGCAATCCTCGTGCTCTGGCTGTCGATCTTTGCGGTGCTGGGCAACGTTCCTGTAGACAGCCGCCTTTTCAATACCTCCAGCGCACTGTCGGTGTGGGAAACGGCGCAGGGTATCGCCTCGACGGCGATTTCTCTTGGACGCGCGCTCATTCGCGTTGGCATTACTGCCGCGATGTTTCTCGCGCTGTGTTGGATTGTGCTGAATTCGCTGGGACGCCATGCGACTCTGGCTCGACCAGCGCTCGCTCCCGGAGCAAACCTTCGAGCGTGCATTGCGATCAGTGTTGCGCGTGCGGGCATCGCATTCGCCGCCCTGCTGGCATGGATCATCGCGGGAGTTGTTGCAGGCCTGCTTGGAACGGCAGTGTCTCGCGATATGGTACCGAACCTCGGCGTGACGCTTGTGATTTTGCTCCCTGCATTTATTTTGATCGTGGTCGCCTGGGCAACGCTGAATTGGTATTTATCTCTTGCGCCTATTGTTGCTGTTTCCGGAAATGGGAAGATAACTGCAGGCGTGTGGGAGTTCGGACGCGGCAACCGCGATCGTCTCGTAGAAGTCTCAGTCGTGAGCGGAGTGATTCGTGGTGCGTGTTTCGTTGTCGCATTGATGCTCTCGCTTGCTGTGGCCGCACTCGTATCCAATCCACGGCTGGTCGCAGCAGACTTAATTGCGATTTCTTTCCTGTATTTTCTTTGTGCGGATTTTGTGTATATGGCGCGGCTGTGCGCTTACGCGAAGTTGCGGAGCGGTTTAGTAGCCGATAGCACGCAACCGATACCCGAAACGAGAGCAATTCAGCCGGAAGGTTCGGAGTTCAGTAGAGATGCTCGAACAAGCCACGAGGAATTGAGGCGCGAAGGACCGGCAGAGGCGTAGCCCAGCGGCGTAGTCCTGGGACAACGCTTTTCGGAGACACGTTAGAGCGCCTAGTCGATGAAATCCACGCGCGGCTTGTGGGGAATGATGCCTTGCTCGTAGCCCATCTCCAGCAGACGCACAATCGCCTCACGACCTTCCTGGCCGTAGTCGAGCGTACGTTCGTTCACGTACATGCTCACGAACTTGCTCGCCGACTGGCGATCGAGATCGCGCGCGAACTGCATGGCGTATTCGAGGGCTTCATCACGGTGGTCGAGTGCATACTGAATGCTGTTGCGCAATGCGACCGAAACCTCGCGCATGAGTTCGAGACCAAGATCGCGCTTAATTGCATTGCCGCCCAGAGGCAGAGGCAATCCGGTCTGCTCGCGCCACCACTTTCCAAAATCGACGACGCGGTGCAGTCCCGATTTGGAATACGTGAGTTGCCCTTCATGGATGATGAGTCCGGCTTCGTAGCGGCCTTCCAGGATCTGCGGAATGATCTGATCGAACGGAACGACTTCCGTCTGCACTTCCGGAGCGAAAAGCTTGAGGACCAGATATGCGGTCGTAAGCGTGCCGGGGACCGCAACCTTCTTCGTTTTGATCTGTTCCGGCGTCAGCTCTTTGTTGGCGACGATCATCGGCCCATAGCCTTCGCCGACGCTGCCGCCGCTGGGCAGCAGCGCGTATTGATCCTGCAGATAGGGATATGCATGGAACGAGACCGCCGTCAGATCGTAGAAGCCTTCGCGGGCTTTGCGGTTGAGCGTCTCGATGTCCGAGAGCGTGTGCGTGAACTTCAGTCCGGGTACTCGCACCTTGTTGGTTGCGAGGCCGTAGAACATGAAGGCATCGTCCGAATCAGGACTATGGGCTACAGAAATTTCTCGCAGTTGGGGAACGACGGAACCAGACGGAATAGACGAAACGGAGCTGGACATGGCGTACTTAAGTGTACCTTCTGCGAGAGAAAATCGATCAGGTAGTTGGTTGCGTAGGAAGAATTGAGATCAGCCTTGACGCGCTCGCAGGCTTTTCCCGAGTGCCAGCGTGATCGCTCCGATGGCCTTCAGGACCTCGCCTGGGAGGAATGGAAGAACCGCCGCGATCAAGACGGCGCGAACGGGCTGATGGCTGAGCAAACCGAGCCAGGTCGCTCCAAAGAGAAAGATGATGAACTCAGTAGCGAGGGCTCCGGCAGCAAATGCGAATACCCGCGAACGCTGCAACATTTTGTGTGCAATCAGCCCCCCGACGAATGCCGCAAAGGGATAGGAGAACAGAAATCCGCCAGTCGGCCCTATCAGTTGTGCGGCACCACCGAAGCCATGAGGACTGAACACGGGAAAACCGGAAGCTCCTTCGATCAAGTACAGGACCATAGCCGCGGCCGAGCGCCATCCGCCCAGAGTCAGGGCCAGCAGCATCACGCCGAAGGTCTGGAGCGTGATCGGTACCGGTGTGAACCAAAGCGGAATGGAAACGTGCGCGCACACTGCCATCAGCAAGCTTCCGCCTACGACCGCACAGGCGTCCATAAACCGGCTGTTTGTCAGAAGATTGGTCTGCTGGGTGGCGCGATCTGCAAAAGTTTGCACTTGCTGTCTCCGCTGTATCGAAGCTGCTGATTAAGGCTAAACGTTATGGTCGAAGCTGCGCTGTTCGCGTTCGATCTCTTCCAGCTCGTTGCGAAGTTTGGCATCGGACAGACGCATGCGGTGTCGCCGGATGAGAAGCAGGACACCGGTAATGCTTCCCGCCAAAACGGTTACCGAAATGAGGAGGACTAGGAACAGCACCTTCATCGATCGTTAAGGATACCAGAGTCCTGGGGCCGTGCGTCTATCCGGAAGTGCATAGTACGGCTTGGGTTGGAGGACGCGGCAGCACCGAACC
>DATEKE010000313.1:0-5178 GCA_035277605.1 Terriglobales bacterium | reverse complement strand
AGTTCCACGGTATCCTTCAGTTACGACAACGCCAACCGGCGCACTTCGCTGACCCTGCCGAACGGCGTGTCCATGAGCTACAGTTACGACAACGCTTCAGAGTTGACAGGCATCAGCTACGCGTTGGGGCAAAATTCATTGGGGAATCTGAGCTACACCTACGATCTGGCCGGGCGCAGGACAAGTGTGGGCGGGAGTCTCGCGGCGGTGAATTTGCCCAATGCCATTTCCACGACGGCGTACAACGCGAACAACCAGTTGACGCAATGGGGCACGGCGACGCCGACGTATGATGCCAACGGCAATACGCTGAGCGACGGAACGAACACCTATGTGTGGAACGCGCGGAATCAGTTGGCCTCGATGAACCTGACGGGCGAGAGTTTTCAATACGATCCGTTTGGCCGACGGACCGCAAAGACGATTCTGGGTACGACAACACACTACCTTTACGACGGATCAAATCCAGTGCAGGAGCTTTCCGGTACCAACCCCACAGCGAACATGCTTACAGGCGGAATCGATGAGTATTTCACGCGAACGGATTCCACGGGCACGGCGAATTTCCTGGCGGATGCCCTGGGCAGCACAATTTCGCTGACAAACAGCACAGGCGCTACGCTTGCGTCTTACACCTACGAGCCATTCGGAAACACACCTGCGAGCGGCTCTTCGACGAATACTTATCAATACACCGGTCGCGAAAACGACGGAACAGGGGTGTACCTTTACAGGGCCAGGTACTACTCACAATCCACGGGGCGTTTTCTCAGCGAAGATCCTCTCGATGGCCTCGGACTAGCAAATTCATATGCCTACGCCTCTGATGATCCCATCGATAATATGGATCCGACAGGCCTTTCAGACCTGCTCTACATACGTAACGGGCAAACGCTCGTTCTCCTCGACGGTAAAGGAAACATTGTTGGGACCTATCCGGCTGGGAACAACGTTGATTCGCACGATTCTTGGGGACCTTACCAACCTGGTAGCTATCCGAACAATGGCTACAATCCCCATCCTGGCTTGGGTCCCAACTCCGCGTTTGGCCCGAATGGCATCTTTTACTTTCCCCGACCTGGGTGCCCCTATTGCGGAGTCCATTCTGGGAGGCAAAATGTACCCGATCAACTTCACCGAGTTGGCCCTAACCACGCAACGCACGGTTGCATCCGAACTACAGACGACGCGATGCGAAAAATACTGCAACTCACAAAATCGGGTGATCCGCTGAGAAATCTCTACGTGCGGTAGCAAGACGCCTCGATAACGGGCCAGCGCGCACGAAGCTTGCTAGTAGTAGTCGTCAACGTTGACGGGAGGTCAAAGTGTATTGCGAACATGAGATGCTTGAAAAGAGGGTAAGACGACTTGAATCTCAGAACCGTTTACTCAAGTGGTTGGGGATCGTGCTGTTCGCAGTGGCAATGATCGGCACGGCCCGCGCTCAAACAGGAGGCAATTCCCCTATTTCATCTCAGAAATTCGAATTGCGCGACAGTGTCGGACATGTGCGAGCAGAATTAGCGATTTTGAATGGAGCACCAGCGCTGCGTTTCTTTGATTCTTCCGGACGAGTTCAGAGTCTTTTGGACGGTCATGTTTTCACGATATTTAGTGCGAAAACCGGAGACAACGTCGCATCTTATGACAAAGATTCCATTGAATTCGACGACGATCGCGGACATGAGTTGCTCGAGCTCACTGCCCAGGAGAAAGACCAGATGGGGAAGATTCGCTTGAACGATTACAAGAACGGGATCTACACAATTACTACACCAAAAGATTTAGAAAAGCTCGGCCAGAGCGCGGGTCAATAGCACCATTCGGTGATGAGATTTTGTGAAGGACATGAATGTGAGTGGCGAGACATTCCAGTACGACCCGTTTGGGCTGATTAGATGACGTTGTCGGCTCCTCTCTCCGAGTAGACTTGGTTGCTGCTAAACGACCAAGGCTCGGAGGAAAGGAGCCGAGCGATGTTGATTATAGGATGTGATTTTCACACGCGCTATCAACAGTTAGCGATGCTCGACGAAGCAACGGGGGAGTTGCTCGAGCGCCGGTTGGAACACGAGAGCGGAGAAGCGCACAAGTTTTACCGCGAATTGCCGAAGCCGGTTCGCGTGGGTGTCGAAGCGACCGGTCCTTTGCATTGGTTCGAGCGGCTGCTGGCCGAACTGGGCCACGAACTCTGGATTGGAGATTCGGCGAAGATTCGTGCCAGTGAAGTACGCAAGCAGAAGACGGACGAGCGGGACGCTCAGCTCATTCTGGACCTGATGCTAGCGAATCGCTTCCCTCGCATCTGGGTTCCTACGGCAATGGAACGCGATCTGCGGCAGCTCCTCTGGCATCGTCACAAGATGGTGCGGATACGGACGATGTTGGGCAACCAGTTGCATTTTCTGGCCATGAGCCAGGGACTGTGCCGCAAGAAAAAGCTGTTCACGCGGTGTGGCCGCGCAGAGCTCGCCGGCTTGCCCCTCGGACCCTGGTCCAGCCGGAGACGCACCGAGCTTCTGCATTTACTCGATCAACTCGATCCTGCCATCGACGAACTGGGTCGCGCGGTGATGCAGGAAGCCGAGCGGCGAGAAGATGCCGTTCTCTTAATGACTCATCCGGGGATCGGGCCCGTGAACGCGCTCGCCTTCGTGCTCACCATTGGGCCGGTGGCTCGCTTCAAGCGCAGCAAGCAGATCGCCAGCTATCTGGGATTGAATCCCAGTGAACATTCTTCGGGAGGAAAGCGGCGGCTCGGGGCCATCAGCAAGCAGGGCAATACGATGGTGCGCTGGCTGCTGATCGAAGCGGTGCATCACGTGGTGCGTTCGGATCCCGAGTTTCGGCAGGACTATCACAGGCTGAAATCTCGTCGAGGAAACGCGGTCGCGAAAGTGGCGATTGCGCGCAAGTTGGCTGTGCGTATGTATTGGATGCTGCGAAGCGGAGCAGATTACGCACAGCTGGTTCGCATGCAAGCCAGCCCCGGGGGCCACCCTGGTGAACGCAAGTTCATCGCTGGGCTGATTGGGCAGCTTGCTCCCGCGAATGATCGCGGCGTCTGAAAAACGAATCATGGTCGGAAGTGCGGTGACCGCATAGATGGTTGGTGGAACCAGTTTCCACCGCTGGATTCACGGTGCGAGCCTTGGTCAAGAAGAAGCAAAAGACTCTGATAAGGAAAAACGAAAACGTCACGAACTCGAAAACTGGAAGTGTGCCTTGACAGAGCCGACAACGTCATAGAGGGTGGCCCACGCTTGAGATTTTGATGTTGCGGGTGCCCTACGCTCGGTTTGTGAGCGTGGGGCTTTTGACTTCGCAAACGTCCGTCGTTCGCCTGACAACAATCATTCCACCGGGTCGATTGCGATCAACACCTCTCCGCGTTGCTGATAAAAGGCGTAGCTGCTCCAGGGCCAGCGCTTGGGATCGTCCACAACCCTCGCTTGACGGGATTGGCGTGCATGTAGCTGAGCTTTTCGATTTTTTTCTTTCGGCTCCAAACGTTGAAGTCATAGAATCGCCGCTGCCAGAACTGCTTCAGTGGCCCGTTTCGTGAGGAGGCAAACGGAAAGGCCCGTTGCGCAGCCGAAACTGGACGGCGCGGCCTGCGCCGGAGTTGCCGCGACACGCGCTGCTTGAGCATCTTGAGCACGGTCGAAGGAGTTCCGCGCTCCGGCTCGGAGATGAACAGATGCACGTGCTCCGGCATCACCACATAGCCGACCAGTCGGAAGCCATATTCGCAGCGAACTTGATCCAAAGTCCGCACAAACACGTTTCGCGATCGCGCGGACGCGAGAAGAGGAAGCCGGCGGTAACAACTGAAGGTGATAAAGTGCAGATGGCCGAAGCCGTAAATGCGTCTCAGGCGCTTGGGCATGAACGGAAGCGAAAAGCCCCACGCTCACAAACCGAGCGTAGGGCACCCGCAAGAGCAAAATACCATAGCGTTAGCTGCCGCGATGGTATCATGCTCCCGATGTTCACCGAGGAGCGAGCCTCGTGCGAAGCCTGAGCCACCCGCCCGTAGACTACTGGAATCGTCAACCAGGAGGGCCTCCTTGGATTCCGTGAACCCTAACCTCTGCCCCGTATGCGGATACGATTTGGGCTTTCCGCCGTGGAAAGATAGGTCTGCTTCGCACGACAATTGCATGTGCTGCTTAATCGAATTTGGATACCATGATTGGTGCGAAGGAAAACCTGAGCTGCGATCGGCAGCATATGACACTTGGCGAAAGAAATGGATCACCGAGGGTATGAAGTGGCACGGTGGGCGTAGGAAACCACCGGAAGGATGGGATCCAGTCGAGCAGCTTAAACAGATAAACGTTACTCTGTAATATTGAGGCGGGTGGTGCAGGTAAGTGTGAGCTAAGCGATCGAAGTAAGATAGCGCTCACCCACACACGAACGGTATGACGGCTCAACTCAAAACCGAGGGTGCCGCATTTCTTTGCGCCTTCTGCAAAGAGTGCGAGTACTTTTTCCTCGCGCTCCACACACTGAAGTCGTAAAACCGTCGCTGTGCATGCTACGACGGGACTAATCTCCCCGAACCCAAGTGATGCAGGCACACGCAGCCTTAAGCTTGCCCGCCTGAGTGGTTTCCAGAATCAGTGCGCGTACTTCGAGTAATTCGGGAACGCCGGCACCTTCGGCTTCGGCAGCGGATTCTTCCTCAGCTGATCCATAGCCACCGAAATCGCCTTCTCCAACTGCACGTCGTGCCCTTCGCGCCACGCCTTGGGATCCAAAATAACCGGCACATCCGGCGGCACGCCATGATTCTCCACGTCCCACGTGCCGTTCGGATTGAAGAACGCTACGCGCGGCGCGGTCACGAATCCGCCATCAATTAAATTCGGATAACCGTAAATTCCCACCAGCCCGCCCCACGTGCGCTCGCCAATCGTCGGCCCAACGCCCACGTGCTTGAACGCCCACGGCATCCAATCGCCGCCCGAGCCCGAAAATTGATTGGTGATCATCACCTTTGGCCCAAAAATCGCATCCAGCGGCGACGTGAAAACTTCCCCCTGGCGCGTGTACCAGTAGCTCGTCAGTTTCCGCTGCATGATTTCGATGATGTAGTTGGCGATCTGCCCGCCGGTGTTGAACCGCTCGTCCATTACCGCGCCTTCGCGTCCCACCTGCGCCATGTAG
>DATEKE010000312.1:0-10439 GCA_035277605.1 Terriglobales bacterium | reverse complement strand
AGTTCGCCGTTCTCGCCGTTGACGCTCCATGCAGCAACGTAGATGATGCGCGAATCGCTGGGATGAAAATAGATGTGATCAAGAACGTAGTCGCTGTTCTCGCCGATGCGGGAGAAGCGCGACCAGGTCTTTCCGTTGTCGATGGACGAATACATCTGGCCAGTGCTGGAGCTGAGCAGAATGTGGTCCGGGTTCTGAGGATCGTAAGCAAAGGTGCGAACGTCGCCACCTTCAGGTCCGATCGTCGGTTGTGCGGCATAAAGCGAGCTCACTGCGAGTAGGGTCACTACCCCGAGAGCCCACACTGTGGGTAAAAATCTCTTGTTAAGTTGGAATTTCATTCTCCCCTCGGTGGCTTTCGAGATGTGCTGGATGTGCAAGTGCTGAATTTGCCACCGTTAGCGTGGGAAATGTAGATGACTAAAGTGCTCGCTACCTTCAGAAGGAACCCGAATCATCACTCACAGCGCGCGATTGCAGCAGATTATGTGCAGTTTTTAAGAGGAACTGCTTAGATTTCGCGAGGCGTTGCATTTTGCCGAGCGCCGATTTGCGCCGACGAAAATAGAGTCGATGGCGGAGAGCAGATCCCGCTGTCCCTTTCGCAGTAACAGCGAATTAAACAGCGCATTCGAAAATTGAGCATGAAAAAGGTTCAATTTCTGCCCAAAATCCGCGAATTTTCGCTTTGACCAGGGAAGTAAACAGGGAATCTAGGGAATTCCCTCGCACCGCATTGAAATCAGGAGCTTTGCAGCCCATGCGCCGTAGAACGATCCAAACCGAACAGGGAAGGCGCAGGGATTATTTGTCACAAATTGTGACTATGCCCTGGCCTTTTTCTGGCCTGCCCTGGCGGCGATAACGAAAAGCAGCTTCGAAGCTGGAAGCCGCGAAGCTGCTGGTTAATAGATACAAGGCCGAGAATCCTGCTGGTGTGGACTCGCGGCGAAGACGAATTGAGACATGAGTGTCAGACGGATTCAGCAGCGGTTGTTGTCAGATCATAAGTTCGTCCTGGCCGAGCAGGGCGAGAGGATGTGCAGAATCGTGATCTCCGAACGAATGCACACTGACGTTGACACCCGCTCCTGATTATTTCGGGGGAGGAGTGTTGTTCTGCTGCGGTTGTTGTTGCTGCTGCTCTCTTTCCCGAATGCGATCGTTCTGCGCCTGCACCATCGTGTCGAATTTACTCTTTTGCTCGTCACTGGTCAGGGTTGCGCGGACCTTATCGATCGTCGATTGCCGAAGCTGGTGAATTTTCTGCAGCTTCGCATCGCGCGTCAGTGAACTGTCGTTCACTACACCGACCGCTTGCTGGTGCTGATCGTCCAAAATGGTCCGAACCTTCACCTGTTGGTCGCTGCTGAGGTTCAGCGCTGACGTCAGGGCGTTCACTTGATCTTCGGTTGCAGAGGCCCCGGAATGCATCGGCGGCGCCTGGGAGGGCTCAGTCTGTGGAGCCTGTGCGTCAGGATTCTGCACAGTTCCAGGTTGGGATTGCGGTGGCACGTAGGGCGGCGTGGCTCCTGGATGCTGCGGGTTTTGGCTGCTTGCGCCTGGTGATTGCGGCATCGGTGCAGGCTGCTGCATCGAGCCTTGATACGCAAAGGCACTCAATCCCGCGAGCGTGCAGAAACAAATTGCGACGATAAAACTCTTCATGGGTTGTACTCCCCTTTTTCGGACGGTCTGGCCAGTCTGTCCTGTGATGCCGGTTTATTCCGGCGGGAGGGTACAAAATCGTGAGCTGATGAATAAGGCGGGACGGGAGAAAATTGGTAACAGGGAGCGGCGGCAATGTTTACAAGCGCCCAGCCCTCCACGCTCGGGATCTAATGAGTAGCTTGCGCAGAATCACAAAATCGGCGTCCCTACCTGCTCGCATTCGTCCCGTCGCCCTTCTGCTTTTGGCTACGTCCGTCGCGAACGCGCAATGGCAGGTGCAAAACTCGCACAGCCATGCCGGTCTTCGCGGAATCCACTACGTCGGTCGTGGAGTGGCATGGGCGAGCGGAACTCGTGGCACGGTTCTGCGCACTATTGATGATGGTGAGACTTGGCAGTCGTGCGCGGTGCCGAGTGGCGGAGAGGCGCTAGACTTTCGCGCGGTTCAGGCATTCGACGCGAGTACCGCGATCGTGATGTCGTCGGGCACTGGAGATCTCTCGCGGCTCTATAAAACGACAGATGGTTGCAAATCCTGGAAGCTGATATGGACCAATCCGGACGCGCCGAATGATGGCTTTTACGATGCTCTCCTATTTATTACCCCAAAGATCGGACTCGTCTTCGGCGATCCCGCGCATGGGAGCACGCGCAATCCTGTCGAAAGCAGTTACTTTATTTTCCGCATCCGGGTGACGCATGACGGCGGCGAAACATGGATTCCGATTGTGAGTTTCGGAAAACCTGGCGATAACCTCGTGCCACTACCGAATGACGGTATCTTTGCGGCCAGCAACAGCTCGGCTGTCGCGCGTGATGGAACGTTGTGGATCGGCACCGGGGGCAGTGCGCGCGTACTGAAGCGCGACCTCTATCGAACGCCGGAGCAGATGGCGTATGCCTTCGAGGCGAGCCACTGCGCGGGAAATCTGGATCCTTTTTCCCACAGTTGCGGCATCCCCTGGAGCGACTGGCACAACGTCTCCACACCTCTGGCGGGCGGCAGTGCCACTTCGGGAATCTTCTCTCTGGCCTTTCGCACCACACGCATCGGCGTGGCGGTTGGAGGAGATTACAAGAAGGCCGACGAGAGCGAGCGGACGGCAGCCTACACAGTTGACGGCGGCGAGCACTGGCTGGCGGCGGAAAAGCCTCCACATGGATTCCGCTCAGCCGTAGCCTACGAGCAAGCGACAAACGGCTGGATTGCCGTTGGTCCGAACGGAACCGACATCTCCCGCGACGATGGTCGTACTTGGATCGCTCTGAAGCCCAAAACAGGTGAGCCGCCGGATGCCGACCAGAATTGGAACGCGCTCTCGTTGCCATTTGCTGTAGGGCCAGACGGGCATATCGGGAAAAGAGCAGCAGTCCGGCCAGCGCGCTAGGAAAGCTAGTCGTGCAACATCACAGGTATCGTTCGAGGTCGCGTTCTGAGACAATTCCCCGTCGTTGCGCTTTTCGACTCCAGTAACTTTGAATTTCCAGAAATTCCTGTCTCAAACGAGCACGCCTGGTAGCTCGAAGCTCTTCCTCGATGACTCCGCTTAAAGTTTTATGTTCCTCTTCCGCCTTCCGCTGGAGTTCACGAAGCATATTTTCTGGCAAGGAGATCGTCTTTTTGATCACGCGCTTTGGCATACTCCTTAAAGATACGGCAGTAGCAAAGGCTCGCATAAAGCATGGTGGTTTATCTTCCCTTTATGCGAGGCATAACACCTCGGCCCGCACGGTAAACCTGAGGGAGCACGGAATCGTGCTCCCGTCGAGTTTCTGATGCAGGCGCTCCAACAGCTGCTCACTGCGGGCCGAGCATCACCTTCACACCATAGGGCCAGGAGATCTGCGAGCTTTGGCCACTGGAAGGCGATGAGGTAAGAAGAACTACGGAGTGACCGCGGAGTGCGTCCAGCACGGTCAGGAGCTTTTGATAGGACACGCGGGCGTCAGCCTTCACATACACGGTCGCTGCGTTGAGCTGGCTCAGGCTGCTCAACTCCGCCGGCTGGATTCCGACGAACAAGTTACCCTCGGCAGTGATGGCGATGACGGTTGCGTCTTCTTCGTCGGCTTCGCGCATTTCTCTCGCCTGACTCGAGACCGGCATTTCTACTCTGATTCCCTTTCGCAGCACAGGCTTTGTTGGATCCTGCTGCGCTAGGGTTGCGCAGGCTATCAGCAGTCCCAATAAACACATTCCCAATTTGGACTTCATTGTCTTTCTCCTTTCGAAAATGACGGGGGAACAAGGTCGGTCTTTGTTGCGCTCACCACCGAAGCGGCGAGTCAATGGGCAATAGCAACAGGATTCTCGCTTCATGGGTGATTGTACTATATTACTAGTACACTAAGATTCTGTATGGCCACATTTGGTTGCTGCCTCGGCAAAACCCAGCGGTAAAGCGCAACCCTTGCTCCTGACGTTGCTTTAAAGTCTCGCCTTGGACTGAAGAGGCCGTGTTCCCGGCAAGCGCCGATTAATTGCTCAGGTGCTAAGCGGTGGGGAGGCCGCGTGTGTTTGCGGCTGCGTTTCTCGACTATTGCCGACAGCATCGTTGCACTCGGAGCTCGCCATTTCGGCGATCTCACGACCCACCGGCTACCGCCGGCGGTTCTGTTCGGCATTTTTCCGCAGCGGAAAACATGGACAGCGCGCGCGTTCAATATAATTTTCGCCTTGCGCCCGAATACATCCAAAGATCTCTGCTGGTTGAGTATCTGCGAGGCTTCACAGCTTCTGCGTGAGAGGAAAGTCTCGCCGGTTGAGTTGACGCAACTCTGCCTTCAGCGCATCGAGAGACTCAATCCAAAACTAAACGCCTTTATAACCGTAACCGCGGAGTCGGCTCTGGACGAGGCGCATAAGGCGGAAGAGGAAATCCAGAAGGGACGCTGGCGCGGGCCTTTGCACGGCATTCCTGTTGCGCTGAAAGACCTCTTCGATACAGCCGGCGTGCGCACTACTGCCGCCAGTGCGGTGTTCAGAGATCGCGTTCCAAATCAGGACGGCGAAGTTGTTCAGCGTCTGAAGGGTGCCGGCGCCGTACTGCTGGGCAAGCTGAACATGCACGAGTTCGCCTACGGCGGCAGTGGCATCATCAGCTTCTTCGGCCCGACAACGAATCCGTGGTCGCGGGAGCATATTGCCGGCGGCTCTTCCTCGGGTTCAGCGGCGGCAGTCGCGGCGGGAATGTGCTACGGAGCGCTGGGCTCCGATACGGGAGGTTCGATCCGACTGCCCTCTGCTTACTGCGGCATAGTGGGATTGAAACCCACTTATGGCCGAGTGAGCACGCGCGGGGTGATCCCGCTGTCGTGGTCTTGCGACCACGTCGGGCCAATGGCGCGCAGCGCGGCCGACACCGCCATCATGCTGCAAACGATTGCCGGCTACGATCTGGAAGACGCCACGAGCATAGACGCTCTGGTTCCCGATTACGCCGCTGCCATGCGCGAGACAGCGGCGCTGCGGGTCGGCATACCGCGGCATTATTTCTACGAGGATCTCGATCCGGAAATCGGAACCGCCACGGCTGCCGTTGTCTCCCGAATCGGGAAGATTGCGGCGAACGTGCGGGAGGTGAAACTACCTCTCGCGAGTGACACGATGGTATTGCGAGCAGAAGCGTATGCATTCCATTTTGAAACTATTCAGAAGAGTCCCGAGCTTTATCAGCCGGACACGCTGAGAAGGATGCGCTCCGGCGAGGCGATCTCCGGCGTGGACTACATCCGGACTCGCCGCCAGATGGAGGAGCATCGTCGCGCGATCCTAAGGCTGTTTGATTCGGTGGACGTCCTGATTTCTCCTACGACTCCGTGCCCACCTCCCACAATTGCTGACCTTATCGACGATATGGAAAATCTCCGGGACAAAGAAATCGTCATGCTGCGCAATACGCGTCCGTTTAATGCGCTAGGGCTGCCGACGATCTCCATCCCGTGCGGTTTTACCAAAACGGGCCTGCCGATCGGCATGCAGATCACAAGCGGCCCCTGGGCAGAGGGCACTGTGCTGCGCGTGGCTCACGCTTATGAGCATCACTCAGATTGGCACGCCCTCCATCCGGAGTTGGAGGGAAGCTAGCCGCCGAGACTGTCATCGACCTACGGTAAGAGCAACTGGCAAGTGTCACGCCAGGGATTTCAGTTTCCCTGGGGTTGGCGATTTTCGGCGTGGCTCTTAATGATTTCTGCTAAGATTTCCACAGCTCTCGCCGGTTCCCGCGTTTCCCCTAAATGACAGATTCTGTGTGCGCCTGCAGCAACGTAGGTGCAATATCGTGGGTTCTTGCCATAATATCCACAACATATTGTGTGTCGTTGTTGACGCAAGCTACCTCCAATCGTAAATTGAGCAGGTCGCTTTCTTCTCCGGCCGGTAGCACCATAGGCCAAAGCGACAGGTGTAACCATTTGAGTCAACACGACGCAATGGCGCTCAAATTGACGACACCTCGGCCTGAATCTCGAATTTCGCGATTCATCGTCCTCCCCTCTTTCCTCGAAGGAGTGCGCAGTGCTTAAGCTCAAAAAGCTTCAGATTCTCGGCTTCAAGTCTTTCTGTGACCGGACCGAACTCAAGTTTCACGGAGAAGGTATCGCAGCGATTGTAGGACCAAACGGCTGCGGAAAATCGAATGTCTCGGACGCGATCTCGTGGGTTTTGGGCGAGCAGTCGGCGCGCAGCCTGCGCGGCGCGCGCATGGAAGACGTGATCTTCGCCGGCACGCGCGATCGCAAGCCTACTGGCATGGCCGAGGTTTCGCTCACGCTCATCGATCCGGAAATTTATGAGGGCGATCACAGCGCGGCTCCCGAGATCGACATTCAGGATGAGCTCACGGGTGAGGACTGGGACGAGGCCACGTTGCGCGCCTCTGCCGCCGAGGAAACTGCGCGTGTCGAAGAGGAAACACGTCCCGGGCAGCTGATCGATGCCGAAGGCAACATTGTCGCGGTATCAGCGCAGAGCAATGAGGCCGAAGAGAACCCGAGTATCGAGGGAGAGGCTCCGTCTGCGTCTGAAGCTGCTCCCGAATCTGGAACCGCTGACGCTCAAACGGCAGATCCGGAAGTTGTGCTCAAAATCCGTCGGCGCAAGTTCAACTCGCAATTCCGAGCCGGTGAAATCGTCGTCACGCGTCGTCTGTTCCGGTCAGGCGAATCGGAATATCTGCTGAACGGCAAGCTCTGCCGTCTCCGCGACATCCAGGACATCTTTATGGGGACGGGTCTCGGCCCGGAGTCGTACGCGATCATCGAGCAGGGTCGCATCGGCCAAATTCTATCGAGTAAGCCGCACGATCGGCGCGCCATCATCGAAGAAGCCGCTGGCATTACGAAGTTCAAGACAAAAAAGCGTCTGGCGGAACTTCGTCTGGAACATGCGCGCCAAAACCTCGCGCGCATCAACGACATCTTCGACGAAGTCACTCGTCAGATGAACTCGCTCAAGCGTCAGGCAGCAAAGGCCGAGCGCTATGCCAGGCTGCGCGACGAAATGCGCGAAAAACTCCGTATTGTGCTTGCGAGCAAGCTCACGCAGATGATGCGCGAGAACGCTGCGTTAGAAGAGAAGATTCACGCTCTCAGTATTGAAGTCGGCGATCGCGCGGGTGCAGTCGAGTTAATGGAGCGTGCGCACTCGTCGGTCGCGGAGCGTGCGTATGCACTCGAAGCAGAAGCTCGCGCCGTTCATGATCGTTTGAGTCAGATCGATGTGGAAGCTGGCCGAGCAAATTCGCGACGTGCAAACAATGAAGAGCGTTGTGCTGAGCTCGTGGTGCGTGTTGCCTCGGATGAGGCAGAACTCCAGCGCACACACACGAGATTGCATGAGCTCTTTGCCGAAGAGTCGGGCAATCGTACCGTTCTGGAATCCGCGTCAGCAGAAGTCCAGATGGCCGAAGAACAGCATCGCTTCGAGCAGGAGCAGGCTGCCGAGGCGGGACGCCAACTCGCCGGAATGGAGGAGCAGCAGGAGCAGCGGCGCAGGTACATGTATGAGGTGATGTCGGCCGCGACGAAGGTGCGCGGCGAAATCGCGCAAACCGAGGATCACCTCGCCTCGCTCGCAGAGCAGAACCTCCGCCTGAATGCGGAAACCGAATCGAACCTTTCGGAAGTCGAAGCGCTGGGCGGCCGCCGTGGACAGGTCACGATGGAGTTCGAATCGATCAACGAAACCGTGGGTGCGCTCTCTGCTCGGATCGGCGAAGTTCGCGCCGGCCTCGAAGAGAAGCGCGCTCTCGAACTTGAATGCAAGCGCCACCTCGACGGATTGCGCGCTGAACTGGCGACAGCGATGGGGAAACGCGCGTCGATTGAAGCCCTGCTTCGCGATCACGGATATTCGACTGAATCGGTGAAGCGTCTGCTGAAGGCAAACACACTCGAAGGCGGACTCGCTCCTGCCGGGGTACTTGCCGATTTTCTTGAGGTTGACGATCAATACGAAGGTGTTATCGATGATTTTTTCCGTGACGAACTGAACTACATCGTGGTGAAGTCGTGGAATGCCGCCGAGGAGGGTATGCGGCTGCTCAAGACTGACGTCGACGGGCGTGCAACCTTCCTTGTTCACCCCAGTGATTCTCAAGCGAAGTTCTCTTTCGCAGTGGACGAAAACGCACAACGGCAACCGGCTCGTGATTCCGTCGTTCCGCTCACGAGCTGCATTCGCGTGCTGAACGGATTCGGGAAGTCGCTTGAGGTGATCCTGCCCAAGCTGCGCGACGGATACATTGCTCCTGATGCTTTCGTCGCGCGCGAGTTGGCGCTGGAGAACCCGGACGCATTCTTTCTCTCTCCCACCGGCGAAACCTTCCACAACGTAACCGTTACGGGTGGAAAACAGCGGACCGAAGGTCCGCTGTCACTCAAGCGCGAACTTCGCGAAGTGAACCGCATGGTTCAGATGCTCGAAGACGCGCTGCGCAATGAAGAGCTGCGCGTCCAGCAACTGGGACGCGACGTTTCGGAATTCAGCACTCTGCTCGAACGGCTGCAGGATGAAAAGCGCGAAGCGGAAAAAAATGCGCACAGCTCCGGCGTCGCGCTCAAGCAGATGGAATCGGAGCTTGCACGCTCCGAGCAGCGGCTGCATCAGCTGCGTCTCGAGCTGGACCGCGTGCAACAACAGCAATCGGGCAAGCAGGAGCTGCTGGCGTTCAAGCGCGAAGAACTCGAGCGACACGAAGTGCGTCAATGCGAACTGGAGCTGGAAGTTAACAACGCTCAGCAAGGTTTGGTCGAACATCGCAATACCCGAGATTCGGCGACCCATCGTGCTGCCGAAGCCAGAGCCCGGCTTGCTGCACTCGAAGAGCGTCGCCGCGCGGCGGCAGTCGCACTTGAGCGAATCAGCCACATGGTCCGCGAAGTAAGCTCACGCGTCGAAGCGCTGCAATCGCAGATCGCGAATGCGCATGCCGAAAAACAAGAACGCGAGGCCGAGAACGTTCGCATCGCTGAGTTCCTGATTGCACGACAGAGCGAGCGTGAGCAGTGCGAACACAAGGCTGAGGCGCTGAAAACTGCAGGAGAGAAGATTCGCGCCCTTTGCGGCGAGCTTGACGCCTCACTGCGCGCCGTTCGCCAGGAACTTGAGGTCGTCCGCGAGCGTCGTGGGGAGCTATCTACGGCATTGGCACGGCTGCAATCCGACATGCAACACATGGCCGAAACGTGCGTCCAAGAGTTGTCGCTGACTTCCGACGCGCTGCTCGCCGAGCCCTCGATCGCGATTATCGAAGGCGACGCTCTTGCACAAGAAGAAGAGCTCTACCGCGAGATGCGAACGAAGCTCGAGAACATGGGCCCGGTAAACATGATGGCGCTGGAAGAGTACAAGGAAACCGCGCAGCGCCACGAATTCCTCGAAACACAGCGCAAGGATCTTCTCGACTCGATCGAGAACACGCAAAACACGATCAAGGAAATCGACGAATTCTCGAAGCAGAAGTTCGATGAGGCATTCGCAAAGATCAACGAGAATTTCCAGATCACGTTCCGCAAACTCTTCGCCGGGGGACACGGCTTTATGAAGCTCACCGACGAGGAGAACTCGGCCGAAAGCGGGATCGATATCGTCGCCTCGCCTCCGGGCAAGAAGCTGCAGAACGTGCTGCTGCTATCCGGCGGAGAAAAAGCTCTCACAGCACTTTCGCTGCTGGTCGGCATCTTCCAATACCAGCCGAGTCCGTTCTGCATTCTGGACGAAGTCGATGCGCCACTTGATGAATCGAACGTAGGCCGGTTTACGGAGCTGGTAAAGGAGATGAGTGACCGCACCCAGTTCATCGTCATCACTCACCACAAGCGCACGATCAGCTCGTCACCTGTTCTATACGGCGTGACCATGCAGGAACCGGGAGTATCGAAGATCGTGTCTGTCAGGTTCGGCGAGGAGACATCGAAGCTGGCGGTTGGCGCGACGGCGTAAGAGGTAAGGTTTCGAGTTTCGTGTTTCAGGTTTCGGCAAAGCCTGTCCCTCACGTCTAGGTCGAAACTGGCTTCGCCGAAACCCGAAACTTGAAACCTGAAACGCCTTTTCTAGTTTTCTCTGTGCCGAACGCGTTGAAAAACCCGCCGCGGAGACCGCTGAATTCCACATCCTGAAAGTATCTTTTCGAAGTGCGAAGTCGCGTCGCATTCCAAGTACAATCTAACTTCATGAAGACGCTCGTCACAGGCGGCGCCGGATATATCGGAGCGACCACCGTTCAAGCCTTGCTCGGCGCAGGACACGAAGTACTGGTCTTCGA
>DATEKE010000311.1:0-2613 GCA_035277605.1 Terriglobales bacterium | reverse complement strand
GTCGGTGACAAGTCGAAGATCGCCGATCAGCTCACCAGTTATGAAGGAACCGGAGGGAAGTGAATTCGGCGGTGAACTTGGCGTCGGCGCATCGTATAGATCTATTAGATCAATGGATTTGACAAATCCGCGGTTGCGCCGAATGGAGCGAGTCCCGGCCCTAAGACGGCCCGCATTTCCGCGCGAGCGCTATCCAAGCTGCGCCGCTCTGCAGCAGGAGCAGCTCGCCGGCAGCCAGGCGTTTTGAGCAGAAAAACTGAACTGAGCTTGCCAGAAACCTGGTTCCGCAACGGCTCACGGAACATTTACAAATAGTCAGGTCGTGGACACGATAAGCGGCTAAAATCATCGAGGCCGATATCCGGCTCTCCCCGTAAGTAGCGGTTTTCAAAGCTGTTGACTGCGCGGCTTCGAAGCGTCGTGGCTAGGCAGCTTGCTGTGACCATTGTCACGTGCAGAGGAGCATACTGGTTCTATCATGGTAGTCATGAACGCCTATCCAGCCTTGCCGGCTGAGCCGGTGGAATCTGATCAGAGTGAAGTAAGCGAATGGCTTGAAGCCTTTGATCAGATCGTCGAAGGAGAAGGTCCATCGCGCGCAGCTGAGCTGCTCGACGCGCTATCGCGCCACGCGCGCGAGTCCGGCGTAGAGCCGCCAACCCAGCTTCACACACCTTATAGAAACACCATTTCTGTCGAGCAGGAGCTGCCATACCCGGGCGATCGCGACATGGAGCGTCGCGTCGAGGCGTTGATTCGTTGGAACGCTATGGCGATGGTCCATCGTCAGAACAAGAAAGACTCTGGAATCGGCGGACATCTTTCTACCTATTCCTCTCTCGCCACTCTGTTGGAAGTCGGATTCAATCACTTCTTCCACGCGACCTATGGGGATCAACCTGGAGACATGGTTTATTTCCAGGGACACGCTTCGCCCGGCGTCTACGCGCGGGCCTTCCTCGAGGGGCGCATCTCCGAACAGCAGGTTCTGAATTTCCGTCATGAAACGCGCGGCGAGCCGGGACTCTCGTCTTATCCGCACCCATGGCTGATGCCTGATTTCTGGCGCTTCCCTACCGTTTCCATGGGTATCGGCCCGATCAATGCGATTTATCAGGCGCGGTTCATGCGCTATCTCGAACATCGCAGTCTGATAGAGAAGACTCCGCGCAAGATTTGGGCATTCGTGGGCGACGGGGAGACCGACGAAATCGAGACGCTCGGCGCTCTCACTGTCGCCACTCGCGAGAAACTCGACAATCTGATCTTCGTCGTGAACTGCAACCTGCAGCGACTCGATGGCCCGGTGCGCGGCAATGGAAAGATCATCAATGAACTCGAAGGCGTCTTCCGTGGAGCTGGTTGGAACGTAATCAAAGTTATTTGGGGCAGCGATTGGGATCCGCTGCTCGCAAACGACAATTCCGGCCTGCTGCTCAAGCGCATGGAAGAGTGCGTTGACGGTGAGTATCAGGCGTGCAAAGCCAAGGGCGGCGCCTATACACGCGAGCATTTCTTCGGCAAATACCCGGAGCTGCTAGAACTCGTCGCGAGTATGAGCGATGAGCAAATCGCCAACCTGCATCGCGGCGGTCACGATCCGAAGAAGATCTACAACGCTTATCTGCGCGCCATTGAGCACACTGGTGGACCCACGGTAATTCTCGCCAAAACTGTGAAGGGCTATGGATTGGGGTCAGCGCAGGCGCGCAATGCGACGCACCAGGAAAAGAAGCTTACAGAAGACGCGCTCGCAACGTTCCGCAAAGTTTTCGACATTCCTGTTCCGGACCAGGCTGCCAAAGATGGCGTGCCGTATCGTCCTCAGAAGGACACGCCGGAAATCGCGTACATGAAGAAGTGCCGCAAAGATCTCGGCGGCTACATTCCTGCTCGCGACGCTCGCAAGCCAAACCTGAAGGCTCCAGAACTCGACTTCTTCAGTGACGCGCTCGGCGGCTCGCGCGGTCGCGCGGTGTCCACGACGATGGGATTCGTGAGCATGTTGCGCACGCTGCTGAAGCATCCCGAAATGGGAAAGCTGGTTGTACCCATTGTTCCCGATGAAGGCCGCACCTTCGGACTGGAATCTGCGATTCGTCAAGTCGGTATTTACGCCAGCCAGGGGCAGCTCTACACGCCGCACGATCAGGACATCCTGCTCTACTACCGAGAAGAGAAAGACGGTCAGATTCTCGAAGAAGGAATCACCGAAGCGGGTTCGATGGCATCGTTCACCGCGGCGGGAACGGCATACACCAACTATCGCCTGCCCACGATTCCGTTCTACATGTACTACTCGATGTTCGGATTCCAACGCGTGGGCGATCTCATCTGGGCTTTCGGTGACGCGCGCGGCAAAGGGTTCCTGATGGGCGGCACCGCCGGGCGCACTACGCTCTCCGGCGAAGGCTTGCAGCACTGCGATGGACACAGCGTGGTGATGTCAAGCGTCTATCCGACCTGCGTGACCTATGATCCCGCTTACGCTTACGAGATGGCCGTCATCGTTCATGATGGACTGCGTCGGATGTACGAGAAGGGCGAAGACCGCTTCTACTACATCACCATGTACAACGAAGATTACGCCATGCCGGAGATGCCGAAGGGCGT
>DATEKE010000310.1:0-28236 GCA_035277605.1 Terriglobales bacterium | reverse complement strand
TGGTGGCCAGGGACGGAATCGAACCGCCGACGCCAGCCTTTTCAGGGCTGCGCTCTACCATCTGAGCTACCTGGCCAATCTGGAAATGCGATTACAGGTTGGAGGCGTCGAACTGCAACGCTGAGAGGAATTATAGCAACTCAGCGAATGCGGGCTCGGAGCGGCTCTGGAGCATGATAACTTTTTCCGATTCTGACAATAAGAAATCTCGATTTCACATCTTTGCTGGATGAGCGCACATTATTAATTTGGAGGGCAATATGGAAACTCGTGAAACCGTCGTTCTTTGTCCGAACTGCCGCTGGAGCGCTCGCGGAGAAGACGAGCAGGCGCTGAGCGAAGCCAAAGACTTTCACGCAATGTATGAATGTCCGCTGCCCTCGTCGGCTAGCGCACATTCCGTCGATGCGCTTGCGAGCTAACTGAAGATTCACCTAACAAACAAAGAAGCGGACCGTACTGGTTCGCTCCTTTTGTTTTGTAAGCCATTGTTCTCGATTGATTTTGTTCCACATCGCCTGCTCCGAATCGGTTGCAGTTAGCCGTCTGCACTAGAGCAAATGGTTTCAATTCTGCTTCGCTGCTCCTACGGTCCGCCATCGAACAAGTGCGGATCGATGGTGGTTACGACTCCACTTGCAGTGGTCACGGTGATATTTGTTTTGTAACAGTTGTTGTCGTTTTCCGACTTATCTGTCACATGGGCGTACTTGGCGTTTTCACCGCCGGAAGGCTTATCGATAAACGGATCTGCGCCCGGGATCTGGATTTTTTGATGGGAGATGCAATCGATCGGATCCATAGGATTGACAGTGATCGACTCGCCACTCCAGCTAACCCAAAGAATCGTGTCTTTGTGGCGTACTTCAATGGCGTTATCTGGTTCACCGCCACCCGGCTGCGTCATTTCCAGAAGATATTCAATTGGAATAATGCACACCTTATGGTCGTTTCCCACGCGGGCGGGACACTGCTGAAGTTTGATGGTTGTGTTTTTGTAAGGATGATTCGTGACCATCATAGCCATCTTCGGCCTGTTCCTGACGAGTAGAAACACAAGAATTGCTATGACGATCAGCAGTATGACAATGGCAGCCTTCTTCATCGGAGTTTCTCCCTTCAGATGTTAGGGCCGAAACTGCAGGTTAATCGGAATTGCCAAAGGAAGACTTGAATTCAGGGGTATTTCTCAAGTCATCGAGTTCTACGGCGTTATCGATCTCGGCACGCGAATATCCGTGCTTAATTGCGGCTTGCAACCATGAGATCGCTTTGTCTTCTTGACCCAGCAAAGCGTGGACTGTGCCCGCAAAGTATAGCGTCTCTGCGTCGTTGGGGCGAAGCTGAATTGCAGAATTTAAAAAGCGCATCGCCAGGTCTTTTCGTCCCAGCATGGCTTCATACTCCGCGGCGAGCGTGTAGACATCAGCATCGCGCGGATTCACTTTCAGGTCGTCGGAAGCAAGTTCGAGGGCTTTTTCAAGCGGTTCGTGCGACAACTCTCGTTTTGCAGGATAGAAGAAATAAGCGCGGCCCAGATTTCCATACGTCTGGATGGTGTGGCTTCCCATCGCGACAGCTTGTTCCAGCGCAGCCACTGCTTCAGGAAATCTGCGCAGGGCCAAATAGCTCAGTCCCAGATTGGAATACGCCTGATAGGAAGGGCGAATGGATATTGCGTGCTGGAGCGCATCGATGGATCGGTTGTAGTCGCCGGCGTAGTTGTACTCCGCTCCCAAACTGGCCCAGTGGCGCGCGTCATCGGGAGCCAGTCCGATTGCTTTCTTCATCTCAGCAATAGCCAGCGCGTATTTGCCTTCTCGACGATAAAGCGAGGCCAGTCGGCTATAGCCATTCGCATACTGCGGATGAATGCTGATGGCTTTCTTGTAAGTAGCCTCAGCGTCCTGCATTCTGCCGAGCTCGACGAAAGCAGAGGCGAGTCCGCGATAGCCTTCATCGTTCTTCGGATCGGTCTCAACCGCCATTTGAAAATCGGAGACCGCTGCCTGGTAATCTCCCGTCCCGCGGTGTACCACGCCTAAGCACACATTGCCCTCAGCGGATTGAGAGTTCAAGGTGAGAGCACGCTCGCATGCTGCTCGTGCCTGATTTACGAGAGACAAATCTTTAGTGAGGACATACTTTTCGAAGTATGCGAGCCCGAGCTCGGCGGAGGCGCCAGCGTAGCCAGGATCGATCGCGAGAGCCTGCTGGAATTGCACGATCGCGCTGTCCACGTCTTCGGGAACAGTTTCGTTATCCAGGAATCCAATACCGCGCGTATATAACGTGAATGCTTCAGGATTCGTTGTTCCGTGTCCCTGCTGGCCGATGTCGCGGTGCATTTCGATCTCGAGCATTTGCACCGTTTTCTCGATCACCTGATCCTGCAGCGCGAAAATGTTGGGAGCATTGGCCGTGAAATTTGCGGCGCGCAGCAGGCGTCGTGTACTGGCGTCCTCAAGCTCAAGATTCACGCGCGTGGAGCCTTGCACTCGTTGTAGAGTGCCGGCGATGGCCAGATTGACGCCGAGTTTTCGGTGTGCGTCAGCGACATCTTCCACATGCTCCGCCTTAATGTCTCTCGGTGAAACAACTTGGACTGACTGGGCAGCCGTGATCTCCATGAGCTTGGCAGCGACTGCTTCCGTAAGACCTTGGTCCAGCGCAGGATCGTCATTGCTTACACTGCGAAAGGGCATCACTGCCACATATTTGTAGGCTGGAACAGGATTAAGACGGCGGTTCGCCCAATCGACGATCCTGCGATTTTCGAGTCCGATTAGCAGTCCGAGAATGAGCACCAGCACCGCCACGCTTGAGATTTGCCAGATGCGGTGAGCTGATCGGTTTGCAACCGCGGCGTCCAAGACCTCAAGATCGCGAAGCATCTCTCGTGCAGATTGATAGCGCTGCCTGGGATCTTTTTGAAGAGCTTTGAGGACGATCTCCTGCAGAGGTTGAGTGATTTCTGCGTTGAATTTGATCGGCGGAGGCACAGGCCGATTCAGGATGGCATCGATCAGGAGCGCGCCAGTCTCGCTGTAGGGTGGGCGTCCCACGCACATCTGATACAGGATCAGTCCCGAGCCATAAATGTCGCTGCGTGCGTCGGGTTTTGCGCCACAGAGCTGCTCGGGCGACATGTAAGCGAGCGTTCCGGTCAGTATTGTGCTGTGCGTTTCAGTCGTGAGTTCATGCGATTGCTGGGATTTTTCTTCGCCTAAATCTGCAATGCCGAAATCAAGAATTTTTAAAAAGCTATCCTGCGTCAAGCGCAGATTCGACGGCTTTAAGTCTCGATGAATAATTCCTTTTTCATGAGCCGCAGCCAACCCTCGCAGGAGCTGCATTGTGAGCGACACAGCCAGCGTTTGCGGTACGGGACCGCGACTAAGTAGCTCGTCCAACGAGACGCCTTCGATCAACTCCACAACCAGAAAATCGCAATCATCTTCTGAATCAAACTCGAAGATGGTCTCGATGTTCGGATGGCTCAGGCGAGACAGCGCCATCGCTTCGTTGTGCACGCGATGGCGCGCCACGACGCTGCGAATGCTGCCCGGAGCCAGCAACTTGATGGCGACATAGCGTCCGAGGCGCTCGTCGTGCGCGCGATAGACCACTCCCATCCCGCCGGCGCCAATTTGCTCCAGCAGACGGTAACGTCCAAGCATTCCTCCGGTATGGTGTATAGGAGCTGACATCAAGAAGGGTGTGTCCGCAATCGTAGGATGGTTGAAGGGCAAGGTCAATCATTACCAGAATGGGCCGGAGGAATCGGGTGATCTGGTGATCGGGTCATCGGGCGAAGTGGGGACCCGCGACAACAATCAGCAATAGGCTGAAGATTGATGAACCTCGACTCCTCGCTGATGCCGACTCCCTACTGACTGTCGCCTATGGCCGATTGCTTCTTCTCACTTCACCCGATGACCCGATGACCCGATCACGCGATTCTTTATGCCCGCCGTCCTCAAATAGAATCCAATCATGGCTTTTCGCAGCGACAATCGCACGCCTGAGCAGATGCGTCCGGTGCGCATCACTCCGGACTACATTGGCATGGCTGAAGGTTCGGCTCTGATCGAGGTTGGGCACACACGCGTTATTTGCACCGCTTCCATCGAAGAAAGTGTTCCAGGGTTTCTTCGCAATTCGGGAAAGGGCTGGATCACCAGCGAGTACGGAATGCTGCCGCGCTCGACGCTCACACGCACGCCGCGCGAATCCAGCAAAGGCCGAATCGGCGGAAGAACACATGAGATTCAGCGGCTGATCGGCAGATCACTACGCACAATCTGTGATTTATCGCACCTGGGCGAGCGGACCATCTACATCGATTGCGATGTGATTCAAGCAGATGGAGGCACGCGCACCGCCTCGATCACCGGAGCTTACATAGCGTTAGCTCTGGCGGTTCGACGGTTGGTGGCTGCAGGCACGCTGAAGAAATCGCCTTTGCGTGACGGCGTTGCGGCAACTAGTGTAGGCATCGTAGACGGCACGATCCTGCTCGATTTGGCGTATGAAGAAGATTCGCGGGCTGAAGTGGACATGAACCTTGTCATGACGGGATCGGGACGCTTCGTCGAAGTACAGGCGACTGCCGAGCAAGCTGCCTTCGGCGACTCGCAACTCGCAGAGTTGATCCGTGTAGCCAAACAGGGAATTACCGATCTTCTCGCTTTGCAAACGGCTGCGCTCGAGCGCGCGCAGTAGCAGGTAGAGTTAGGCCTAAGTTACAATCAAATTGCCATCATCATTTATCCCAGCAGCCGACGCCTTCGGCCTGGATTGAGCCTGCAAAAAAAGCGGTCTCGACAAAATCTCAAAAAATCCCAAGGAGGATTCCCCCTGTGAAGTTGACTCCCGGAAAGCTCGCCGGAATGAAAGCGGTCTCTGACGCTCGCGGCGTAATCGCGGCTGCTGCTATGGATCAGCGCGGATCGCTCAAAAAATCGCTCGCCAAAGAAAAAGGCGTGCCGGATGTGCCCGACAAAATGCTGGAGGACTTCAAGACCATCGTGACGGAAGTTCTTACCAAGCACGCCAGCGCCATTCTGCTCGATCCGGAATTCGGACTGCCTGCAGCCAAGAAGCGCAATAAGAATGCTGGACTGCTGCTCGCATACGAGCAAACCGGATATGACAACACGCGACCTGGACGCATTCCCGATCTTCTCAACTTCTGGTCGGTGCGACGATTGAAAGCTGCCGGCGCCGACTGCATCAAGGTCCTGATTTACTACTCGCCATTCGACTCCAAAGAGGTCAACGAAGAAAAGCACGCGTTCGTGGAGCGCATCGGCGACGAATGCCGCGGCGAAGATATTCCTTTCTTCCTGGAATTTGTTGGCTACGATCCCAAAGGCGGCGACGAAAAAGGACTCGAATATGCGAAGCGCAAGCCCGAGAGCGTAATTCGCAGCATGGAAGAGTTCACCAAGGATCAGTACGGCGTTGACGTGATGAAAGCCGAAGTTCCCATCAATATGAAATTCGTTGAAGGCGCGAAGAGCAATGCAGGCAAAGGGTCGGCTTACACGCGCAAAGAGGCGATCGAGTTGTTTCGCAAATCCGCAGCGGTATCTAAGAAACCGTTCATTTATCTCTCTGCCGGCGTGAGTAACAGCGAGTTCTCCGAGACGCTGGAACTCGCCGCTGAGTCGGGAGTGAAGTTCAATGGCGTGCTCTGCGGTCGTGCAACCTGGGCGGATGGCGTGCCGGTATTCGCGAAGCAGGGAGAAAAAGCATTTGTAGATTGGATGAATAGCGAAGGCGTGAAGAATATTCAGAATGTAAACGAGCGCCTGAAAGCCGCGACTCCGTGGTACCAAGCTTACGGAGCAAAATCGGACGCCGCATTGGCATAATCGGCTCGACTCCTGAGATCAGTCAGTACCGTTCGCGGTAGCGAATGGGTGCTTTCTTCGAGATCAGATCAATAAACCCATCCGCTACCGCGGACGGTACTGACCTTCTCGCGAAGTCAATGCGACGTCGGATGGAGCAACTGTGAAGTTGCTCCAATCCTTCAGACATCGTGAATGTGTTCGCGTGCATCGTTGCTCTATAGAGGTGAAGCAATGCCCTGGAAGACCACGCTGAAGCGCGCCGAGAAAGACAAAGAAGAAGGAAAAGCTCCGACGACGCAGGCGGGCGAATTCGTCCGCGAGGAGATGGAACACATTCGTCGCGGCAAACATGGCGCCCGCAATACAAAGCAGGCAATCGCGATTGGATTGTCGAAGGCGCGCCGAGCAGGCGTCAAACTCGCAGCTCCTAAAGAGGGAAGTACGTCGCCGCGCACACGAAAGCAAGCGAAGCGCGACCTGGAAAAAGCGGAGCACGGCCCGCGCAAGACCTCTCACAAACGTTCCGCTGCTCGCGAGCGTGCACTCAAACGCGAGCCGCATTCGGCCGCTTCTCGCAGCGCGTTATCGAAGCAGGCGCGGAGCGCCGCCGCACGACGGAGTCGGTCATCGCGCAGCGCTGCGGCGAAGAAAGCCGCTTCCACTCGGCAACATCGCCGTGCTGCGTAGATTCCTTGCTTAACGGACCGACGCGCTACCCGCGCGGGTTTTCTTATTGCCTCCAACATCAGTGTTGCGAAACACCGAAAACCCGGCCGAGGGCGGCCGCCGGTCCTCAGTCATGGCAATCGGCCTCGTCGTGTCTTGACCCTGGTAGCCGACGCACCTAAGATTGGCGCATTCTGATTTCCTGCGCTTAGGAGACCTCGTGCGTCGTTCTTTGTTTCTAGTTTTGTGCCTGACGGTAACTGGTTTGTCTGTCTCTGCATTTGCGAAATCCTCCACCAAAGATCCCCGATTGGGGAATGCCTACCGCTTTGAACGCGGCGGATGGATCTACGTCCATCTCGAGGGCTCTCCGAGCCATGTCGGCTATCAGCATGGGTATCTGCTCGCTCCTGAAATAGAAGATGCGCTCAATGCGGTGAAGCTGTTCGACACCCACACTAGCGAGCGTGATTGGGAGTTCTTTCGCAAGACCGCGCGCGAAGTGCTCTGGCCGCACATCGAAGCCGAATACCGGCAGGAGTTGCAAGGAATCGCTGACGGACTGAAAGCGCGTGGCAGCAAGCTGGACGTTTATGACGTTGTGGCGCTGAATGCTTTCGAGGAGGTGCCTGACTACTACGTTCCCTGGCTCAACAAGAAGCAAGCCCTGTTGAATGCTCCCAAGCTGGTCGCGCCGGGGAATTGCAGCGCGTTTATCGCCACAGGAAGCTATACGAAAGACGGCAAGATCGTGATCGCCCATAACAACTGGACGAACTACATGAATGGCGAGCGCTGGGTGATCATGTTCGACATCGTTCCCGAACACGGAAACAAAATCCTGATGGACGGCTTTCCCGGAGTGATCACGTCGGATGACGATTTCGGAGTGAACTCTAGCGGAATCATGATCACGGAAACCACGATTACTCAATTCACCGGATTCGATCCCAGCGCCATTCCTGAATTTGTACGCTCCAGAAAAGCCTTGCAATATGCCGATTCGATCGATGATTACGTGCGGACCATCAAGGAAGGAAACAACGGCGGATATGCCAACGATTGGCTCATCGGCGATCGCAAAACCAACGAGATTGCTTACCTGGAGCTAGGGTTGAAGAATACACCGCTATGGCGCTCGAAAGATGGATACTTCGTCAGCTCGAACTTTGCCCGTGATCCCAAGCTCATCAAAGAAGAAACTGACTTCGATCCGAACGATCTGACGACTTCTCCCAATGCGCGGCATGCGCGGTGGGAAGAGTTGATGCAGCAGAACAAAGGGAAGATCGACGTGGGCATGGCCCAGCAATTTCTCTCCGATCACATCGACAGCTACGACAAAAAAGAGCAGGCTGACGAGCGCACTCTGTGTGGGCACACTGACGTGAGCGCGCGTGGAATTCAGGTTTGGGAATGGGCTCCTTACTATCCCGGCGGTGCAGTTCAAGGTAAAGCCACCGATAGCGACATGGCAGAAAGAATGGAACTGGTGGCGCGCGCCGGCCATCCCTGTGGAGAAGATTTTCATGCCAAGGATTTCCTCGGCCAGCATCCCGAGTACGCCTGGATGGCGCCCTTTCTTCACGACATGAAAGCCGGGCCTTGGACGCAGTTCAAAAGCAGCGACCGTGAAAATTCGTCGAGTTCTGCCGCAGTGAAGGCTAAAAGAAAGTTGACCTCGAAGTCGACTCTGCGCTAGTCGAGCCGGTTCGCCCCCGCATCCCAAAATCAGTAGGGCATAATGAGAAGACGAGGTTCGAGATGGCAGAGTACTGCAATTCGCTGAAAGACTTCCGCAATTTTTCCGGCATCACAGAAGCATGGGAGCTGATCAAGACCGGGGTAGTGGTTATTCGCGAGCAGATGTATCGGCTCGAACTCTGGCACTCATACTCAAATCCTGACATTCCTTATTACGTTTCGGTCTATGTCCAGCAGGACGGCGTCTGGAAGCGGATGCAGGACCCAATTTTCCCGATTGGCCTCGACGCCGAGCAGACCATGCGCGAGGCCATGGCGTTTCTTTCTGAGCGTCTGGCTGCGTAAGCGCGCCAAGAATTACATCCCATTTTGGCCCGTCGGTGACTTCCACCGACTCGCCCTCAGTCCAACAGCTTGGAATTCAACGGCTTAGCGCTCCACAGCATCTTCTCCAGCTACTCTGGGTTCAAGAAATTGAAACAATTTATTGATAAAGAAAGAAGCTGAATGCGAAGGAACCAAATTCAGCTCTCCTGAATCTAATGCTGTGAGGAGAGAAGCTGGATTGTAAGAGATTTGCAGCAAACGCTTCTTTCCAGGTAGTTACCCAAGGGGTGTTCGATGAGTCTGGTCAATATGCTCTTCGGTTGCTGGCACAGAAACTATAGCTTCCCATTCACGACACGTAGTTCCCGTCGTTCTCCGGCAGCGCAAGTAACCGGCACGTACGTTGTGTGCCTGGATTGTGGAAAGGAATTTCCGTACGACTGGAAACAGATGAAGCTTGTCACGGAACACCGGCGCGAATCAAAGGTCACGTCGATCGGCGAGCCTGCACGGGTGTTGGCGAAGACCGCCTAGTCTGGTTTGTCATGCAGGACTGAGCCGATCCGGGGCTCGGCTCAGTCCTGCTTTCCTTGCCTTTCTTATTTGTCATTCCGAGCTCATGTTCGGCGCGTGCTTTTCGCGCGAGCATGAGAGCGGAATCCCTGCCGCTGCGATGAACTCGCTATTTTTAACATTTACTGAAGTCTACAGGGACTCCTGACGCCAAATCGGGGGCTCGACAGGAAAAGAAACGACGACAATTACGCTGCTGCTGATCGCAACAGCTCGCCTAGAAGGCTGAGCAGATCGGTCACGGTGATGATCCCCACCAGCTTTCCATCACTTTCCGTCACTAATACAGACGAGAATTTTCTACTGGTCATGATCTGAACTGCCTGCTGCACGGGCGCGTCAGGGTGAATGGTGACCGGATCCTTGGTCATGGCCAACGTCACTGGCGTGCCTTCGAAGATGCGGTTATATTCCTCAGAACTGAGGGGCGAGAGAACTGAGGGAGCGAGCCGCGAAACATCGCGATCGCTGATAATCCCAAGCACTTTTCCTTCCGCCGATACCACCGGCACGTGCCGCTTTCCCGTGCGGCGAATCAGCAGCGCCGCATCGAGCAGACGAGCATCAACTTTGAGGCTCGTGACCGTGCTGGTCATGAAGTCGCGAACGCGAAATGACGTTTTCTGCTGGCTTTCCTTACTCGCGGGCTCAGCCATAACGAAGCGCATGATAGCAGAGGAATCCGTGCGGCGGCCCAGTATTTCGGAAACGAGAAGGAGAACTCAACCACAGAGGACACAGAGGAAATAAAACGCTCAAAAAAAGTCCGTTTCCTCTGTGCTCCTCTGTGTCCTCCGTTGGTTGATGAAGCCTAGCGCTGAACCATGGGCACGTAGCGGTTTGGGTATTGCGGGCCAACGTACTCGGCGCGCGGGCGAATCAGCCGATTGTCGTCGAGCTGCTCGATGACGTGTGCCGTCCATCCAGCAATGCGTGAGGCAGCGAAGATCGGCGTGAACAAATCAACATCAATGCCCAGTGCGGTATAGGTCGACGCCGAATAGAAGTCAACATTGGCGTTTAGTTTCTTTTCCGCATTGATGAACTTCTCGATCTTCCGCGACATATCAAACCACTTCGGATTGCCGCTGGATCGACCGAGATCCTCTGACATTTTGCGCAGATGCGTAGCGCGAGGATCTTCCGTCGTGTACACCCGATGGCCGAACCCAGGAACCTTCTTGTGATCGGCCAGCATGCTCTTCACGTGTTCAACCGGATCCTTGCCGGCTTTGTCCAGATTGAACAGCATGCGCATTACTTGCTCATTCGCACCCCCGTGCAATGGTCCTTTTAATGCGCCGATCGCGCTGGTGATGGCCGAGTGCATATCCGAGAGAGTTGCGGCGGTTACGCGAGCGGCGAAGGTAGAGGCGTTCAGTTCGTGGTCGGCGTGAAGAATAAGAGCGATGTCGAGGGCTTTTTCCGCGGTCGGCGATGGTTTTTCGCCGGTGAGCTGCAGCAACAGATTGGCGGCGTGGGACAGCTTCGGGTCGGCCTCAACGATCTTCTTGCCTTTGCGGATGCGATCGTAGATGGCCACGATCATCGCGATCTGCGAAGTCAGTGCGTATGACTTGCGGACGTTGGAATCGTGATCGACAGCTTTCTCATCGGGATCGTAAAACGACAGCGCGGAAACTGTAGTTCGCAGAACCTCCATCGGCGTCGCCGATTTGGGGAAGTTCCGCATCATGTCGACGATCTTCGGGTCCAGCACTCGCGACTCGGCGAGGCGATGTTTCAAGTGCTCGAGCTCTTCCCGTTTCGGGAGTTGCCCAAACCACAGCAGGTAGCAGACTTCTTCGAATGTTGAGTTGTCGGCGAGGTCGTGGATGTCGATGCCGCGATAGGCAAGAATGCCCTCATCGCCGTCGATGAAACAAATGCCCGAATTTGCAGCTACGATTCCCTCTAGACCTTTTGTTGCTGGCGTGGTGGACATAGAAACCTCGAAGAGGCTCTCCACCCGAGCAGAACGTGAGCCACTATCCCAGTGAGCCACATCGTGCAGAGAGCAACCTTCTTTTATAAACGAAATTTATAGCAGCGAGCAAACGGGCCGGGGTCACTCCGTGACCTTCGTGTTTACTTTCGTGACCTTCGTGTTCGCTCTTTCTCAGGCAGGCCAAATTGACAACGCCGTCTCACTCAGAATCCGGCGCCTGGCGCTTTCACTCAGTGGAAGCGCGCGGAAATCTTCCAGGTTGCGCTCGATGTCGGGAACTCCAGGTCCGGGCCAGTCGGTCCCGAAGAGAGTCTTGCTCGCAATCTCTTCCAGCCGTGGGAAGTACTTCAGCAAAGCTTTCGGCGGGATTCCACTAATATCGAGGTAGACATTCGCGTGTCTTCGTATGAGGAAGAACGCTGTATCCATCCATAGCGGCCGCCCGCCATGTGCGAGAAGGATTTTCAATTTGGGAAAATCGACGGCGACATCGTCCACGTAAATGGGATCACCGAATTTGTTCCTGGCTCCAGGGAAAATCGATGTGCCTGTGTGCACCATCACAGGTATGCCGCTCTGCTCGGCGATCCTATAAATGATCTCCAGTTCCTTGACGCCGTTCAGGTAATCGTTCGGATGGAGTAACTGGTGCGGTGGATGCACCTTGATCATGCGAATGCCCAGACGCACGATGTGCTCCATATCGCGCTGCACGTTCGAGCTGTGCCGCGGATGAACGCTGCCGCAGGGAATCAAACGCCTGGGATCTTCCTTCACATACTTGGCAATGAATTCATTCACCTCAGCCGTGAAGCCGATCACCTCCGGCGCAACATAGTTAATCAGAGCCGCGCGATCGATACCGATGCGGTCCAAGTACTGCAAAAACTTCTTCGCAGAGCGGCAGAACTCGATGACTTGCTCGAAATTCGCCCGTTTCTTCTTCATCGCCGCCAGAGCTTCCGGCTTGAACATTTCGACGGGCTGGATGTGAACGTGGCAGTCGGTGATCATTAGGCGCGAACTGGATGTCGTTTGCTGCTGCGAACAGCGGCACTCCAGTGTAATCCGTGAGCGGAGCTACCCTTTACTCATGCCGCAAGGCGACGATGGGATTCACTCTCGTGCTGCGGCGCGCGGGCAGGTAGCACGCGAAAAGCGCCACAATCGTAAGCGCGAGCGAGACTGTGCAGTAGGTGAGTGGATCGGAGCCGCTTACCACAAGGAATTTGCCAACCAGTTTCGCGCTGCTGAGAGCGCAAATGACTCCAAGAGCGAGTCCAATGGCCACGATCACGATGCCCTGGCGCAGTACGAGTCCGAGGATGGAACCGGGCTGTGCGCCCAACGCCATGCGAATGCCGATCTCCTGCGTCCGCTGACTGACGGAGTAGGCAATCACACCGTAAACACCGATTACGGAAAGGATCAGTCCCAAACCGCCGAGAACTGCGGCCAATCCTGCGCCGAGCTGGAACATGAGCAGGCCATTCAGGGTGTACATTGCCTGTCGCATAGTCTTCACTTCGAAGACGGGAAGATCGGGCGCGATACTATGGATCGTGCGTTCGATTTCCGGAATTATGCTCGATGGATCGGCCATCGTCCTAACTTGTAAAACCTGCAGGGTTCCAATGGCGGCATGTTGTGCCAGAGGCATGTAGAAGTTGTTCGGAGACGGGCCGTTCGTGCGCGAGTACATCGCATTTATTGCCACGCCCACAATTTCCAATTCCTGCTTTGCATTGCTCGCCATGCGGAAATGCCGTCCAATCGGGTCCTGATTCGGCCAGTATTTCTTCGCCATCGACTCGTTCACGATGGCGACATTTACCGCTTTGTCGTTATCCGAATCACGAAACTCTCTTCCTTCAACGAGCGGAATCCTCATGGTCCCAAAATAGTCGCCGGAGAGCAGTTCGTATTGCGACCCAGGAACAGGCTGGCCCGGAGGTGGTTGGTAGCCGTCGATGATCAAGCCATCGCCGCTACCGTAGTAGCCCATCGGAGCGCTGGTGGCGGTCGCCGCTGTCTGTACACCGCCAAGCTGTCGCACACGACTAACCAAATCGCGATAGAACTGCAGCGTCTGCTCCGGTTTGTAGCCGATCTCGCTGGGGTCCATGACGAAGTTCACGACGTTGTTGGGATCGAATCCCAAATCGGTACGCTGCGCTGCCTGGAGACTACGCATGAACAGTCCGGCAACGATCAGCAACATCAGCGATCCCGCAACTTGGACTACAACCAGTGCTGTTCGTAAACGCGCGCGCGCGCCGACCACGCCGCGTCCAGTCTGATGCAGGACCGCGTTGAGATTGCCGCGCGAGGCGCGGATGGCCGGCACGATGCCGACAACAATGCCGGTCAGGAGCGCAGCGGCAAAGCCGTATCCGAAGACGCGCCAATCGAAACCAAAGTCGAGGTGAATAGGCAAATCAGTCTGAAGATTCAGAGAACTCAGGAGCGAGCTGCCGATCAACCCGAGCACGATTCCCGCCAAGCCGCCCAGCAATGCCAGTAACACGCTTTCGGTAAGCAATTGCTGGACGAGGCGCTTTCGAGATGCCCCAAGCGCAGCGCGAATGGCAACTTCTCGCTCGCGGACTGTGGCTCGTACCAGCAGGATGTTGGCGACGTTCATGCATGCCAGAAGAAGAACCATTGCTGCAAGTCCGAGAAATAAACCCGCGACGATCGGGACGGTGTTGGTCTCATCCGGCTGCGGTCGCGAGTGCACCTCGGAATAAGCGCGGATCTCCAAGTCTTTATCGAACTGAGGGAAATCGGTGCCTAGATGTTGCGCAATGACGCCAAGTGACGCGCTCGCCTGGCCGAGATTGACGCCGTCGCGCAGCCGCGCCAATAAGACCACCTGGCGACTGCCGCGGTTTTCCATGAAGTCGCGTGGCGTGCCTTCAATGGTGTTCATTCCAAGCGGCAGATAGGCCTGTGCTTCCAAAATGGGATAGGGCCCATAGAAGCCTTTGGGGGCCACGCCGATCACGGTGAACGGCTTCCCGTTCAGGGAAACTTTTTTGCCCAGAATGTCGGTTTGTCCGGCAAAACGCTTCTGCCAATAGGCGTAGCTCAGGACAACCACGGGATCCGAATCGACGTTTTCGCCTTCCTTCGGAACGAACAGCCGTCCAGCGACGGGCTGCAATCCCATCGTCCGGAAGAAATTTCCCGTGACGTAGTAGGTCAACAGCCGATCTGCCTGGCCGCCAGTGCTGAAGCCGTCGAGTCCGATCTGGTAAGCGGCGACATCGGAGAAGACGCCAGTGGTCTGGCCGCGGATGGTTCGGTATTCGGGAACAGAGAACTGGTTCTGCGTATTGCCATGCCGCTGACGGTAGCCGATGACGCTGATCTGCTCGGGATGCGAAACCGGCAGAGGGCGCAACAACAGCCAATTCACCAGGCTGAACATCGTGGTATTCGCTCCGATGCCGAGCGCCAGGGTGAGTACTGCCACCATCGTGAATGCAGGGTTCTTGCGCAACATGCGCACGCCGTACAGCAGATCGTTTTTCAAGGTGTTCATTTGCAAACTCGCGATTCGCTGATTACCTCTTCAAATGTGAGTTCCAGGTAGATGGACGTGGTAACTTCGAGATATTAGCGCCGTTGGTGGCTAAAACTTCGGGATTTATGTCAGGGACACTAATAACACCAGAGCTCATTTTGCGACGCCGGGGACGGAAATCGATTTATCGTTTCCGTTTCTCGGCGAACTTAGCTTTCATCCGCTCAGGATCTACCGCAATGAACACGCCCTGGCTTCGGGCCAGGACCATACCATGTTCATCACGAATTTCCGCGGTGTTGAAGTGGCGACGCTCCTGTACATCCTGCTCGGTACCCTCGACGATCAGACTTTTGCCCAGCGGCACCGGTTTTACAAACTCAATTGCCATCGATGACGTAAGCGCCACGACCGAGCGCAGCTTGTTGACCTTTCCCATGGCTTCGTCGAGAAGTGTGGCAATTATGCCACCGTGAGCGTGTCCCGGCGGACCTTGGTATTTGCGCGGCAGCTTGAATTTGCACCAGGCGCGATGGTGGCCCTCGTCGAAGAAGAATTTCAGCCGCATGCCCTCGGGATTGTCTTTGCCGCAGGCGAAGCAGTGATTCTTAGGAAGCGAGATTTGCTTAGTATTGTGTCCAGCGAGTCGCTTCGGCATGGTTTGAGCATTATACGGAGCGGAGAAAGTTCATACTCCGTGGTAGTCGAATAATGTTGGTACACCCGCGAGAGCGCACACGAATAACTTGCAGTATTATTCCGGCGTGTTGTATCTCACTTACGTTCCCAAACCACCACTTTCGCAATTCATCGAACTCTTTTGGCTTTATGAGGGATATACGCAGCCTCATGCGAAAGAACGCATCATGCCGGATGGCTCGATGCAGGTGATCATTAACCTTCTTGAGAATGAAATAAAGACTTACCACCCGCACGATCCTGAAAGCTTCGACCGATTCTCCGGAGCAATTCTGGCCGGACCGCGTTCTAAATTCGGCATCGTCGATACTGCAAGCCAGCGCTCCTTGATCGGCATTCATTTCAAGGCCGGAGGAGCCTCACGGTTTTTGAAAATGCCTGTCAATGAACTAGAAAACACCGATGTGTCGCTCGAGTGTCTCTGGGGAATTCACGGCAATGATGTGAGGAATAGATTGCAGGAGGCCGAAAGTCCAGAAGCGAAGATCCTCGTTCTCGAGCGATGCTTAATGGAGCGGGCCGTGAAGCCGTTCCACCGGAATCCAGCCGTGGATCACGCGCTTCAGCTCATAAACGACGGTTCGCCTTGCCAATCCGTCGCCGGGATTGCCGCAAAGGTCGGAATTAGCCGCCGGCGATTCATCCAAGTATTTAGTGACGAAATCGGCTTAACTCCTAAACTGTTTTGCCGGCTTCACCGCTTCCAGCGTGTATTGCATGCGATCCATGCGGTCAAAGACGTAGATTGGGTTGACATCGCCCTCGCCCACGGATACTTCGATCAGGCGCACTTCAATCATGAGTTCCGAGCTTTCTCGGGAATCACTCCGTCTGCTTACTTGAAACACCGTACAGAACATCTCAATCACGTTCCCCTCGTGGACTAGCTGCACATTTTTACAAGACCATTGGTCAGTAAGACGGCAGAATGCAGCATGACGAAACGTCAACGGAACCGCGACTATGCTGCCGCGCGGACTGACAGCATGCTGAGAGGAGACCATGAAAACAAATCCAATCCCACCCGGATATCACACCGTCACGCCGTATCTCACAGTTGCCAACGCCCGCGCGGAAATCGAGTTCCTGAAGCGGGCCTTTGGGGCACAAACGACTGAAACGCTTTCGGAAGAACCCGACGGCACCATCCGTCACGCAGAACTCAAGATCGGCGATTCCATGCTGATGCTGGGACAGGCTCGTGATCAGTGGACGCCGCGGCCGACGGGGTTCTATCTCTATGTCGAGGACTGTGATGCCTGGTACCAGCGCGCCATGGCCGGGGGAGCGAAATCGTTGATGGAACCGGCGGATCAGTTCTACGGCGATCGCAATGCAGGTGTCGAGGATCCGGAGGGAAACTACTGGTGGATTGGAACGCGGGTAGAGGATTTATCGCCCGAGGAGCTCAAGAGTCGCGCGCAAGCTGCCTTTGCCCACTCCAAGTAACCCCGGCTTATGAGCGAATGCCTTCGCGGGGAGACTCGCTGCGCAGCTCCTGCTCACCGTTGCGGATCACCTGTTCGGCGAGGTGGAGGTACCGTCGCGCTTCGCCGGGCATATCGCGCTGGAATTTGCGATAAAACTCGTCTTCGAATTTGCGGAAGAATTCCTGGAGCTCGAAATCGTCAATGCGGGACTGTTGTCTTCTTTCCATGGGCCTCTACTCAGGTCGGCGGAGTGTCAGTGTCGGATAGGAAGCACCATTATCGCATTCTCTTACGGTCAGAGGGCTTTCGATGGTGCGAAATTGCTAGGTTGCGAGGATCTCCGTCAACATCTCTGGCGCTATGTTCCCGCCGCTTACGATGGCCACGACCTTACCACTGGAGGGGAACTCGTTGCGATGGAACAACGCAGCGGCGCTTGGCACTGCGCCGCTGGGCTCCGCAATCAGATGCGCGTCGAACGCGAGCCGCCGAACCGCTTGTCGGATTTCGTCTTCGCCCACCGTGATAAATCCGTCTACATACTGCTGAATATGCTCGAAATTCAATTCGCCGACGCTCTGGGTACGCAGTCCGTCAGCGATGGTGCGCATGGTCTGCTCGGCAGGAAAGGTGACGCGCTGGCCGGCATCGAAGCTGGCCTTCGCTTTTGCTCCGAGTTCCGACTCGACGCCATACACCTTCGGGCTGGGCCGCATGTTTTTCACAGCTGCAGCGATGCCGCTGATCATTCCACCGCCGCCAACACAAACCAGGACCACATTCGCGTCGGACAAATCCGCGAGGATTTCCAATCCCATGGTTCCCTGGCCAGCGATGATAGCTTCGTCGTCATAAGGAGGAACGAGAGCAAATCCCTTGCTGTGTGCCAATTCCTCGGCTCGAGCTTTGCGTTCATCACTAGATGGGCCGACGATGACGATTTCCGCGCCTAAGGCGCGCGTTTTCTCTAGCTTCAGCGGCGGAGCATTGTCCGGCATCACAATGGTCGCGTGGCAGCCGATCGCCCGCGCAGCGTAAGCGACACCTTGAGCATGATTGCCGCTGGAATAAGCGATTACGCCTCTGTCCTTCTGTCCGGAAGAGAAGGTCGCGATCTTGTTATAGGCTCCTCGCAGCTTGAACGAGCCTATAGGCTGAAGGTTTTCGGGCTTAAGAAAAACCTCGCCTTCGCGGAAATTCGTTTTGACGAGCGGTGTGCGAACGGCTACGCCTCGAAGGCGCTCCTGCGCTTGCTGGATTTTTTCGAGAGTGACCAACATTAGCGTTCAGATGACTGCATCGTGCAGAGATGTAGATGGAGAACTTTCATCAGCAACTATAAACGACGGCTCGCTTATATGAGAGAAACGAAAGTGTAACCACGCGCGTAAACTCTCATCTGTGATTACTACGCCTCGCCTCCTCCTGCGGCCGTGGCGCCCTTCGGACCGGGAGCCGTTCGCGGCTCTGAACGCCGATCAAGAGGTAATGGAGTTTTTCCCCTCGTGCCTGAGCCGCGAAGAGAGCGACGACGTAGCGGCGCACATTGAGGCCCACTACCGGGAATACGGATTTTGTTTTTACGCGGCCGAGTTGATCGGAGCAGCGCCATTCATCGGCTTCATCGGAATTTCCAATGTACCTTTTGAGGCCGGCTTCACACCTGCCGTCGAAATCGGTTGGCGGCTCGCGCGTCCGTTTTGGAACCGAGGACTCGCTACCGAGGGGGCCTCGGCGGTGCTGACGTATGCGTTCAGAGTTCTGAAGCTGCCAGAAGTCGTGGCCTTCACAGTGCCTGGCAATCTTCGGTCACGCCGGGTTATGGAGAAAATTCGCATGTACAGGGACCGAACTGGCGATTTCGATCATCCTCGACTCCCGGAGGGGCATCCGCTCCGCAGGCACGTGCTTTATCGCGTCGAACAGCGCCAGCTACCAATGCCTGCTGGTTCGGAGTGATTCCGCTAAAGTTCTAGTTCGTATGCCGAAGATTTTCAAAAGCCGATCGGAGAGAAAATCGCCCGGGGATACCGCCGATCTACCACGGGATGGCCGGCCCGTTTTACTTATTTAATGACTTTGGTTGGAAGAGTCGCATCCTGAGCGGCCGCTGCCGTGGTGGCGTCGATTATCAGCGGCGCGTGATCGTAGAAATTAACCGTAGCTTGAAGGGATTTTCGCTTATCCCAATCATCACGCGAGACAGGGAAACTGAAGATTGCCAAGCCCTTCTGATCGACATTGGCGGCAATGCTCGACTCCGCCTGAAAGGGCTTCACATCAGGCATTGCCAGCTGGGAATACGCCTGCACGATGCGCTCGTAATCTGACGCAGGAGCGGCGTCATCGCTGAACTCTCCTTTTTCGGTGACAAGCTTGGCCTGAAGTCCTTTGATGTACATAGGCTTGCCGATTGCATTTTTGACATCGAGAGCAATATTCACCAGTACGGAGTCGCTCTTCTCGACGTTCTGATCAATGGTTCCTTCCTGCCCCGGAGAAATCGACCCTTTGGACTCGATGTGCATCGGCAATGCAACTACACGCACCGCGCTGCCCGTCGAAGTCGGCGGCTTGCGCGACGACGCCAAGTAAATGCCGAGCGCAATCGCTAGCACGGCAGCCGCGACCGCCACAGGCACAATTGGTGGCAGACTCCAGCGCGCGCTGTCGAGCTCTTCGGTCATAGGCACGTGTCCCGCATCGGGACGCGCCTCTTCGGGCTTCTTTACTACCGGACTGGATGGACTCGACATGGCGACTCCTCGATGTGCTCCGAACCTGGTGGTCTGAACCGGGTACTCTGAACTTAAGATGCTGAATGCTGCTTCTGCGTCACCGGCCTATGCAAGTGGTGCTGCATCGCTTCGATAAATCTGTCGGCCGGGAATGTGTTCAATACGTCATCGCGCTTGAGCCAAGCGCGACGCGCCTGCACAACGCCAAAACGCATTTTTTCGAGATGCGAGATGTGGTGTGAGTCGGTATTGATGACGATCTTCACTCCGCGTTCCTTGGCCGCCTTCAGATAACGATCGCACAAATCCAAGCGATCGGGATATGCGTTTAGCTCCATCGCAACACCATATTCGGCGGCCGGCCTCATCACGGCCTCGAAGTCGAAGTCGTAACCTTCACGCCGCAATAGGATACGCCCGGTCGGGTGACCCACAATGGAAATGTGACCGCTTGTGATGGCCCGCAGCAAGCGATCAGTCATCTGCTTCGGCTCCTGCTGGAAGTGTGAGTGGACGCTCGCGATAACCAGGTCCATTTCGTCGAGCACTGATCCGGAGAGATCGAGTTCCCCATCGGCGAGAATGTCCACCTCGATTCCAGCCAGAACTTTGATTCCTTCCGTCTGCTTTCCAACCGCGCGGATCTTCTTGGTGTGCTCGGCCGCGCGCTTGTCGTCGAGACCATTGGCGAACGCCAGATTCTTCGAGTGATCGGTGATCGCCATGTACTCGTAGCCGCGCTCCCGGGCGGAACTGATCATCTCTTCAATCGTGCAGCGTCCGTCGGTCTCTACCGTGTGCATATGCACGTCGCCGCGTATGTCGCTCAGTTCGATCAGCCTCGGGAGCGCGTGCTGTGCCGCAGCTTCGATTTCGCCCTGGTTTTCGCGAAGCTCCGGCGGAATGTAATCGAGATTCAGCGCGGCATACACTTCTTCTTCTGTGGCGCTGGCGATGTGCTTGCCGTCAGAAACACGAGTAAGCGCATATTCGCTCAGGGTATATCCCATCTTGAGCGCCCGCTGACGGATGGAAACATTGTGCGTCTTCGAGCCGGTGAAGTATTGCAACGCCGCTCCAAACGATTCCGGCTTGAGCGTGCGCACATCGACCTGCATTCCACTGCGCAGCTTGAAGCTGACTTTGTTGCCGCCTTTAGCAAGGACCTCGGAAATTCCGGGGAAGGTCACGATGCGATCAAGAAGAGGGTCGAGGCGTTCATCGGCGCAACATGGGCCTGTGATCAGGATGTCGAGATCGCCAACAGTATCGCGACCGCGTCGCAACGATCCTGCGGCCGTAATCTTCTCAATGCCAGGCATCTCAGCCAGAAACTCTTTGATTTTTTCCGCCGTTCGCTCGGCTGCATCGAGCAGGAAGCGTCCAGAAATGCGCCGGTATTCCTCGATGCCTTTCAGAATTTTCTGCTCGTGCTTCTCTCCCATCCGAGGTAGTTCGCGAATCTTCCCTTCGCGCGCAAGTTTCTCGACTCCATCTACGTCACAAATCTGAAATGCATCCCAGATAAGCGCAATCGTTTTCGGGCCGAGGCCCTGAATTTTCAGCAGCTCCAGCATCGACGGACGGTACTTTTGCAGCAGATCGGCATGAAGGCTGAAGTTTCCTTCTTTTAGAAGCTGCTGAATATTGGCAGCCATGCTCTTGCCGATTCCCGGCACATCGAGCAGCTTTTTCGTGTCTGAAGCTATGTCGGCAAGGCGAAAGGGAAGTCCTTCCACTGCTTCGGCGGCGCGCCGGTACGAGCGTATGCGGAAAGGGTCATCTCCGCGAATCTCCATCAGATCGGCAGTCTCATAGAAGATCGCGGCGATGTTGCGGTTTTCCATGTCTCAGGCTTGAACGATTGTAAATAGTTCAGAATCGAGCTGCGTAGCTTCGAGGCTGCGCGGGTTCGGAGCTTGGTTTCAACAAAAAACCCAGCCACATCGGCTGGGTTCCTGAGAAGTCCTAACTCTCACTAGGAAACTTTGGTCACGCTGTCGGCTTGCGGACCTTTCTGGCCCTGCACGATCTCGAATTCCACCTGATCGCCTTCCTGGAGGCTCTTGTAGCCTTCAGTCTTGATTGCGCTGTAGTGAACGAAAACATCCGGCCCGCTTTCCTGACCGATGAATCCAAACCCCTTGGCATTGTTAAACCACTTGACTGTGCCTTTAATGCGCGTCACTTGCATACCTTCCATTTATTCCTTTTTTGGGGCCGAACTGTGCGTTGGACCCGAACTATCCAGAACATCCCTTGGGGACTGCACAAGGAGAGTTACTCGCATGCCCGAGAAAGAGGAGGGGAACGGCACGCCTGTAATTCTTGGGGGTCCTAGTGAGGTTACTGGTTAGCTAAATTATTAATCACTTTGGAGGTATTGTCAAAGTAGTACACAGAGATGGGAGCTTGGATGGAAAGCTTGATGAAGCGTTGCTAAACCGCTGAATCTAACCAGAATAGCGATGCCAACGTCTTGGCATCGCGGATGCTTCCATTCTGCGCCATCTTCAGAGCGGAAGGCAGGGTAACGAAGCGCGTTTGGATGCGTTCGTCGTCCTCGGGTTGAGCCTTGCCGCGAGTGAGACCGGTCGCGAGATAGACGTCCATCGTCTCGTCCAGAATTCCTGGACTGACGTAGAAATGCAGGGCATGCTTCCAACGTTTGGCACTCAGTCCAGTTTCTTCCAGCAGCTCGCGCTTCGCCGCAACCGCCGGATCCTCACCGGGATCGATGTGTCCGGCCGGCAGCTCCCATAAATAATCGTCAGCCGCGTATCGGTATTGACGTTCGAGCAAAACACGTGGCGGCGAAGTCGAGTCATCGACGGCGAGAACGACCACCGATCCGTGATGCCGAATGATTTCGCGAAGCGCAACGACTCCTTTGGGCTCGCGAACTTTGTCGGCCACGATGGTGTACACCTTGCCCCGATAGCCAATCTTGCGCGAGAGGATCTTGGCGTGCTTTGGTTTGGGAAGATCGAGGGCCTTTTTCTTTTTGGTGCTCGTGCGAGAGGCAGGCATGAAGGCATAGGTTAACATTTCCCTCGCGGTCCCCATCGGAACGTACCGTCTTCATGCCGCCGAGATTGAAAAGGCAGAAATATGAAGTTGCGATCATCGGCGCCGGAACTCTGGCTAGCGCTCTGGCACGCGCGCTTCATTCGAAGGGGTACCGAGTCTCGGAGATCGTGTCGCGATCGAACCCGCAGTCGCTGCGGCGCGCGCGCATGTTAGCTAGCCGGATTCAAAGTTCGGCGACAACGATACAAGCTGCCGAGATGTCCGCCGACATCGTTTGGATTTGTGTGCCTGATGATGCGATTGCCCCCCTCGCTGAACAAATGGCAGACGAACGCGACTGGCGCGGCAAGATCGTCGTACATTCGAGCGGCGCTCTCAGTTCCGATGCGTTGGAGCCTCTTCGACGCAAAGGCGCCGAGGTCGCCTCGGCACACCCGCTTATGACTTTCGTGAGCTCATCGCAACCAAAGCTGAAAGGCGTGCCATTCGCGCTCGAAGGCACCGCAAAGGCATTGACTGCGGTCGAAACCATCATCAACGATTTCGAAGCGCAGGCATTTCGAATCGCGAGGACAGAAAAAGCTGCGTATCACGCATTCGGTTTCTTTTCATCGCCGGCGATCGTGGCGCTCATCGCAGCAGCCATGGACGTTGGCAAGCTGGCCGGCCTGGATGGAAAACGCGCCCGGGCTCTTATGGAACCGATCGTGCGCCAGACCATCGACAATTGCTTCCGCACCTCGCCGCAACAGGCATTCAGCGGACCGGTTCGGCGCGGCGATGTCGAAACCATTCGCAAACATCTCGAAGTTTTGCGTCAGCAACCGGATTCATTGGCGGTCTACCGCGCCCTGGTGAAAATTGCATTGAGGGACCTTCCCAGTGCCAAAACGGAACAGATCGAAGCCCTCATCAAAGGACAGTAATATTCGACGGTCGTGGTAAATTCATCGCAATGCCCAAGCTGTTGCGCCTTTTAGTGGTCTTTCTCTGCCAGACGGTTTTCGCCCAAACCCCACCTGCGGCGCAGCCCGGCACGAACCCGATCACCGACCCCAAGCAGATCACGAGCAGAGTGCTGAAAAGGGAAGTACAGCCTTTGTCGATCGAGAAGCTGTACATGACGCACGTGGTCGGCGCCACAAGCTGGTCACTCGATGGCAAGCAAGTCGCATTCGTCACAAACATCTCGGGACGGAACAACATCTGGCTGATGTCGTCAGAGGGAGGTTGGCCTTCGCAACTTACCATCAGCGATCAGCGGCAGACCGATCCTGCGTGGTCGCCGAATGGAAAGTGGATTTCTTTCGCCTCCGATCGCGACGGTGACGAGCAGTGGGATTTGTTTCTGGTCTCGCCGCAAACCGGCGAAGTCGTGAATCTAACCAGCACTCCAGATGTCGCGGAGGAAGGACAGGCCTGGTCGCCGGACTCGCGGTATCTCGCCTACATGTGGAAGTTGCGCACGTCGCCCAATTTTGAGATCGAGTTGATGGACGTCCTCACCAAACGCTATCGCGCACTGACGAAGGACACGCCGAAGAACCTGAGCAATACGGGGCCACTGTGGTCCGGCGATGGGAAGACGATTGCATACACCCAGCAGGATGCAGCAGGTAAGAACTCGAACATCTTTTTATTGGAAATTGCGAGCGGCAAGACCACGCTGCTCACTCCGCATACTGATGAGCGCAACTACCAGGCTACAGCGTTTTCGCCAGACGGCAGATATCTGCTGATTACCTCCAACGCCAAAGGCTACGACAATGCTGCCCTTGTGGAAGTCGCTAGCAAAAAGATCGACTGGCTGACCGATGCCAAATGGGAGGTGGGATCGGGCACGTTCTCTCCTGACAGCAAGTGGCTCACGTGGACCGAAAACGTCGATGGGAACACGCAGATTTACGCGTATGACATTGCTTCCAAGCAGACGACGACGCTGCCTCTGCCTGCGGGTGTGAACTCCCTGGCAGGATCCGTAACTTCGTTTTCGCCCGACGGACAACGACTGCTTTATTACCACAACGGTCCAACCTCGCCGAATGATGTTTGGGTTTATGACTTCAGGAGCAAGCAATCAAAGCAACTCACGCATTCGCTGCTCGCCGGCTTGAGCACCGACGACATGGTCGAGCCTTTTCTCGTCCACTATCCAAGCCGCGACGGCAAGTGGCAGATTTCTGCGTTCGTCTATGTACCGCACAATGCGCCGCGCGATCATACGCACCCGGCGATCGTGTATATCCACGGCGGGCCAACGGCCCAGACGGTCAACAGTTTTAATCGTGTAATTCAGTATCTTGCCAACCAGGGATACCTGGTGATCGCCCCCAACTATCGCGGATCAACCGGCTACGGCAAGGAATTCATGGATGCCAATCGCTTCGATATGGGCGGAGGCGATCTCGAGGACGTGCTCGCTGCCGCCGACTGGATTCAAAAGACGGGCTATGTCGATCCCAAAAAGCTGGTCGTACTGGGTGGAAGCTACGGCGGGTACATGACGATGATGGCGCTCACCAAAGCTCCCGATGTGTGGGCCGCAGGTGTGCCGATCGTTCCATTTGTGAACTGGTTCACCGAAGTGCAGAACGAAGATCCTTTGCTTCGTGAATACGATCTGGCGACCATGGGCGACCCCGTAAAAAATAAAGCACTATGGGAGGACCGCAGCCCGGTCAACTTTATCGATCGCATCAAAGCTCCGGTGCTGTTGCTCGCCGGAGGCAACGATCCGCGTTGTCCGAAATCAGAGGCGCAGCAGGTGGCGGATGCGATCAAGACGCGCGGCGGAACCGTGGAGCTGAAGATCTACGACAATGAAGGTCACGGCTTCGCGCGCGTCGAGAACCAGATCGACGCGTACACGCGAGTGGCGGACTTCCTAAAGAAGTATGTTCCCGCGCCTCCATGCGGGTGCACGCTGTAGAGTCAGCACCAAGTCAGCGCCTGTACCAAGCCAGGGGTCAGTACCGTTCGCGGTAGCGAATGGGTGAGTACCAACTCTGGATGTTCTGCGTCGAGCCGGTGGGCCTCAAGCCGATTGATACACCCATCCGCTACCGCGGACGGTACTGACCCCTAACGTGACCTTCGTGTGACCCCGGGCAAGCATCTAATTGACTGAATGAATACTCATTCAGTACTATCTGATCGCGATCAATCCATGCCGACCACCATCGAAACGAACCTTTCCGGTATAGCCACGCTGAGCTTTACCTCCGATAAGATGGGAACCTCGCCCGTGGCGAGCGAAAGTCGGGGCATGGCCATTCAGATCAACAAAGTTGCGGTTTTAGGCGCGGGGACGATGGGCTCCCGCATCGCGGCACACCTCGCAAACGCTGGTATTCCCAGCTACTTACTCGATATCGTCCCGCCGGGAGCGCCCACGGCAAAACCTGGCGAGCGCAGCGGCGAGCGCGACAAGATCGTGCTCGGCGGCCTCGAAGGGGCAAAAAAATCCAAGCCCGCCGCTTTCTTCGATTCGTCTCTGGCGCGGCTGATTAAGACCGGCAATTTTGAAGACGACCTCAAACTGCTCGCCGACGCCGACTGGATCATCGAAGCCGTCGCCGAAAACCTCGAAATCAAGCGAGCGCTGCTAAAGAAAGTAGAAGCGGTTCGCAAGCCGACGGCCATCGTAACCACCAACACCAGCGGCCTGCCGGTCGGCAGCATCGCTGAGGGTTTCAGCGAGGTCTTTCGCCGCAATTGGTTCGGCACGCATTTCTTCAATCCGCCGCGGTACATGCGGCTGCTCGAGATCATTCCCACTTCGGAATCCAATCCCGCAGCGATGGAGGCGATTTCGCATTTCTGCGATCAGCGCCTGGGCAAAACCATTGTTCGCGCCAAAGACACGCCGAACTTCATCGCGAATCGCATCGGCACCTTTTCGGTGCTGAACGTGATGCGCATCATGCAGGAGATGGGATTCTCGATCGAAGATATTGATGCCCTCACCGGGTCAGCCGTGGGCTGGCCAAAGTCGGCGACCTTCCGCACCATCGACCTCGTCGGCCTCGATATCCTTGCGCACGTCGTCGGCAACATGACGAAAAGTGTTCATGATGAGCGATCTGAACTGAAGCTCCCGGATTTCTACAACCAGATGCTCGAGCGCAAATGGCTCGGCGACAAAACCAAGCAGGGGTTTTATAAAAAGACCAAATCGGAATCGGGCGAAGAGCGCTTTGCCATCGATTGGAAGACGCTCGAATATCATCCGCGCGGCAAAGCGCGATTCCAGTTGCTGGAAATGGCAAAGAACGTGGACTCGCCGGCCGAGCGGCTGAAGATGCTCGTCACGGCCGACCCTCGCGACAAAGCGGCGCAGTTTTACTGGACTTCGCTCTCGGAGCTGTGGACCTACGCGGCCAATCGTATTCCGGAGATTTCCGATTCAGTCGTCGAGATCGACCGCGCCATGCGCACCGGCTTCAATTGGGAACTCGGTCCCTTCGAAATGTGGGATGCAGCCGGAGTGAGCGCTACGGTCGAGCGCATGAAGAAAGAAGGCCGCCCGGTTGCGGCCAATGTCGAGAAATTGCTGGCGAGCGGAAAAACGAGCTGGTATGCGGACGATAAAACCCCAGCTTCGGGCCGCAGCTACTTCGATCTGCGAACTTCGGCGTACGCTCCGATTGAAGTGCCCGAAGGCGTTTGGTCAGTCAGCGTTGCACGGAAATCGAATGGCGTAGTCAAGAAAAATGCCTCGACCTCGCTGGTGGATTTGGGCGACGGTGTGGGTTGCATCGAGTTCCATTCCAAGATGAACTCCCTTGGCGGCGACATTGTTCAGTTCGTCACTCAGACGCTGAGGCCGGGCAGTCCCGCTTTGGAACAGTTCGATGCCTTCGTCATTAGCAATGACGCGCAGCATTTTTCGGTCGGCGCAAACATCATGCTGCTGCTGATGGCGATTCAGGAAGGCGAGTGGGACGATGTCGATCTCGCGATTCGAGGCTTCCAGGGTATGACACAGGCGATTAAGTTCTGCTCAAAGCCTGTGGTCGCGGCGCCGTTCGGAATGTGTCTCGGAGGCGGAACCGAGGTGAGCGTGCATGCCGCGGCTCGCCAGCCTCATGCAGAGCTTTACATGGGGCTAGTTGAAGTTGGAGTCGGACTCATTCCCGGCGGCTGCGGCTGCAAAGAGATGCTGCTGCGCGCCGTCGATGCTGCTTCGAGCATTCGCCCTGCTGGACGCGGTGAGTCGGTTGAGTTAATGGAGGCAATGAAGAAGAACTTCGAGACGATCGCAATGGCCAAGGTTTCGACGTCGGCAGTCGAAGCACGAAATCTGGGATTTCTATCCGAAGCAGATGTGATCACGATGAATCGCGACCGCCTTCTCAGTGACGCCAAGCGGCGCGCGCTCGAGCTGATTGAAGAAGGCTACAGCGCGCCTGTGATGCGTACCGATATTCCTGCCCCTGGCGAGAGCATTCTCGCAACCTTGAAGCTGGGCGTTCATCTCATGCGTCAGGGCGAGTACATCAGCGATCACGAAGTAAAAATCGGAAACAAAGTGGCGGAAGTGCTGTGCGGCGGGAACGTCACGCCGGGTACGCCAGTGAGTGAGCAATACCTGCTTGATCTGGAACGCGAGACGTTCAAGTCGCTGTGCGGCGAGAAGAAGACGCAAGAACGAATTCAGTACACGTTGAAGACGGGAAAGACGTTAAGGAATTAAAAACGGTACTGATTGAGGAGTACTGATGAGAGAAGT
>DATEKE010000309.1:0-9255 GCA_035277605.1 Terriglobales bacterium | reverse complement strand
GCCAGTCTGATCCCGAATTGATCCAAGCATTCCGCGACCGCTTCATGATGCCTCGCCGCCAGGAAGCTTATGAGACGCTACGCCGCGGAATCTCGCGTGGCGAATTGCCCGCCGAGCTTGACCTCGATCTCACGCTCGACACGCTCTACGGCGCACTGTACATGCGCTTCCTGATTCGCCAGAGCGGGTTAACGGAAGAGTATGTGGATGAAGTAGTGGGACTGGTGATGGATGGCGCAGACAGGTACTCAGGGTAATCATGACCCCGGACCGACGCGCGCCCTCGCGCGGGTTTTTCGTGGTCCAACATAAGCTCGCATCTCTCCCGAGCCGCTTGTCCTGATCCCAGCGGAAACCCGGCCGAGGGCGGCCGCAGGTCCTGAGTTAATTGGGTTAATTAGGCAGATTTCGGCAGCAAGCTGGTGATCGCGTCCTTCACCCTCTCACCAAACCCTGCAGTCAGTGACCACGGACTTGGCTGGCGAATTACGTGTAGCTTGCCTTTGAGGTCTGTGACTTGGTAATGGGTTTGGCCGTCTTTGCCGCGCGTGAAGCGTAGACTCACGCGGGCCTCGCCGACGGTCATGTCGTCGACACAGAATTCAGGGAGCCATTCCGGCAGCCAGGGATCAAGAAAGAGCGTGTTCAGCGGAGCATACGGAAAAATTCCGAGCAGAGCCTGCATCACGGTGAACGGCGCCGACGCCGACCAGGCCTGCGGCCAATTCGCCTTCGGATACATTCCCGGAAAGGGATGCTCTTCATCGCGTTGATGTCCGGCGAAGACCTCCGGCAGCCGGCGATACTTGAAAATCCCGGCGGTCTCGAACATGGCTCGCGCCAGCTTCTGCATTTCGTCGTGCAGTCCATAGCGCGCGAAGGCGAGAACGAAGACGGCGTTCTCGACCGGCCACACTGAGCCGCGATGGTACGAAAACGGGTTGAATGCCGGATGATCGGCAGAGAGCGTGCGCACTCCCCAGCCAGAGAACATGTCGGGCTGCATGATTCGTTCGGCGACCCGCGAAGCGAGCTTGTCATCGACGATGCCCGACGCCAGACAATGTCCGGGGTCGGAAGCAATCGAGCGCGACAGGCGCTTCTTCGAATCGATGGCCATGCCGATGTATCCCGCGTCTTCCATCCAGAAGAAGTCAGTGAAGCGCTTCTTCAGCTCCTGGGCTTCGCGATAAAGCTTCTGTGCCAATTTGGGATCGTCGATCCACCACAGCACTTCCGCCAGATGCAGCTTCGAGGCATACACAAAGGCCTGCATCTCGCAGGTTCCGAGAGGAGCCTTCACCTGTGACCCGTCAGAGTGCACGATGGCGTCGCTCGAATCCTTCCATCCTTGATTCTTTTCGCCCTGATTCGAACGCGTGCAGTAGCGATAGAAGCCGCTTTCATCGCGGAGATATTTGTCGGCCCAGGCGAGTCCGGCAAGAGCAGGCTTGATGTACTTGCGCACCAAGTCTTTGTTGCCGGTCCAGTGCCAAACGGCGGAGACGACGACCGGATAATAGATGGAGCCTGTAACGCCTCCGTAGTAACGGCCATGCGGCGCGAAATTGAGCACGGAACGCGGATCGGTGTGCAGCTCGTGAACGAAGCGTCCGGGCTGCTCGTCGCGCCAGTCGTCAATCTTGGTGCCCTGAGTCTTCGGCAGTTGCAGGAGTGAACCGCGCATCATCGCCGTGCTCAGCAGCGAAGCCTGCCAGGTGGAGGCGAGACAATCGCGCCCGAAGAGACCAACATAGGTAGGCAATCCCGCCGCGGGAATCCAGGTACCGCCTTCGCCGTCCCGCGAATCGAGGTCAAAGAGCCGCAATGCGGCAAGGTCGCGCTTCGAGCGTTCGAGGGTGTTGAGTACTAGCGCGGGAAACGTCGGCGAGCCTGGCGAGGTAAGCTGCGTAACCGAGGGCTCTCGCGGAATAGTAAAAATCTGCGCGCGGCCGTCTTCTCCGTCCCCTGTCCCCTGTAACCTGTAACCTCTTCCCTTCCCTCCGTGACTCCGCGGTGAAAAATGCTCGCCGTCATGGGATAAAGCGCACATTTCCACCCCTTCGATCTGGCCAATCCAATCCAGCACCAGCTTGCAAGACTCGCGCGGACCCAGTTTCACCTTTACCGACAATTTCCCATTTCGGTATTGCACTTTAAGATCTGTTTTTAACCGCAGACGAATTCCGCGATGGATCCGCGCCACGCCGCGATCGCCTTGGTGGTGGAAGCGATGTTGTGCGCGATAGTCGAACGATAGTTCGTACTCGGCGGTTCCCCGCTGAATCCACTTCGACTTAATCCTGCCGGGAGTCTTCTCACTCTTGCTCGCATCGCTGGGACTGGCGAAATCGCAGGCGACCTCCAGAGTTAGATCGACGACCGTCCTGATTTGGGTGAAGTTGGTAACCGACACTTCTTCGTGCACGGCGTCGCCGACGGTGCGCGCGATGCGCAGTTCAATCGATTGCTGCGCTGCATCCGACTCTTGGGTCGGCGTCTCCTTCCAGTTCTTAGGGGCAGTAATGTAGTAACCCAGCGAGCTGTTCTGGTTCACCAGCGAGAAGGCGCTGAGCTGCGGCTGCTTGCCGTTGATCTTCCACAACAGTTGGGACAGCGCGCGCGACTGGTAGATCCAGAGTCCCTGGTCAGAGTGGCCCGTCACCCAGCCTTCGGAATCGGTGATCAGCACGGTACGGCTGTGGGATATGTATTCCGAATCGGAACGCGGTTGAAGCTCAATCAGACTGCAATCCGGGTGTGCCATCCTTCTCTGTTCGATGCGCGGAAAAGCACAAACAGAACCGCCGCCGGTAGGCGGTGGCTCGGAGATGGCCGGATGGCCATCTCCGAGCAGGACTGCGACGGGAAACGATTCCCTAGAAACATCCGCAACACAGGCGACTGCCCTACCGCGTGGCACCCCTAAGCGAAACCGGAGCTTACTGGGAACTCCGCCTATCGGCGCCGGTTCTGTTGATTACAATGGAGCACCCATGTCCAACCCCGGAGCACTGTATCGGCCTTTTGACGAGCTTGTGACTATCAAGATCCTCGGACGAGAGTTTCAGGTTCCCAAGGACAACATGCTGCTGCGCGCCATGCAGTATCTCTCGCCGGAGAATGTTGCGATGGGAAGGTTTTGCTGGAATGAGGAGTGTCAGTACTGCCGCGTCTCCTATAAGTCATCTCCCGACGGCGCTCCGCGCCAGGCACTCTCCTGCAAGCTGATGGTCCAGCCGGGAATGGAAGTTGTGGAAGCTGCAACCGAGATTCGCTACTGCCTACGCGATCTGCACTTGAAATAGACATCCATTTCGCAATGCAAGATTCCGGCGTGGCGGTAAACCACGGCTCAGGCTCGTTTTGGCCGAGAACGCCTCGTATTCCCAGCACCGATTCTCCCTGGCAGGAATAAGTTCGGTTTCCCGGTCGCAAAGACAAAGTCTTGACAACGCATGGATAAACGGTCTAAAAGGTTTCAGCCTTGGAGTAAACGCTTACCCAGGAGCTTTCGATTCTTTGGGCCCCAGTCAGACTTTCATTCGACCGCAATCCTTCATGGAGGGGAACATGATGAGTCGTCTCACCATTAAGACTCACGGCGCGTTAACCCGTTTCACAACCAAACTGCCCAGATGGAAGCGTTTCGCAACGTGGTGTGCGTGTATGACGATAGTAGCCATACTCGCCGGCACTGCGCGTGCGCAGGACAATGCTTCGATCACCGGCACCGTAACCGATCCGTCGGGAGCAGCCGTGGTGAATGCAAGCATCACCATCACCAATGTCGCCACCGGCCAGTTACGAAACACAGTTTCGAACTCCAGCGGCGATTTTCTCTTCGCCAACGTCGGCGCGGGCCAGTACACGATGGCAGCAAGTGCGCCGGGATTCCAGAAGTTCTCTCGAGCCGGAATCCTGATTCACGTTGCTCAGACGCTGGAAGAGAACGTTGCCTTCAAGGTCGGCAACACCCAGGAGACGGTCAACGTCGAAGCTGACGCCCTGCAGGTGCAGTCGGAGACCAATGAAGTAAGCAGCCTCATCACCGGCCAGCAGGTAACGCAATTAGCTACGAATGGCCGCAACGTCACGGCTCTTGCAGCCCTCGGAATGGGGAAGTCAAACAATCTTCCTGCCTATTCCGGAGCGAATGCGCTCACCAGCGCGAACGGAATCAGTTTCAATGGAACGCGCAACACTCATAACATCTATCTCCTCGATGGCGGCGAATTAAACGATCGCGGCTGCGGTGGCTGCTTCAGTTCCCTGCCCTCGATCGACGCGCTCTCGGAGTTCCAGACTCTTGACAGCAATTACGGTCCTGACTACGGCATCGGCTCCGGCGGGACGATCGCGATGGTAATCAAGTCGGGGACGAAAAATTTCCATGGTTCAGTTTGGGAGTTCAACCGCAACGAGGATTATCAGGCTAACAATTATTTTCTGAACCAGGCAGGCAAAGCGCGTCCTAAATTTCGCTTGAACATTCCCGGCGGAAATTTTGGCGGACACATCGGTAACAATACGTTCTTCTTCGTCAACGAAGAATGGCGCAGACAGATTCAAGGAAGCACGCCAACTGTTGCGACTGCGATTCCGGCAGCCAACTTCCCCACGCTCGGCCAACCGCTCACGTACGTTCTTCCTTCTGCAACCGCCAAGGTACCCGTGGTTCCCGCCACGAACGATCCGGCCAAGCTGGCGCTCTACGCTGCCGATGGTCTTACGCCAGGACAGGCTTTTCCGAACAACACGATACCGGCAAATCTGATCGACCAGAACGCGGTTCGCGAGATGAATGCCGGCACGTTCCCGAAGCCGAACTTCGGCACCAACCAATACATTTCATCGATTCCGCAGACTACCAACGTGCGCGAAGACGTGGTCCGGCTCGATCACAATATCGGCAGTAAGTTCCAGGCAATGGGCCATTACTTGCACGATGCCGTCAACCAGACCATCTATCCGCCGCTGTGGGGCAACAGCTCTTACCCGACAGTTGGCTCGGCAATGCTTAATCCCTCGTGGTCATCCACTCTGAAGTTGACGCAAACGTATTCACCGAGCCTGCTCAACGAGACGAGCTTCCTCTGGAGTGGCAATACAATCAACCTGGATCCGATCACTGGTCCGGGCGGGTCGTTTGTGCAGCCCAGCGGTTGGTCCCAAACTACGTTCTTCCCGGCAGCCGACAACTTCGGCTCTCGCATGCCCGAAATTCGACTCGGAGCACCCTACGGCGTAACTTGGAGTTCCAGTTACTACCCATGGAAGAATTCCTATTTTGGGTATGAACCACGGGACGACGTCTCGTGGACTCGCGGTAAACACTCCTTCAAGTTTGGCTTCAGTTGGCTGCATGCAGTGAAGAACCAGGAGCTGCAAGCCAATACCCAGGGAACGGCTGCTTTCGGCAACGGTAGTTTCTCCGGCGATTCGTACGTGAATTTCCTGCTGGGCGATGCCGACAGCTTCACCCAACTGCAATACCTCGCCGGTAAGCATTGGGTCAACAACAACTACGGCTTCTATGGTAACGATAACTGGCGCGTGAATCAGCGCTTAACGTTGAACGTCGGTCTGCGTTTCGACGGATTGCCGCATGCATTCGAGCGGTACGATCAATTCTCCAATTTCGTGCCCTCCTTGTACGACCGCAGTCAGCCATATCCACTGAATAAGGCGGATGGCACGCTGCTTCCATCGTCACTCACTGCGTTCAACGGTCAAAACTTTTATCTCAACGGCATCCGGGAGGCAGGAGCAAACGGCTTCCCGCGCGGAAATGTAAAAAACAGTTACTACACGTTCGAACCCAGATTGGGCTTTGCTTATAACGTTGGGGGCGATGGAAAGACCGTTATCCGTAGCGGCGTTGGAATTTTTTACGAGCGCGTTCAAGGCAACGACGTATATAACGCTGCGTTGAACCCGCCGTTCGCGTACCAGCCTTCAGCTACCAACGTTTACTTCTCTAACCCAAATACGAGTGCTGTAAGTGGCCTAACTACTGCGCAGACATTTCCCTCGACGATGACTGTACTGGGATATGACTATCGTCCGCCTGGAACGGCCATGTTCAGCTTGGGGGTTCAACGACAAGTGGCGCCTTCCGTCGTTGCTGTCGTACAGTACGTCGGGTCGCGAGGTTGGGATCAGAACAACGATCGATCGATTAACACTCTGCCCTTGACCGCGAACGATCCCGCCGCTCCTGGAAATCCTTTCTATGATCGGCAAGGCGTTGCGGGCAAGCTCCCCGATCCGAACAAACCTGGCAAATTCCTTCCGGCATTTAACGCCAATCTGTATCGAATCTTCCCCGGCTACGCCGGCATCACGATCGAGGAGAACGAGACCAACTTCGCCTACAACTCCTTCCAGGCTGGTCTGCGCATGGAGAACCGGCACGGTCTGACCGTGCAACTTGCTTATACCTGGTCGCACGAGATCGATGAAGTCAGCAACGATCTCAACGTCCTCTCCAATCCATTTGACCCCTCCTATGACCGCGGATCGGGAGCTCTCGATCGCCGTCATATTTTCAATGCCAACTACGTTTACACGATTCCCTTCTTCAACAAGAGCGACAATAAATTCCTGCAGAAGACGCTTGGAGGATGGGAGTTCTCTGGAGTAACCGTGGCGCAGTCGGGCACACCGATCAACATCCGCTACACCGGTGCCGATGTTCTCGGTCTGGGAGGAGGCGTCACTAATCGCGAAAATGTGATCGGACCTATCGGCCTGCCGCACACGGTAAACGCCTGGTTCACGAAGAGCTCGTTTGGAGATCCAGCCGCTCCTTGGGCTGGCGGACCCAACAGTGGCTTCGGCAATGCGCGTAAGGACGCGGTTGTTGGACCCGGCCTGTTCAACTTCAACCTCGCACTGTTCAAGAACATCCTCCTTACCTCGCGTGAGGAGGGAGCGAGACTGCAACTACGGTTCGAATCGTTCAATACCTTCAACCACACGCAGTTCAACGGTATTGATACCGGCTCTGCCGACGCGAACTTCGGAAAGGTAACTACCACCTACGATCCTCGCGTTCTGCAGCTAGGCGCGAAGCTCAGCTTCTGATTTTCGACACGCACGCACACTTGGCGCGGCGAGGTAACTCGCCGCGCTATTTTTTTCTTCGGACCTGACGATTGCATGTCAGGTCTCGATCAGCAGACAATCATCCCATGCCGCCCTCGACTACCCGTTTTCTCACTCATTTGATTGCCTGGGCTGCAATGATTTCAATCTTGCCAGTGTCTTCGCTTGCTCAAGAGACGCAAACGCAGAAGCAACGGCAGACCGCGATCGCTCTGGAACAATCCGGCAGAACTGCCGAAGCCGAGAGCGCGTGGCGTAGCCTCTTGAAGCTCCAGCCGACGAGCGCCGAAGCTTACGCTCATCTCGGCTTTCTCGAATCTCAGCAGCAACGGTATAAGCAGGCGATCCCGCTGTATCGCAAGGCACTGGCTCTCGATCCGCGTATGCCTGCACTGCGCATGAACTACGGACTCGCGCTGTTTAAGGCCGGTGAACTGAAAGACGCCCTCAGCATCTTTGAAGGCTTGCTGAAGCAGCAACCGCCTTCGTCGCCAGAAGCCCAGCGATTGAAGACGCTGATCGGCATGTCCCATTATGGGCTGAAGCAATATGCAGCGGCCGTTCCCTATTTGAAACAGGCAACCGCCAGCGAGCCGCAGAACCTGCCCTTTCGTCTGCTGCTGGCGCATAGCTGCCTTTGGTCGAAGCAGTACCAATGCGTGCTCGACGTTTATCGCGAAATCCTGAACCTGAACGCAGAATCGGCGGAGGCTGACATGCTTGCGGGCGAAGCGCTGGACGAGATGCAGGACCACTCCGGCGCGATCGAGCAGTTTCGTGCAGCAGTGAAGGCGAACCCGAAAGAGCCCAACGTTCACTTTGGCCTTGGGTATCTGCTGTGGACTCAAGGACAGTACGATGGCGCTGCGAGCGAGTTTCAGACGGAGCTCGACAACGTGCCGAACAATGCGCAGGCAATTGCGTACCTCGCCGACTCGCAAATCAAGCTGAACCATCCGGAGATTGCCCGACCACTGCTGGAGAAGGCAATCCGTCTGAATCCAGAGATGGAGCTTGCGCACCTTGACCTTGGAATCGTAGAAGCCGATGCGGGAAAGAACGACGCGGCAGTCAGGGAGCTCAAGCTAGCAATAAAGCTCGCGCCGAACGATATAAAAGCGCACTACCGCCTCGCGCGTTTATACCAAACCATGGGAAGAAAGCAGGAGGCGAGCGCTGAGTTTGAAAAAACGAAGACCCTGACAAAGGCCGCGGACGAGACGGTTTTCAGTCAGTTGAAAAAGGCTGGTCTTACGCAGCGTGGCGCAGAGGGTGCGCCGAAATAAGTAGTGGCTCACCCGAGCGCCTGCGAGGCTCCTAACCAAGTACTTCTTTTCCGTACTCATGGCGAGTAACGATGTCATCCTGAAACGCTTCTGTTGCGCGAAGGATCTCCTGAGGCTCTTCAGGACTTCGTCACGATCAGCGTGGCTCCTCTACCAGGAACTCACCGGAGCATGGGCCCAAGAGCCTCGGGAACGCATTGGGACTCCGAACCATTCCGGGAGATCCTTCGGCCAAAAGAAGGCCTTCAGGATGACAGTCTCGGGAACGGTGAGTTTTTCGCAACACTCTCACCTCTCGTCCACCTGAATCACCTGAATCGAATACGCGGGAGCGTTGTAGTGCAAATCGCTTCCGACGCGGAGATTGCTCTCGACCGGCACGATGTTTTGCGGCTGGTCGATCGTGTTGGTCGCCTCGGTGCTGAGCGCCTTCAGCATAATCAGTTTCCCATTCTGGGCGAGAGTTCCGCCGTAAAATCGGATATTTACAGTGTGTGGAACTGACTCGGCATTGACGACTTTCAGGTAAGTCCTCTTGTTCGCAGTGTCCTTCGTAACCGAATAGAAGAGTTTGGCTCCGCCGCCTTGAAGCTCCGAACCAAGGATTGCATCGCCGACGTAGCTCCCGAACATGACCTGCGCATAATAGCTGGGCGAACCGTAGCTGCGCAGGGCATCATAGCCGATGAGGTCGGTTTCCCACTGCATGCCGCCGGGATTCACGTTCACCAACAGAGGCGCATATGAGGCCATGATAACGATGTCGCTGTTGCGCTCCATGCCTGTCATCCACGCCGCATCGCCCAGAGCGGAGCCGAAGTTTGGAGTTGGAGTGCCCTCACGTGTCGCCCATTCGCCA
>DATEKE010000308.1:0-2718 GCA_035277605.1 Terriglobales bacterium | reverse complement strand
TGCAGAGCCTTGCTGAGCCGTTCGTGGTGTTCATCGTCGAAGGCGACAAAGCGGAAGCCGAATTCTGAGCTCGCCTGCCGCTTCACTCCGCTGCTGACAAACTCGATCAGGCCAACCACCGGGCCGATGGGCGTGGGAATGGCGATCTCCGCGAGGGTGCCGCGTTTCACGTTCGAGGCCAGCAATGCACAGCCGCCGGTCATGGACAGCCGTCGGAGAGTGCCTTTCACCAGCTTGTCTTCCACTCGAAAGTCAGCGGGTTCGGGATTGGGGAAGGTCGTTCTTGGAGCTCGAACTGACGGGTGAACTTTCGGGAACGTTGCCATGCCAAGACTCTAGCTGGGGGTAGGGACAGATAGGAAGATTACCTTAGCAGTATTCGCCGTCGAATCGGTACAATGAACTGCGGTTAAACTGTTGTAAAGAGACCATTTAATCGTCGAGTGACGGAGAGCACAGAGTCAGCCAAATCGGGCTTTCTCAGTGGCTTCCTTGCCGTGGTGAAATCCGGCTTGCAGGGAACCGCTAACATCGGCTCAACGTAAACGTCTTCTGACGGGAGGATTCAATCGATGAAGAGCCCACTGCTTCGCTGTTTGCGCATCTCCGCCACCCTACTTGCTCTAACCGGACTGGCCGTGGCCCAGGATCAGGGCACGGACAACGGACGTGAATTCCACTGGACGGGAAAGCTCGCGCCCGATCAGGTGCTGGTTGTTAAAGATATCAATGGCAATATTGACGCGAGCGGATCATCCAACAGCGATCAGATCGAAGTTTCAGCGCGGAAGAGCGGCTCCGGGGCCGAGGACGTGAAAATTCATGTTGTGAAGCTGAATGATGGTGTGATGATTTGCGCCGTTTATCCCGGGTTCTTCAATTCCGAAAACTGCGAATCCAGCTCCCATTTTGGGAACAGTCACAACAATGCGCGCGTGGACTTCACGATTCGCATGCCGCGCAACCTGCGGTTTACCGGCAAAAACGTAAATGGTGAAGTGAATGCCGAATCGATGGGCCGCTATGTCGAGGCGACGAGCGTGAATGGAAGCATCCACATCGCGACTTCGAGCTGGGCTTCGGCGAATACGGTGAATGGATCCATCGATGCCAGCCTCGGCCGTGCAGATTGGTCGGGGGATCTGGAATTCAAAAGCGTGAATGGCAGCATCAAGCTGCAGCTTCCCGCGAATGCAAATGCCGAAATTGATTTTAAGAGCGTGAATGGCCATCTCGACTCCGACTTTCCGCTCACTGTCCAAGGCAGCATCGGACGCCATTCCGTCCACGGCACCATCGGCAGCGGGGGCCGCACGCTCGACATTAAGACGGTGAACGGCAGCGGAGAGCTGCGCAAAGCCACGGTTTAGCATTCGCTTGCAAGACTAACCACAGAACCGGCGCCGGTAGGCTGGGTCCCCAGCAAACGCCGGCTTTGCGGCTGCGTTTCTCCAGATCAAGTGGCGCAGCGTAGCAGATGAAGCTATCCATCCGGCTAGCGCTGGCGGCTCTGTTACCGCTTTCTATTTCAGGCAAAAAAATTCCCGCCTCAGGCGAGGCGGGCTTCGATTCGATAGGGTGAACTCACTCTAACTGCGCGCAGTCTCTCGCACCATAGTCTTTTTGTAGTATCGTGCGGGTAATCCAAAACCATTACAAATTGTGCTCACGCCCGCGACATGCGGCTGCACTGCTGCCTCGATCGTGAACTGTCGCCGCGCAAGGTGATAAATGAGATCGCGAATTTCATTTCTGCCACTCTTGTTCTTGGGTTTGCTAGCTACGTATGCCGCAGCTCAAAAGATCACGCCAGTTTCAGAGGAACGCCTGAAACAGCTGTTGCCCGCCACGGTGTTCATCGATGGCGAAAACGTGCCCACGCAGGAGCGGAATGCGGCCATGGTCGCATTGCCGAACCATAAGGTTCTCCTCGCCAGCTTGATCGACACGGCCGGATACAGCTCGGCTTATCAGGAGAAATACAGCGGTGTCCTGCTCGCCCAAACTGGATTTGCGCTCGGCTCGAAGTCGTTCGATGCCGGCGCGTATGCGTTTGGCCGAAAGAAGGATGTCGACAGCGTCGCGCTCCTCGTTTACAACATGGGCGGAGATCAGCTTGCACAGATCACAACTGCGAAGCAGGAGAATCTACGTCCGGTGAAGCCTCTGCAAGTCATCGTTGCTGAAGATGGCTCGGCGCGACTGTATGTTGGCCCCTACTACGTCGCGCTCGCAGGCAAGTAAATGGCTGCTCCGCTGGCCAAAGCCCATTCCGCAATCTGGCGTGCCGGCTTGCTGGGCCTTGCTGTCACCTTGAGTGCTGTCGTGGCTTATTCGTGGTACGTGACGCAGCAGATCGCGGGACTTCGCGAGCTGCAAACCTCCATCACGGAGCGCAATCGCAAAGACTCACTGCAGCTGCTGCGTATCCAAAACAACCTCAATGACGCGGCTCTGAGCATGCGCGACATGCTGGACAATCCTGAGCACTATCCACTTGCGGCATTTCAGCCACAATTCCAGCGAATCCGCACCGATCTAAAAGATGCCCTGCAGCGCGAGCAGGAGCTGGCTGTCGCGACGCGCACTCCGGCGCAACGCCAGTATTTGAGTGACTCTGTTTCCCAATTCTGGAATGCAATGGATGACACGTTCGTGCAGGCCCGCCAAGGTAACGAACGCCAGGCACGAGAGGAAATCCTCACGTCGCTCCAGCCG
>DATEKE010000307.1:0-21379 GCA_035277605.1 Terriglobales bacterium | reverse complement strand
GCTCCATCGCCGGCCTGGCCGTAGAGCACACGCTTAACGTCACGCAATTCGGGATGTTGAGGGAATACGACGCGTTCGAAGTCGTTCTCAATCCCGGTACGGACGAGGTCGAGAAGCTGTGTCTCGGCCCGGTCCCCGCCTCGTGCGGGAACACCGGATGCTGGAGTCTTGTAACCGCTACTCAGCCACGAATACACAGCGCGGCTGAACGATACGATTTTAGCGGATTGCGGAGCAACGGTCAAAGTAGCTGTCCGCGAGGGAGATGCGCGCGAGCCGGTGACTTCCATGGTTTCCCGCTCCGCGAGCAAGTCCCAATCCGCGAAAGCCTGCGGAGTGGAAACGCCGATCTCGGGCGTGACCACCACGCAATCAACGCTTGGGACGTCTTCAAGTGGAAGCACCTGCTCGCCGCGTCCTTCGCCGTACACCGTGCCGCCTATTAAGAATAGAGGAAGGTCGGAACCGATTTCTTCGCAAATTCGCAGCCGATCATCCGGATCGAGCGCCCGCTCAGCTTCGCGCTCCAGAGCGAGCAAAGCTGCGACAGCGTTGGACGAAGCCGCGCCTAAACCACCTTGCAGCGGTAGATTCTTTTCGATCGTGATTGCCACCTTGCCGCGCTGTCCGATGGCTTTCATGAACCGATCCGCAACGCGATAGCAGGTGTTGGTTTCGTCGGTCGGAACGCGCGGATTCCTGCAGCGAATCTCAATGCCAGTTCCCCGTCCAATCTCCGCTTTCACGGCGTCGTGGAGCGATATGGTCTGATAGACCGTCCGCAGCTCGTGAAACCCGTCCTCGCGTAACGGACCTATCGCCAATCCGAGATTGATCTTTGCGTATGAGCGGACGGTCACCGGCATTGTGACATTGTAAAGTCGCGGCCCGAACTAAGAACGCGCGCAGCTCTGGAAAGAATTTGTTTGACACCGATGCAGCGTCGGACTAGGCTACCTGCCGCTACTCACCTGAGCAGTTCACTCTTCTGTCGGGCATAGCCATCGCTGCGGCACCTCCACAGCGACGTAAAGGGTCCTTGGGTCCTGGGACGAACTCTCGGAATAAATCTAAACACGCTCACTTGCATATGAGTGGCGTCTTCTGTCGCTTCCAGCAATGCCGGGGCACTCTGACCTGCCATGAACATCAATTGAGCGACAGGAGGAAACATGAATCGAGAGAGCTTTGGCGCACCCAAACGCTGGCTAAGCCGACGCAATCTCTTGCGCGGAGCCGGTTTCAGTTTGGGCATCGGATTGGCAACTCCGAAGTGGCTTCGAGCTGACGATGATGACGAGGAGCATAGGGAGCACGGCGCTTGCGTAGGCCCCAATCCGATTCCGGGTGGGGTTAGCGGTCTCAAACCATTTGGGATCTTCATTCACCACAACCCGCTGAATCCGGCAAACCCATTAGCGAACATCAACGATCCCTCACAGATCACCGATTTCGATGGCTTCGTTGGGCTCACCCACATTCGCGGAAATGGAACCGGAACCAACACGATGACCGGCGCAACCATGCCGCTTGCCTATCAGGCTGACATGGGCTTTAGTCAGGGCAAGTTCATTGGAACCGACGGGCGCCAGCATCACGGTACCTTTGCTTTCGTTTGACTTGACCTCTACACCGTTCCGGTTGGAACGCAAATTCCATTCAGTCTTCCATTGCAAATCCACGACTACAACGTACACGTCGATAGTAACGATGTGTTCTGGATGATTCCGGTAAATCACGATGCTGTTGAAGTTGATTTTGACAGCGCGCAAGCCAGGCTGCGCGTGCGCGACATGACGGTCTTCGACGATCATGATCTCGCCAACTCGCTCACGCAAGGACTGGGTATTCCAACACCGCCGATTCCGGGAGTGTTCCCCGTGAAGGCGCGAGTGTCGTTCGATATCCGCTGGAATGGCGCTCTGCAAACCACACCGATCCGGAATCAGGGCCAGAGTTTCAAGGGAACCTTCTCCTCGACCCAAACCACTATCGAATGGAGCTCGGAGCAGGAAGGTTTCACCTTCAAATCCGAACCTCCAGATCCGACTCGCAACCTGATTTCCGTTTTGGGACGCGAGCAGAATGGTGTGTTCTTCACTTAACCGTGTCGCGACACAGCCGTGCAGCTAATTTCGCTGCCGGCTGTGTCGAAACAAACGCTCTCGCTTACATCTTGTTTTGACGCTGCACGTCGATGATTCCGGGAATTTTGCGGATTCCCGAAACGATTCTTTCGAGGTGCTTTACGTCTTCGATGTCGATGGTGATGTCGATGGAGGCGCGGCTGTCGCCGGTGCGGACATCCATGTTCCGGATGTTGGTGTGATCGTCGCTGATGATAGCGGTCACCTGCTTCAACATTCCCTGGCGGTCATCGCACATGACGGTGAGCTTGACAGGATAGGTCGCTTTGGTAGGGCCCGATTTGGCCGCACCTGGACGTCCCCAAGTGACGTTGATGCGGCGATCGGGTTCATACATCAGATTAGTAACATTCGGACAGGATTTCGCGTGGACAGCAACGCCTTTGCCGCGCGTGACGTAGCCGACAATTTCCTCACCGCGAATCGGATTACAACAGCGTGCGCGATAAACGAGCAGCTCGTCGTGCCCCTGAACCTTCAGCGATCCGCTGTCGTCGCCAAAAACTTTACGGATCATGCCGCCGATCAGGCTCTTACTATCGTCTTCCTGGTCGGGCTCGGCGGAGGTCACGCCCGGTGCGAGTCTCTTTAGAACGGCGCGCGCGGAGAACTTGCCGTAACCGACAGCCGCGAGAAGATCCTGTTCGGTTGAGCCGATGCCGTACTCGGTTGCCACCGCCTGATAGTTCTCCGGCTTCACGTCCTTGAGGCTGACTTTGTACTTGCGCGCCTCTTTCTCCAGAACCTTTCGCCCGATTTCGACTGCGCGTTCTCGCTGATGAACCAGCAGCCAGTGTTTGATCTTGTTGCGCGCGCGTGAGGACTTTACGAATCCGAGCCAATCGCGGCTAGGCTGATGTCCAGTCTGAGTGATGATCTCGACGATGTCGCCGTTTCGCAGCTTGTACCGAAGTGGAACGATGCGCCCGTTGACCTTGGCGCCTACGCAAGTATTCCCGACTTCGGTATGGATGGAGTAGGCAAAATCTATGCAGCAGGCATCTCGCGGCAGAATGACAACTTTCCCTTTTGGGGAGAAAGTGTAGACCTCCTCGGGGTAAAGGTCGATCTTAAGCGTGGAGATGAACTCGTTGGGATCGGCGACATCGCGCTGCCATTCCACTACCTGGCGCAGCCATGAGAGACGTTGCTCGTCTTTCGCCGTAACCGGTGTGCCGTCCTTGTACTTCCAGTGGGCGGCGATGCCGTCCTCGGCCATCTTGTGCATCTCTTCGGTGCGAATCTGCACTTCAAACTGCATTCCGCCTTCCGCCATGACCGTGGTGTGCAGAGACTGATAAAGATTCGGCCTCGGCATGGCGATGAAGTCTTTGATTCGTCCCGGCACCGGACGCCAGATGCTGTGAATCGCACCCAGCGCTGTGTAACAGTCTTTTACCGATTTGGTAATGATGCGAATCGCCAGAAGGTCATAAACCTGATCGACAGAAATGCGCTGCCGCTGCAGCTTCTGCGCGATGCTATAGAGGCGCTTGATGCGGTGATCGACGCGGGCATCGACTCCGTTCTCTTTTAGCTTTTCCTGGATGAATGCGACGGTTTTGGTAAGAAATGCCTCGCCGGATTTCCGACGTGCATCAACCTGTTCCTTGATTTGTTGATAGCCGATGGGATCGACATACTGAAAGGCCAGGTCCTCGAGCTCCCCGCGAACCTTTCCCATTCCGAGACGGTGAGCAAGCGGCGCATAGATGTCGAGCGTCTCCTGGGCGATGTGCAGCTGACGCTCGGGCGGCAGATGCTCGAGAGTGCGCATGTTGTGCAATCGATCGGCCAGTTTGATCAAGACGACCCGGATATCGTCGGTCATCGCCAACACCATCTTGCGGACGTTCTCCGCCTGGCGCTCCTCGCGGCTGGCGAGGTTGATCTTGGCGATTTTGGTTACGCCGTCAACAATGTGCGCGACCGAATCTCCGAATTTCTCTTCAATCTGCTTGTTGGTGACATCGGTGTCCTCGACCGCGTCGTGCAGAAGGCCGGCTGCAATTGCCGTTGAGTCGAGCTTCATCTCGGCGAGAACGAGCGCTACTTCAAGAGGATGGACGAGATAAGGTTCCCCTGAAGCGCGGCTTTGACCTTCATGGTGCTGCAGGGAAAATTCATACGCCCGCCGAATAATCTCGAGGTCATCATTCGGGCGGTTTTCGCGCACCAGCTTTTGCAGCTCACGAAACTTCGTGGCAGTCAGAACGTTGGTCGCGATCTGCTGGCGCAAGGTCGCCATGATTGATTATAGCTGGGGTAAAAAGCAGCTTCAGGCCACCCGGTTGCCTACTTTCGGCCATTGAACTACCGGGAAAACCCAGCGCATATCGCTGAGCCAACACACGAATACTTGATTTTCCGCTGTCGCAGGCATCACCGGGAATCCAGAGCACATCGCAACTTCGGAGTGGCTGGGTGTGGCCGCGATTTCTTTATTTCTACATGCCTATGGCAGCACGAACGACATTGTTGCTCTTGCTTTTTACGGGTTGGGCAATCGCCCAAGCGCCGATTCCCGCCGCCCACGGCGGCACCGGGGATGAGTATTCGTATCTCGTCTCCGCCACCTACATGCACGTCCATACCGATTCAAGCTTTGGACCACCGCTGGGCCTGAATGGATTTGCAGGATCGTTCTCCCGCGCGATGTGGCCATCCACGCGTCTGACCGGCGAGGTAGGACATTACACAAAGAACGGAGTTTCGCTTACGTCGTTTCTCGCTGGTCCGCAAGCTGGGGTGCGTATCTGGCGCATTCAGCCATACGTGAGCATTTTGGGTGGATTGTCACACATCAACCGCGGCAGCAGTAACCAGTTCACCGTGGCCGCTGGCGGCGGTATCGATGTGCCTTGGACAAGTCACTTCCGCATTCGTGCTCTGCAGTGCGATTACTACCGGCTGTTCGGAGGCACCTATCCATCTGCCGATTACCTGCGCATTGGATTCGGCGTCGCCTATGCCTTTGGCGAGTAAAGTTCTGTCTAAAACATAACGACCGACTGCATTGCAATCGGTCGCATGTTTCCGAGCTGCTAAGGATTAGCTCGTTTCTTTCTGATGCGGAAGATGAACGCGGCGAGTCCAGTACCCAGCAAGGCCATCGATGACGGCTCAGGCGCGGAGACGATGGTGATGTACTCCTGCGGCGATGTGCTGTCCGTCCATGGTGTTCCGTTGGTATGAGCGACGGGAGTCAGAATTCGCACGTTCGCGTAATAGGAGAGATCATTCGGAGCATATTTCTGAGCCTGGGCAACAAGGCCCTGTGCCGTGCTGTCGATGCTGAGCGATGGATCGAAGAGGCTCCAGATCGCCCAGTTATACTCGCCGACCATCGAAGGCGTTTGTTGTGTTCCTCCCCAAAGGCCGGTCTGCATGGCGAGCCATCCAGCCTCTTCATACAAGCGCTGCGCATCAGCCATGGAATCGAAGCGCATTTGCGTCAGTCCGGAGGTAGTGAGGTCGTTGATTTGTGCGATCCAGCCTTCGCCCAAGGTTACGTCGTGCGTGTAATCGTCACAGATGACCGTCAGCGTGCCTGATTGAATCGCTTGCGCCGGATCGCCACCGCCCGAAACATTTAGATAGTACGGGGCGACATAGACATTGTTCTGTATCGTGCCACCGGTTCCTGTGATCGTGACGCTGACGCTATCAGCCCACGATGTTGACGAAATGAATAACCCAGCCACAACCGCCCAGCGAATGATCGACCTGTTCATGCAGTTTTCCCGAAGCTTTATTGAGCAACTCCGGTTCCAACTATCAAATTTATTTTTCAATGAGATACGAGCGAAACATTCAAGCATTGTGCATCGCGATGCAGCGGATTCGGGGAAAGTTCCGTCGTCCCGGTTCCTACTTGAGAAATCAGCTGCAAAGGATTGCGATACCGAGGGATTGTGCGGATTTGGGAAGGGCGTCGCAAAATCGGTTTATCCGTAACTGACTAGTTACCTTTGTAATCCTGCCCGAGCCCACCCACGTGAGGTACCCTCGGCCAGGCATGGAACTGCGTCGAGAGGAGCGCGAAGGAACGCGGCATCAGGTGTCGGTTTGGAGCCTTGATGCTGAAGGAAAGATCTATGTCCAGGAAGCGCATACCACCGATGTATCCGAAACAGGAGCATGCCTTGCCGGCCTGAATCGTCGGATTGAGCCAGGGTCTCTCGTGGGAGTTCAAAATGGGAGTCGCCGCGGGCGTTTCAAAGTCGTCTGGGCTGAGCGTGACGGACAGCGCGCTCATCAAGTGGGAATTGAACGAGTTGCCAGCGACACCGGCGGCCCTACACGCGTACTGCTGGTAGACGATAGCCGCGAATCCATCGACCTTCGCAAGCCCATCCTTCAAGCCCTCGGGTACGAGTGCTCGGTGGCCTCATCGACCTCTTCACTTTTTGACAGCCTGCAAAATTCCGACTTCAAGGCTGTGGTGCTTGCCCATCCTCTTCGCGATGTGGATTCGATCGAACTGCTGGTAGGTATCCGCAGAAGCGGCAGCAAGGCCAAGGTAGTGGTGGTATCGGCACACCCGCACGTTCACGAATCGCTGCGTTCGGTCACCGACGCATTCGTGTATGCGCGCGAGCCGCAGAGCGCTTTCGTAGCCACGGTCGAAAAGGCGCTCGACCACATCCCTTCGAAGCTGCTTACTACCCGTACAATTCACCGCCATGCCGTGCGCGTACCATTAGTGATTGAGGTCCTTCGCTCAGGTGTAAAGACGAACCTGTATGGCGCTGCAGCGGATCTGAGCGAACGCGGAATCGGCGGGAGCATAAAGGCCCCACTCATCCCCGGGGAAATGGTCAAAGTCATGTTTCCTTTGCCGAATGCCCACAGCGATCTGCAGGCGTACGCGATTGTCCGCCATCGGCGCAGCGAGTTTTATGGGTTCGAGTTCGTTTCGATTGACGACAAGGTGCTTGAGATCATTCGTGCACTCTGTGCCGTTCTGCCGCCGCTGCGCAATTCATAGCGCAAGCCCTTCAGAAGCCATCCGACCTGCTCGGCCCAGCAGATGCAAGTTGCCATCGCGAGAATGCAAGTTGCTGCAACTTGGGGATTCCAGGTTTTCCACAGTCATAGCCCGACTGTTGGAAACAGGCGGCTTACGTCAACCTGCCTTCTCTAGAGTTTGGTCCTCAGCGTGCCAATAGCACTGGTGATTGGAGTGTACTTGAGGAGTGTCTCCGCCGTGCTATGGGAGCGCGACTCGGGTAGTTCCAAGTGGACCGGCAGTAAGAAAGAGTATTCCGGTGAGCAAGACCAATCTGCGACTTTCGTTGCTTGCACTTTCGGCCGCGTTTCTGTGCCTATCGACTTCTGCTCGCGCCGATGCGATGTATCAAGTCGGAGGCACCTTTACGTGCCCAAACAATAGCTGTCTTGGGGGTGCGTACACGTTGTCGTTTGTGGGCGCCAACTCAGGAACAACCTTCGATGTGACCTTGACTGCCACGACACCCAACGGCACAAGCGGATCGCCGGCTTTTGGCGACTACATCACCAGCGTTGAATTTGGAGATGGCAAGAGTATCGCCTCGGCCCAACTCACCAGCGCTCCCGGAGGGACGAGCGCTTGGGGAAATACCGTGTATGGCAATTTGAGCAATGCTGGTTGTACATCGGGCAATGCTCCGAATGCCTGTAATAACCAGTATCTGGTTAATAGCCTGTACACTTTGGCAAACGCAAACGGTGGCACCTACTCGTGGACCTGGCATGTGGTGTTCTCAGCCGCTGGCCTGGATCTGAACGAGAACGACATGCACATCGGTCTTCAGTATGAAAATAAGAACGATACGAGCAATGGCTTGATCGTTTCCGAGAGCGGTATTTCCAAGAGAGTTTCCGAGCCCTCGGCTCTGATTCTCTTGATCACTGGATTCGTTGGTGCGGGCTTCTGGCGACGTCGAAATGCGTCAGGTACTGCTTTGTAACATCGAAGCATTTTCGTTAAATAAGGGCGCGCAGACTGCGCGCCCTTTGTTCTTAGCCGGTCATCTTCGGAATTATGCTTTTGAGCAGATCTGAAAATTCACCGCGAATCCGCCGACCAATTTCCATGACTTCAGCATGATTGATGGGCTGATTGAGCATTCCCGCCGCCATGTTCGTGACAACTGAGATTGCCAGCACCTTTATTCCGCAGTGCCGAGCTACAACGACCTCTGCCACCGTGGACATACCCACAACATCTGCGCCAATGGTGCGAAGAAAGCGGATCTCTGCCGGAGTTTCATAGCTCGGTCCTGGAACAGCGGCGTACACTCCTTCGAAGATTTTGATTCCCTGCCGCCCGCCCTCCTCCAAAGCGATGGCGCGCCAATCTTTCGCATACGCTTCTGTCATGTCAGGGAAGCGAGGCCCAAACCGTTCTTCATTCGGACCAATCAGGGCATTGGTGCCTTGCAGGTTGATGTGGTCGCTCAGGACCACCAGGCATCCTGGCGTGAGTTGGGATCCGATTCCGCCCGCGGCATTTGTGAGCAACACGCCTTTGATGCCCATGCGGCAGAAGACGCGCATAGGAAACGTGACGCGCAGCATGTTATGGCCTTCGTAGTAGTGGACTCGTCCCTGCATCACCGCGACGGGAATCTCGCCCACTTTTCCGATCGCAAGGTTGCCGGCATGTCCTTCGGCGGCGGAAACGGGGAAGTGCGGAATGGAGGCATAGGGAAGGACGGTGCGGTCTTCCAACTCGTCGGCAAACGCTCCCAGTCCGGAACCCAGCACTAAAGCGAGTTTTGGCTGGAGAGACGTTTTGCTGCGGATGTAATCGGCGGCTTCTCCCGCGAGAGTCCATTGATCTGCAATTGCTTTGCTCTCGTTGGCGGGAGTACTCATGTACGTTTTGCTCTTATCCTGATCGTTCGCCTCGGGTGCACTGAGTTCTCCAGTAGACCATAGCAGCAGTCCACGCCCGGAGTCCCCTTACCCTCCGGCACGGTGAATCAATATCTAGCTACAAAGAACCGATCGCTGCCTGCCTTCTTCTTGTGTAATTTCAGCGCCTCACACGCTAGATTGCCCACTTGCCTCTTGATAAGCAGAATTCAAACATAGAAGCCAAAAACCGTTGTCGACCAGGCATCTATCTCTGCCCTCCAGTTTCATTTGTCATCCTAGGGAATCGAAAAGATGACGTCGACCCAATAGTTGGATGAATTGAATCCGTTGCTCGGGAACGCGCTACTTGAACCGTATGCAAAGACTCCATTCACGCCGCTCACTCCGTTCTGTAATGCATGTAGTGGAGCGTTGTCGATTCCGGTGCTCGCAAAGTAGTTCAAGTTGACGGAGTAGTGACCACTGCTGACATGGTACGAAGCTACATACACCGTCCCAGCAGTAATACTCACCGGAGTGGAGAAGTTCACCTGCTGCCATCCCGACGCGGTCTCGCCGCTGAAGGTGCCTGTAGCTAGCAGCGTGCCTGAACTGCTCCAAAGATTCGCTACGTGTGTACCGGTGTTCGCGCTGCTCTTGTAAAAGCGGATTCCGGTAATCGTGCCGTTGACGTCTGCCTTGAACTTCACTCCCAGCTCTACGGCATTATCGGCTCCCGCATCCACGGTGCCGGGTACCGTGCTGGCGCTCCAGATGCTGTAAAACGTCGGTGGTGCTGTAACCGTAACGCTCAACTGCTTGGTGGCTGATTGTTGCGGACTTCCTCCATCGGTCACCTTCACGGTGAAGGTCGACGTCCCGATGACAGTTGGTGTGCCTGTGATCTGCCCAGTGGTTGACAAGCTCAGCCCTACCGGGAGCACTGTGTTGTTGGCCAGCGACCAACTGTACGGCGCCGTGCCTCCGCTTGCGGCCAACGTAGCAGAGTAGACCTGATTCTGCACTCCGCCGGGCAACGAGGCAGTGCTCATCACCAATGTTGTCGGTTGTACCGTCAGAATCGTACTTCCACTCACTGATCCTTGTGTCGCCTTAATGCTGGAACTTCCTCCGGCAATGCTCGCGGCCAAACCCGCGCTGTTCACTGTCGCGACTGCCGCATTCGAGGACGACCAGGTCACCTGCGACGTGATGTCCTGCGTACTATTGTCGCTGTAGGTTCCAGTGGCCTTGAACTGCTGAGTGCTGCCCGCACTGATACTCGGATTGAGCGGTGTTACCGCAATCGAAATTAGAGCAGCGGAAGGAGAAAAGACTACATCAACCCAGTAATTGGAAGAATTGAATCCATTGGTTGGGAATGCGCTGGTTGAACCGTAGCCAAAAACTCCATTCAGTCCACTTACTCCGTTCTGCAACGCATGCAGCGGAGCATTGTCGACTCCCGCAGTCGCAAAGTAGTTCAGATTCATTGAGTAATGACCTGTATTTACGTGATATGACGCAAGGTATACCGTCCCAGCAGTGATGCCGACCGGAGTGGAGAAGTTCACCTGCTGCCATCCCGACGCGGTTTCCCCGCTGAACGTAGCCGTTGCCAGCAGCGTGCCCGAACTGCTCCACAAATTGCCAACGTGCGTGCCCGTGTTCGCGCTGCTTTTGTAGAAGCGTATCCCGGCAATCGTCCCGTTCACATCCGCCTTGAACTTCACGCCCAGCTCCACCGGAGAATCCGCACCGGCATCGACTGTGCCAGGTACTGTGCTTGCATTCCAGATGTTGTAAAGCGTCGGTGGGGCTGTAACCGTGATACTTAGCTGTTTGGTCGCCGATTGTTGCGGACTTCCGCCATCGCTCACCTGTACCGTGAAGCTTGATGTGCCGACCACAGCTGGTGTGCCAGCTAGCTGTCCGCTGCTTGACAAGCTAAGCCCTACCGGGAGCACCGTATTGTTGGCCATCGACCAGCTGTACGGCGCCGTGCCTCCGCTCGCGGCCAACGTGGCGGAGTAAGCCTGATTCTGCACTCCGCTGGGCAATGAGGTCGTGCCAATGATCAACGCAGTCGGTTGCACGGTAAAGGTAGTGCTTCCGCTGACCGAGTTTTGCGTTGCCGTAATCGCGGAACTTCCTCCGGCAATGCCGGTGGCAAGACCAGTGCTGTTCACTGTCGCGACTGCCGCATTCGACGACGACCAGGCTACCTCCGACGTGATATCCTGCGTGCTGTTGTCGCTATATGTTCCTATCGCTTTGAACTGCAGATTGCTGCCAGCCTTGATACTGGGATTCAGCGGTGTTACTGCAATCGAGCTCAGGACCGCGGCAGGAATAAATGCAACATCCACCCAGTAGTTAGAGGAGCGGTATCCGTTAGCCGGAAAAGTAGTAGTTGAAGAATATGCGAACATTCCGTTGAAGCCACTCAAGCCGTCCTGTAAGGCATGCAGCGGCGGATTATCTACTCCCGAAGTTGCAAAGTAATCTGCATTATCTGAATAGTGACCCACAGTTGTGTGATATGAGGCCACATAAACAGTTCCGGCAGTAATGCTGATGGGAGTAGAGAAATTTACCTGCTGCCATCCGGATGCCGTTTCCCCGCTGAATGTTGCTGAGGCCAGGAGTGCACCTGAGCTGCTCCATAGATTGCCTATGTGAGTTCCCGTATTGTTGCTGCTCTTGTAAAAACGAACACCTTTGATGCTTCCGTTCACATCGGCTGTGAACTTCACTCCTAATTCGACAGCCTGATCTGGCCCTACATCAATCGTGCCCGGAATCGTGCCTGGGACGAAGATGGTGTAGGTAGTTGGCGAGGCCACCGTTACAGCTACTCCTGAAGAGGGCGTCTCGAGATTGCCGCTGTCATCGACTGCGCGGCTTTGCAATGTAACTGGACCAGAAGAAGAAGCAATCCAGGTATAAGACCAGCTTCCAGTTCCACTGGCGGGGTGCCATGTTGTTCCTCCGTCAGTAGTAACTTCTACACCTGCAACTAATCCTCCGACATCCGTGGCTGTACCAGCGATTGTCACTGCACTGCCAAACGAAATTGCCGCCCCCTCCTTCGGGGAAGTAATGGTGGACGCTGGTGGTTGAGTATCAGTAGATTTGGACGCTAGCAGGAGACCCGCTTGCAAGCTGGCTGGCTGGAGTCCCATATCGGCCAGCAGGTTTACGGTTGCCTGCTGCATGTTCAGATCTGCAGGTAAGCCACCACCGTCATGAGTCGCGTCGAGTCCCCAGGACCACTGAACGGTACCTGCGCCAAATACAAGTGCGCCACTGGAAAAGCGATAGAGTGACAAATGGTGAGTAGCTGTACCGGCACCGTACAAACCGCCGTTGTCAAGCAGGTAGTCCGTAGTGAGACTATAGGTAGCTGTTGAGAGGTCGAACTCCCCGGCTGGACGAAACCCGTTGTCCGGTTCCACATCCCATTCGTATCCCAGAGTACCGGCAGGCAAGTTATAGGTCTGACCTGCGGATTGATTGGCTATCTGCGTATTACGCCAGAAACGCAGTTTGCCTTGTGCCGCCGGAATTTGGATAGAGAGGTTCTCGTTATCGGTTCCTGGACCGTTGACTCGGAAGAGTTGACCAGTAAGTGCGTTTTCCGGCCGGCCACCATCTGCAGGCGGACTTTTGCTTGGATCGCGCCAGGTGCCAGTCCAGGTAGGCGGGTCTAACGGATCGACTGCCGTCGCGGCCGGAGGATTGGAGTTGGATCCGAGAGTCTCTTTGTAACAGACAAGCGTGCGATAGGGTGTGCTACTGCCGTCGATGCTGTTCTCCCAGCGCGTCTTCCAGAAAGCTTCATTGCCGCTGAAGAACCCTAGATTGACTCCGGCGCTGCGCGCCGCTTCCACACTGGCCCTCTTTTGTGCGGACCAGTACTCATCGTGACCGACCGATAGAAATGCGCGATGGTTGACGATCAAGTTTCCGTTTCGAGCCGCATCGACGCTGCTGATGTAGCTCACGTCGTAGCCGTTGGCCTCAAACCAGCGGACCATCGGGTACTCAGCGTAGAAAACCCAGGACGAAGCCTGGAAGCCGCGCGTAGCAAAGGGACGATTGTAGCTGACTTTGGTAGCTCGATTTGTCAGATCAAACGTACTTCCACCATAAAGGCTGTGTCCGCCGTATGGGTTGTAAGCCTGCCAAGTTTCATCAGACGTCTGAAACAAGATCTGCGATGAACTGGAGTCATTGCGGACGATAAAGACAATGTGGCTCGCTCCGCCCGTATCCAGGCGCGTGACTTTAGCAAAATAGATTCCCGAAACAGCGCTCGACGGAATAGTCCAGCTCGCTGAAACTGCCCAATTTCCACAGTCCACGAGGAAAGTCGTGCTGTCTGATAGACAAGCAGGCTGAGTCTGCGGCAATGTGGCCGAAGGGCTAACGCTCGTGATCAAGCGTGCGCCGCGTCCCTGATAGTAGCCCATGCGATAGATGTCCAAGCGATAGTTCGTGGCATTGGTATTGATCTTGAAGGAGACGGTCTGCCCAGCATTGAAGCTGATGTCATTGGCAAAGCCTTGAATTGTCAAATCACCGGAGCCGCTGATATCCCAGGTAGAAGCAGGCGTGCCGGAAAGACAGTTCTCCGCCTCGATCGCATTGCCTGGAGACGAACACGAGGCTCGAAGCGTGGATGGAACGAGCAGCACGAGAAAACTGACCCAGTAGACCGAAAGCCGGAGTCTGCGATTGATCAAGCGCCGTTGGCGCGTTCTGTAAACAACTGCCACATTCGTGAGTAGACCCTCAAAAAAGCGAACAAAGCTGCGACTTCCCAGCTTGGACATGCTTGCTCCGTGGCCTGCGTCGCGGAAAACAATCGAACGGACGCAAGTACTCCATGGCGTCAACTGACGCGCGATTTAACTGTTTAAATCAGGGACAACAAGACGGGCCGAATTGGAAGGGGGACTGCTTGAGGTCTTTCCAAGTTGAAACTTAATCCACAGTACATGTATGCCTGTGGAGAATCAAGATGCAATGTTTTTCACCTGTGACAGAATTGCCGATGCGCTCCGAGGCTCCGACCTGAACTTAACCTCAGCGCGTTCAGCTTTTCGTGAAATCTCTTAAACAAACTTTGCCCTGCTTCGGAGCGTGAACCGACGCGGCGGTGCAGTGGTCACTCTCAAGACTTCCGCTACTCGTAACGCAATGCCAAATACCAGCATGCCGAAGCGGGGGCTCGGCATAGGAGTTTTGCTGGAGGTAGTCGTCCAGCGTGCCGGTGAGAGTAAGAGCGACTCCCGGATTGGTGATTCCTCGTGATTAAATAAAGTCTCGATATGATCTGCCTGACTGTTCATCTCACCGTGAAGGCCGGCCGGGAGCAGGAGACGGCCGACATGTTCCGCTCATACGTGAAACTGGTGCAAACCGAGCCGGGATGCATGCGCTTCGATGTGCACCAATCGCGCAAAGATCCGCGCCGCTTCATACTTTACGAGCTTTATCGCGACGACGCCGCGCTCGACGCGCATCGCCGTACGCCGCACTTCCTCGACTACTCTCCCAAAATGCAGGACCTGACCGAGCAGCGCGAGTCGGAGCTGTACAACCACGTCGCATGAACTTTCCTCCAGTCCAGGAACAGCTCGCGTACCTTAAAAAAGGCGCGGTAGAGATTATCCGCGAGCAGGAACTACGCGAGCGCCTGGAGAATTCGCTGAAGACAGGCAAGCCGCTGCGCGTGAAGGCCGGCTTCGATCCAACTGCGCCGGACTTGCATCTCGGACACACCGTTCTGATTCGAAAACTCAAACATTTTCAGGACATGGGCCACACGGTCATCTTCCTGATCGGAGATTTCACCGGCCTGATCGGCGATCCCAGCGGCCGCTCGGCTACGCGAAAGCCGCTTACACGCGAAGAGATCGATCGCAATGCCGAGACATACAAAGAGCAGGTCTTCAAAATTCTCGATCCTAAGAAGACCGTGGTTGATTTCAACAGTCGCTGGTTCTCAAAGTTCAGCGCGATCGACTTCATCCGCCTCGCGGAGAAGTTCACGATTTCGCAGCTGCTCGAGCGCGAAGACTTTCATGCGCGCTTCCAGCAGGAAAAACCGATTGCGATGCATGAGCTCCTATATCCGCTGGCGATGGGTTACGACTCGGTCGCGCTCGAAGCCGATGTCGAGCTTGGCGGGACCGATCAGAAATTTAACCTGCTCACCGGACGCGAGATGCAGCGCCAGCACGCCCAGCCAACGCAAGTCATCTTGATGATGCCCATCCTCGAAGGCCTCGATGGCGTGCAGAAGATGTCCAAGTCGCTCGGCAACGCTGTGGGCATTAAAGAGCCGCCGCTGGAGATGTACGGAAAGCTGATGTCGATCTCCGACGAGCTGATGTGGCGTTATTGGACGCTGCTCACCGATCTGCGCACCGATCAGATTGATGACACGAAATCCAAGATCGCGTCAGGCGCGCTGCATCCGATGCAGGCGAAGAAGGATCTCGCGCGTCGAATCGTGAGCGACTTCCATTCCGAGCAGGCCGCGCGCAAAGCCGAAGAGAACTGGACGAAGCAGTTCCAGAAGCATGAGACGCCCGATGCAGTTCCGGAGTGCAACGTACGTCTGTCCGAAGTCGCCGGTGCTGCGAGTGGCGAGAATGTTGTGCGCATCGACAAGCTCCTCGTTGCGTGCGGTCTCAGCCCGTCAGGAACAGATGCTCAGCGAAAAATCAAAGAGAAAGCTGTTCACATCGACGATCGTGTGGTAGAAACGGCAACGTATCGGGGGAAACTCCCCAATCCATTCCTGCTCAGACTAGGCCGACGCATGTTACGAGTTCATCTGAGCGCGTAGTCCGATCACAATATGATTCGATCGCGAAGATTCCTCGCCTGCGTCATTGCGAGCGCGCTGCTCGCTCTGCCAATGCTGATGTCGGCGCAGAGCGCTTACCAACCCTCGCCTGAAAACCTGAAAGCTCGCCGGCAATTTCAGGACGACGAGTTTGGGATGTTCATTCACTGGGGCGTATACAGCGTCCTCGGTGACGGCGAGTGGGTGTTTCACAATCGCAAGCTCAGCGTTCATGAGTACGAGCGGCTGCCTGGGTTTTTCGATCCCGAGGAGTTCGATGCGAAAGCTTGGGTTGCGCTGGCTAAGTCGGCGGGGATGAAGTACATCACGATCACTTCGCGTCATCACGACGGCTTCGCGATGTTCGATTCCAAAGTTTCAGATTGGAACATCGTAAAGCGCACGCCTTACGGCAAAGATCCTCTCAAGATGCTTGCCGATGAATGTCATCGCCAGGGCATCAAGCTGTTCTTTTATTATTCACAACTCGACTGGCACAATCCCGACTACTATCCTCGAGGCCGCACGGCGACCGATTGGGACAACGGTCGTCCTAACCATGGCGACTGGAATGCCTACATTAACGACTATATGAACGGTCAGCTGCGGGAACTGCTGACCAACTACGGCCCGATCGGGGGTATCTGGTTCGACGGCATGTGGGACAAGCCCGACGCCGACTGGCAACTCGAAAAAACCTACGCGTTAATTCATCAACTTCAACCCGCGGCGCTGATCATTCCCAATCACCATCAGGCGCCGAAGCCGGGCGAAGATGTGCAGACCTTTGAACGAGACCTTCCGGGCCGAAATACTGCGGGTTTTAATACGACGGTGATAGATACGGCTTTGCCGCTGGAAAGCAGCAACACCCTGAACGGCTCATGGGGTTTCAACATCGGCGACAGCAAATACAAGAGCTCCGAAACCGTTGAAGAAATGCTGGTGCGTGCAGCCGGCAACAATTCCAACCTTTTGCTCAACATCGGTCCAATGCCCAATGGAGAAATCCAACAGGAGTTCGTCGATCGCCTGCATGCAGTAGGCGAGTGGCTGTCGACCTATGGGGAATCAATCTACGGTACACGCGGAGGGCCGATCCCGCCCGGTGATTGGGGTGTCACTACACAGAAGGCCGACAAGGTCTTCGTCCATGTCCTGAATTGAAACGCACCTCTGCTTGCGCTCCCACCGGTTTCAGGCACGGTCGCCGGTGCTCAGCTTCTCGTTGATGGAGCACGCGTGCCGTTCACCCAGAGTGACAAGGGCGTAGTACTCACAATCCCTGTGGCGGAAGAGAAACAGGTTGATCGCGTGGTCGTTCTCACCGTGCGAAAGACCGCCTGACCGGAGACCCAACCTCTGCAAATCGCCTCGCTTGGGGCTGCGATTGTTAACGTTTGGTTACAACCGCCGCCGATCGTTTCGCGGTCTGCTAACGTGGGTTACACTTTCCTAAGCCAGACTGTCGCTCCTCCCCCGCTTCCAGGCCCGAACATGCCGCCTCTCTCAACCGATAAACCTGAATACTTCCTGAATCGGGAACTCTCGTGGCTCAAGTTCAACGAGCGCGTGCTTGAAGAAGCCGAAGATGAATCGAATCCCCTGCTGGAGCGGGTAAAATTCCTCAGTATCACGGCTTCCAATCTCGACGAGTTCTTCGAAGTGCGCCTTGCAGGCGTGCTGCAGCGCATCGAAGACGGCTACATCATTCCCGGGCCTGACGGCCTGGCTCCCGAGCAGGAGCTTGAACTCGTTATCAAGGACGTGAAGCAATTCGTTGATGCGCAGTACTCGTCATGGAACGACCGCCTGCGCCCTGCTCTTGCCGAGAACGGCATTCGCATCCTCGCATTGAGCGATCTCGATACCAACGCTGCCGACTTTCTTGAAGAATACTGCGAGCGCGAGGTCGATCCGCTGCTCACGCCCATCACCATCGATCCAGCGCATCCGTTTCCGCGCGTCGTGAATAAAGCGTTGTGCCTGGCGTTCTTGCTGCGCCGGCGGCGGCGGTCTTCCGCCGTTTACATGGGCGTGATTACCGTGCCGCGCTCACTGCCGCGCATCCTGCGCGTCCCGTCCGATGAAGGTACCCACGACTACGTGTTCCTTGCCGATTTGGTAGCAGCGCACGCGGCCAAGATGTACCGGGGATACGAGATCATCTCTGCCGCTGCCTTTCGCGTGACGCGCAACAGCAATCTGTATCTCCAGGAAGAAGAGTCGCGCAATCTGCTCGAGTCGGTGCGCACGGAATTGCACAATCGTCGCAAGGGTGATGCGGTCAGACTCGAGATTGATGATGGCGCTGCTCCTGAGATCGTTGAACGCCTGCGCGGAAATTTCGGACTCGAGGAATGGCAGGTGTTCCGCACTCCTGGACCGGTGAACCTCTCGCGTGTGATGAGCATTCACGAGCAAACACCGCGTCCCGATTTGAAATTCCGGCCGTTCGTTCCGCGCGAGCTGCATCTCACCGGCAAAGCCCGCGATATCTTCGAAGAGATTCGCAAGCACGACATCCTGCTGCATCATCCCTTCGATTCGTTCAACGCCGTAGTCGGATTCATTGAGACTGCAGCCAAGGATCCAAACGTGATCTCCGTGCGTCAGACTCTTTATCGCACTGGAGAAGAGTCACGCATCGTTCAGGCGATGATCGAAGCCGCCGCGACCAAGGAAGTAACCGTCGTCGTCGAATTGAAGGCGCGCTTCGATGAAGCCTCGAACATCCGCTGGGCCCGCAGCCTTGAAGATGCAGGCGTACAGGTCTTCCATGGGCTGGTCGGACTAAAAACGCATTGCAAACTCACGCTCCTGGTGCGACACGACCCTGATGGGGTAACGCGCCGCTATGCTCATCTCGGCACCGGCAACTACAATGCCGTAACCGCGCGCTTCTATACCGATCTGAGCCTGCTGACTGCGAATGAAGAAATTACGGAAGCAGTCCAGGAGGTGTTCAACTTCCTTACTGCTTATGCCGATCACCCTCACTACGATCCCCTGCTGGTCTCGCCCGTAGATTGCGCCGAGCGCACGATTGCCCTGATCCAGCGCGAAGCCGACCACGCGCGCGCGCGTCGCCCGGCTCGCATTATCGCGAAGATGAATGCTCTGCTCGACAAGCCGGTAATTCAGGCGCTCTATCGTGCATCGCAGGCCGGAGTAGAAATCGATCTCATTGTGCGCGGCATGTGCGGACTGCGCCCGGGAGTCCGCGGAGTCAGCGACCGCATTCGCGTGCGCAGCGTGGTTGGAAGATTCCTGGAGCACAGCAGGATCTACTCGTTTGCCAATGCGGGCGAGGAGGAACTCTATCTCGGCAGCGCCGATTGGATGCCGCGGAATCTTTACGAGCGCGTCGAGGTTGTCTTTCCCATTTTTGATCCGCTGCTCAAACAGCGAGTGCGTCAGGAGATACTCGAATCGTATTTGGCAGATACCGCGAAGGCTCGCGTCCTGCAGCCTTCCGGCGACTACATTCGCGCCAGCGAGCTGGCGCGCGGAGGCCGCCGCCGCACCCTGCGGCCGCTCTTCAATGCTCAGGAGTTCCTGATAGCATTAGCCGAGGGCAGCGCGTCGCTGGCATCGATACCACCCATTCCGGTGCGTTCGCAGCGGCCGCGTCCACGTCAGCGAGTTGAGCAGGCATGATCATCTACTTCGTCCGCCACGCCAGCGCAGGGCAGAAAAAACTCAGCGGAAAAAAGGACGAGAAGCGTCCATTGGATGCTGACGGCGTACAGCAGGGGACACAAATGGGACGCATTCTCTCATCCATGGAAATTGGCGTGGACGCCATCATTTCAAGTCCGCTGAAGCGGGCCACGCAAACCGCCGCTCTCATCGCCAACGAGATCGGCTACGAAAGCAAGCTGCACATTGAGAACGCGCTGCGTCCTGAGGCCAAGTACGACCACTTTCGCGATATGCTCCGGGACTACTCGAAGTACGAATCCATCATAGTGGTCGGCCACAATCCCAACTTCAGCGACTTCCTTGGAAGGACCATAGCGGGAAGCGGCGAGCGCGCGCACGTGGAGATGAGGAAAGGGTCAGTCGCGAAGATCGAGAGCAAGCAGAAGAAGTACGTGCTCGACTGGCTGCTTACGCCGCGGCTGGCGAAGGCCGCAGCCGATGCCAATGCCGGCGAGAGCGCTTCTGAGAATATCCAAAACGGGAATGGCGAATTCCAGATTCCTGATGAGTACTTGAGTGTACGAGCCAAGAGCGGGTCGGACGATGCTCAGGAAGCTGCCCGCACGAGCAAGTCGCGCCCGAAGACATCGCGGAAGTAGCTGCGCTCCTTTTCTGCCGCCCAAACTTCAAGGTCCATTCCCGATTTTCCGCGGAGCTCCAGCAGCACAACGGCGCCGCGCTGCCGCACGCGCACCTGCTGCACGATGCCACGCCGTCCCTGATTCAAGGCGCGCGCGATCCGCAGCAGAATGACCGCGCGATCGAGCAGAGCACGGGCCGAGGGCCGCAGATCCTTCAACTCGCGATCTCGCTCGCTGGGCCGCGATTTGCCCATATAGCGGGCGATAGCGGCAATCAGATGGCGCTGGTCAGGCGCGAACCCAAAGAGTTCCGAATTGGAAATTAGGTAGTACGTGTGCCGGTGGCGTCCATTGCGATTCACGTACGAGCCAATCTCATGGAGCATGGCAGCAGCTCCGATCCACTGCGCGTATTGCGCCGGCAGGCCATGCAGCTTCTCTAGAGCTTTGAACAATTGCAGGACCAGCTCGCGTACGTTCTGTGCGTGACGAGCATCAGCTCCGTAACGTTTGCCGAGAGCGATCAGAGCGTCTTCCTGCTCGGCCTCTAGCTGGCGGTGTGCCCGCGTGCCAATGCCGGCATCCGCTGCCATTTGCGCGAGCAGTCCGTCGCGCAAACCCAAAGGCGAATACTGAAATGACGGCAACTCGTATTGCGCCATCAGCTCAGAAAAAACGAAAGCTCCGGAGACGATAATCTCTGCGCGTCGCGGTCCAATGCCCGGATATCGCTCGCGCTCGCTGCGTGAATGAACCGCAAGTTCGCGAGCCAATCCAGCCGTCATGCTGTGCGAGACTTTGTGCGCGTACTTCGAGCGTTTTTGTATCGACCTCGCTGCCGCGGACAACGCAGCGGCTGTTCCCGAAGTGGCAATCGCCAGGTCGACGCGATAGTTTCGAATGGTCGGCGCAATGCGGTTCACCTGCTCAGCGATGTACTCGCGCATCCGCTCGACTTCTTTCGACTTTGGCGGATCGTGCAGCAGAAACTCCTGGGTAAGCCGCACGGCGCCAAGCGGCAGGCTGAACATCTCGCGAATGTGTCCGCGCTCGGAGATGGTCACCTCGCAACTGCCGCCGCCGAGATCGAACAGAAGCACGTCTTTATTCTCAATCCGCAGGTTGGAGAGAATTCCAAGATGGATCAGCCGTCCTTCTTCCAGCCCAGAAATGATCTCGACCTTCCACCCGGTTGCGGACTTCACCCATTCAAGAAAGGCGCGGGCGTTTTTGGAATC
>DATEKE010000306.1:0-15789 GCA_035277605.1 Terriglobales bacterium | reverse complement strand
CGGTCTTCGGAGCGACGACTGCCTGGCGGATTACGGGCATCGAGGCCAGCGCGGTGTGTCCGAGCGCCTCCGGATTGATCGGGACCTCGAGCCAACCCAGGAAGCTCAATTCTTGGGCTTCAATCGCAGCGCGTAGTTGATTGGTAGCGGCAGGCAGATCTTCGGAATCGAAGAACACCATTCCGATTGCGAGGGGGATATCTGCGGAAATCTGAAGGCCAGCTTCATTTAGGGAACGCTGAAGTAAGCTCCGAGGAATGGAAGTCGTAATCCCGGCGCCATCTCCGCTGCGTCCATCGGCGGCAACTGCGCCGCGATGGGCAAGGCGCGCAAGGGCTTCGAGACCCATTTCTACGATGTCGCGTGAGGGCTTGCCGGAGACGCGGGCAACAAAGCCTACGCCGCAAGCGTCGTGCTCGAACCGGGGATCATACAAGCCTTGCTGCATTCATCCGCCTGAATAGAAGATCGGCGCCTCACGACACCGCGCCCGATACCAACTAGGTTTACAGGCAGTGATGGGTAATCATCCAATTGAATCTTCCGATGCAGATCATTCAAAAACTGAATCAGCGGTTCAAACAACGAAACTCTTATACTGTTGACATTTTTATAAGCACTATTTATAGTTTTCGGCATTGGAGCGGGAGGGGTTTCCGGTGAATGCAGCCCCAGAATTCAATTCGCGCGGACGCGCTGTTGCGGCTACCGGCGCAGTCTTAGATATTCCTCTGCTTACAGTCGTGCTTAACATCGTGCGCACAGGATGATGGCCAGCGGCAGGAGAAAAGATTCAAGGCCATCGTCGAAGCAGATGATGGCCTTAAACATTTCAGGGCAGGGAACAGACCGAGCGTTCAGATGAGCGATCCAAAACGGAACAGCGGAGCAATCACAGACGGACCAAGCCGTTCGGCGGCTCGCGCCATGTTCAAAGCAGTGGGCTTCACCGACGAAGACCTGCGCAAGCCGATCATCGGCATTGCTAATACCTGGACCGAGATCGGTCCGTGCAACTTCCATTTGCGCGAGCTGGCGGCAGCGGTAAAACGAGGCGTGCGTCAGGCAGGCGGCACGCCGATGGAGTTCAATACGGTTTCCATTTCCGACGGCATCACGATGGGTGCGGAGGGCATGCGTACTTCGCTGGTCAGTCGCGAGGTGATCGCCGATTCGGTGGAACTGGTCGCGCGCGGAAATCATTTTGATGGATTGGTCGTACTCGTCGGCTGCGACAAGACGATTCCCGGTGCGGTGATGGCCGTTGCGCGCTTAAATCTGCCATCGGTTGTGCTGTACGGCGGCTCGATTGCTCCGGGGAAGTTCCACGGACGTAATGTCACGATTCAGGATGTCTTCGAGGCAGTTGGCGCGCACAGCCGAGGCAAGATGTCGGATTCTGATTTGAAGGAAATTGAAGATCATGCCTGTCCCGGAGCCGGTGCCTGCGGCGGACAGTTCACCGCCAATACTATGGCGATGGTCTGCGAGTTTCTCGGTATTGCCGAAATGGGAAGCGGCGGAGTTCCAGCCACGCATCCAGGAAAGTTTCGTCAAGGCGAAGCGACGGGAAAACTCGTCATGGAATTGGCGAAGACGCAGCGTTTGCCGAAGCAGATTTTCACTCGCGCTGCATTCGAGAATGCCGTTGCCAGCGTGGCTGCTACCGGCGGCTCAACCAATGCCGTTCTGCATCTGCTCGCGATTGCGCACACTGCGGGCGTTCCTTTTGTGATTGACGATTTCGAGCGCATCAGCTCGCGCGTTCCTCTTATTGCGGACCTTAAGCCCGGTGGACGATTCGTCGCTACTGATCTGTTCGAAGCCGGAGGAACTCCACTGGTCGCACGACGTCTGCTCGATGTGGGCATTCTTAAACCCGATGCTCTCACCGTCACCGGCAAAACGATTGGTGAAGAGGCGAAGCGCGCCGTCGAAACTCCCGATCAGGAAGTGGTTCGGCCCACTGCCCAGCCGCTCAAACCGACCGGCGGTCTGGTGATTCTGAAGGGAAATCTCGCTCCTGAGGGATGCGTACTGAAGATCGCAGGTCACGAATTTCAGCATCATGCCGGTCCTGCGCGCGTTTTCGACGGCGAAGAGCAGGCTTTTGCCGCGGTCCAAAACGGGAAGATTAAAGCAGGGGATGTGGTTGTGATTCGCTATGAAGGTCCGAAGGGAGGACCAGGAATGCGGGAAATGCTGGCGGTTACAGCGGCAATCGTCGGAGCCGGACTTGGGGACTCGGTTGCGCTGCTGACGGACGGCCGATTTTCAGGTGCGACCCATGGACTTATGGCGGGCCACGTTGCCCCCGAAGCTATGGCAGGTGGACCGATCGCCGCGGTACGCGAAGGCGACCAGATCGTTTTTGACATCGGTAAACGAGAGTTGCGGGTTGAGATTTCCGACTCCGAAATGAAACAGCGGTTGGCTTCGTGGAAGCCGCCGCAGCCGCGATATCCAACCGGAGTGATGGCGAAGTACGCGAGCCAGGTTTCGTCGGCTGCACGCGGAGCAGTGACGATCTAAGAAGGAGCAAGCACATGAGAACCGGTGCGCAGATCATTTGGGAGTGCCTGATCGCCGAAGACGTAAAGCACGTCTTCGGTTACCCGGGCGGCGCAATCCTTCCGGCGTATGACGCCTTGTGCCAGTATCCGCAGATTCATCATGTGCTGGTTCGTCACGAACAAGGCGCGACACACATGGCCGACGGATATGCTCGCGCGAGTGGACGAGTGGGCGTCGCGATGGCGACTTCGGGTCCCGGCGCCACCAACATGGTCACAGGCATTGCCACGGCGGCAATGGATTCCTCTCCAATCGTGTGCATCACCGGACAGGTCGGCAGCAAGTTCCTCGGTACCGATGCTTTTCAGGAAACCGATATCACCGGCATCACCCTTCCGATCACCAAACACAACTATCTCGTGAAGCGCGCTGAGGACATCGAACCCACACTGCGCGAAGCCTTTTACGTTGCTCGTAGCGGCCGTCCTGGTCCGGTTCTTGTTGATATCACGAAAGACGCACAACAGAACTCGTGCGACTTCGACATGGCGAACTACAAGCCGCTTCCGGCGGCGGAAGGCAAGTCCCATTCTGGTCCAGAGCAGTACGCGGCTGCGCTCGAGTTGATCAACTCCTCAAAACGGCCAGTCATTCTTGCAGGTCACGGCGTCCTGCTTTCGAATGCAATGGAAGTGCTGCGCGAATTCGCTGAGCGAGCAAGTATGCCGATCGCAATGACTCTGCTTGGGATTGGCGGCTTTCCTGCGTCGCATCCGTTAAATCTCGGCATGATGGGCATGCACGGCGAGGCGTGGGTGAACCACGCGATTCAGGAAGCCGACTTGCTCTTAGCTTTCGGCATGCGCTTCGACGATCGCGTGACGGGTACGCTAAAGACCTATGCGCCGAGGGCTAAGAAGCTTCATATCGAAATTGACCCAGCGGAGATCAACAAGAACGTTCGCGTCGATGTTGCGCTGGTCTCCGATTTGCGTCCGGCATTGCAGGAGCTGCTGCCGAGTATTCAGCGCATTGATCGTCAGCCGTGGCTACATCACATCGACGAGCTCAAGGGCGATTCTGCCGTGCGCGACATTCAGAAGATGCCGGACAGCGGTCATCTATACGCCGCGCATGTAATTCACGATCTCTGGCGCGAAACGAACGGCAATTCCATTGTGGTAACCGACGTGGGTCAGCACCAGATGTGGGAGGCGCAGTATTACAAGCACGAACAACCACGATCGCTCATTACTTCGGGCGGATTGGGCACGATGGGATTTGCGTTGCCGGCCGCAATCGGCGCAAAGTTCGCCCGTCCTGAAGCCGACGTTTGGGTCGTCGCAGGCGACGGTGGATTCCAAATGACTATGCCGGAGTTAGCTACCGCAGCTCAGGAAGAACTCGATCTTAATATTGCGGTCATCAACAACGGCTATTTAGGAATGGTTCGCCAGTGGCAGGAGTTCTTCTATGACCGCCGCTATTCTGAGACGCCGCTCCTTAGTCCGGATTTTGCCCGACTCGCCGATGCTTTTGGCCTGCGCGGCTTAACCGTGCAGAACCGTGATCGGGTCGTTCCCGCGATTCGCGAGGCGCGCAATCATCGCGGCACAACGCTGATCAATTTTTTGGTGGAGCAGGAAGACTCGGTTTTTCCGATGGTACCAAGCGGAGCAGCACTGAACGAAATGATTCGACGTCCAAGTCCGTTGGTGGAAACGGCGGCATCAGAGGCATGAGCATGGTACGCACATTTATCGTCTATGTCGCCGATCATCCGGGCGTGCTGAATCGCGTCTCGTCGCTCTTTCGGCGTCGCGGATACAACATTGAGTCGCTCACGGTCGGGCATACGCACAAGCACGGCATCTCGCGTATGACTGTTGTCGTCGCCATCGATGAGATCGGCGCGCCTTTGGTGACGGCGAATTTGTACAAGCTTGCGGAAGTCATTCGCGTGGACGACATCACCAAAGTGCCCGCTGTTCATCGCGAACTGATGATCGTCAAGGTCGCGAGCGATCCTGCGATGCAATCTGAAGTTTTGCGTATTCTTGCCTCTGGCGGAGCCCGTGTTTTGGAAGCTTCCAACGACTCTGTAGTCGCCGAGGCTACTGGACCAGAGGACGCGATCAACCGCCTGATCGAGTCACTCAGGCAGTTTGAGATTCTTGAGCTCACTCGCACCGGACGCGTCGCCATGACGAGCGGCCAAGCTCCTGCGTTACACGCTGTTGCCGCCGCTGGCGAAGAGCGGCGAGGACCATTTTGGACCTAACCCATTCCGCGGATCTTCCGCGCAATTGTTCTTAGAGAGGAACTTTACATGGCGAAAATCTATTACGAGAATTCGGCAGACATTTCCCCGGTTCGCGGGAAGAAAGTAGCCGTATTCGGCTACGGTTCGCAGGGACACGCGCACGCCCTCAACCTTCGTGACAACGGCGTCGAAGTCCGCATCGCGCTCGAACCGACCAGCCGCTCGCGCAATAAGGCTCGCGAGGCCGGCTTCGAGGTGCTCACTCCCAGCGAGGCCGCAAGGTGGGCAGATGTGTTAGTGATTCTCACCCCCGACACAGTCCAAGCCAAGCTCTACAACGGGGCGATTGCGCCGGCGCTTTCCAGCGGCCACAAGACGCTGCTGTTTGCGCACGGTTTCAACATCCACTTCAAAACGATCAATCCTCCCGCGAACGTGGATGTCGTGATGATCGCGCCCAAGTCTCCAGGCCATCGCGTGCGTGAAGTGTTCGTCGAAGGCGGGGGCACGCCAGGACTTCTTGCGGTTCATCAGGATGCTAGCGGACAAGCGAAGGCGTTTGCGCTCTCTTATGCAAAGGGAATCGGCTGCACCCGGGCGGGAGTCATCGAGACGACATTCGCCGAGGAAACTGAGACAGATCTCTTTGGCGAGCAGGCGGTCCTTTGCGGTGGAGTGAGCGCACTGATCAAAGCAGGCTTTGAGACGCTCGTCGAAGCCGGATATCAGCCGGAGATCGCATATTTCGAGTGCCTGCATGAGCTGAAGCTGATCGTTGATCTCATGTACCGCGGTGGGCTGAACTTCATGCGCTATTCAGTAAGCGATACCGCCGAATATGGCGATTACACTGCCGGCCCGAAGGTAGTCACAAAAGAAACCTATGCCGCCCTACGCAAGCTACTCGCCGATGTTCGCAGCGGCGAGTTCGCGCGACAATGGATTACGGAAAATGAGAAAGGCCGTCCCTGGTTCAACGAGGCGCGCAAGAAAGATCACAACCATCAGATCGAGCAGGTTGGTGAGCGCCTTCGCGCTATGATGCCATTTGTGAATCCGATTACCGTCAGCGTCGATCAAACTGAAACTCAGGCCAAGGCACCGGTTTCGGAGCAGCAGAAGGCGAAAGTTGCAGTCTAGAGAGTGGCTGGCTTAAATGTTGTACTTCTTAGCCAAGTGACGGAATGAGCGATAGGAGATCTTGAGCAGTTCGGCCGCTCGCGTTTGTACTCCGCCCGATTTTTCTAAAGCTGAAATGAGGATGGCGCGCTCCATGTCGGCGACATAAGCCTCCATATCGAGACCTTCGGTCGGTATCGAAATGGAATCCATTGACGGTGGCGCTCCGTTCTCACTTATTGCCCGAGCCTTTGATTTTTCTCCGGGAACGCTGACGTTCAGAACATCGGCGCTTTCCATTGCGACGGCTCGCTCGATCGCATTCTCCAGTTGACGAACATTACCGGGCCAGTCGTATTCCGATAGCGCTTCTAGAGAGTCCGGGGATATCCGCACAATGCTCTTTCCTGCGGCGGGTGCGTATCGTTTGAGAAAGCTGTTGGCGAGGAGAGGAATGTCTTCCTGCCGCGCGCGAAGAGGAGGAACTTCGATCGGAATAACGCTAATGCGGTAATAGAGGTCTTCGCGGAATGTCTTTTCTTCGACCATCTTGTGCAGATCGCGATTGGTTGCAGCGATCACACGTACATCCACCGAAATTTCGGAGGTGCCGCCGACGGGGCGAATCGTCCTCTCTTGCAGCACACGCAGAAGTTTCACCTGCATGGCAAGGCTCATCTCGCCGATCTCGTCGAGGAAGATCGTGCCGCCATCGGCTACCTCGAACAATCCCTGCTTGTTCTGATTGGCGCCGGTAAAAGCGCCTTTGACATATCCAAAAAGTTCGCTTTCGAGAAGGCTTTCCGGAAAAGCTCCGCAGTTTACGGAAACGAACGGCTGACCGTCACGCTGGGAGCACGTATGCACTGCGCGCGCGACCAGTTCCTTTCCGGTCCCGCTTTCGCCGTGGACCAGAATGGTACTGCCGGTAGACGCAACCGTTCTGATTGTCTCTTTGAGTTCATCGATTGCCGCGCTACATCCAATGATGTTGTCGAGGGAGTTGCGGCTGGCGGCATCACGGCGAAAAGCCTGATTTTGCCGCTTGAGTTCTAAAACCTCGGCGGCACGCCCAATGGAAACCCGCACTTCTTCGACGAGTCCATTCGGCGTCTTCTGAATGTAATCAAATGCGCCGGATTTGACGGCCTGAACCGCCGAGTCAAAGTCACCGACAGCTGTGATCAGCACGACCGCGGATTGGGGTGAGACACGATGAGCGTGCTTCAGCACATCGATGCCGTTCATCCCGGGCATCTTGATATCGGTGACGATCACGTCGAAGCGAGCCGACTCGATCTTCTTCACCGCCGACTCCCCGGAGTTGACGGTCTCTACTTTATGTCCTTCTTTGCGCAAAGCGATATCGAGCAACTCGCGAATCGAGCGCTCGTCGTCGCACACCAAAACATTAGCCATGAACTCTCTCCGCCGCAGCTAGTGCGGCGCGCACTCGCTTTTCAGCGATGCTGATGGTACGGGGCGCTGCTTGCGCCTGCGGGATCTCAATTACAAACTCCGCGCCCTCTCTGCCGTTCGGAACCGCGAACACGCGTCCTTTATGTGCCTGAATAATCTGATATACGAGCGCCAGCCCCAATCCGGTACCACCCTCGAAGTTTGACTGAAATGGTTCGAAGATTTTTTCCACCTGTTCGGGTCGGATGCCAATGCCGCCATCCCGGAATGACAGTACCCAATTACTGCCGCGTGCGCGCAGCGTCACTTTGAGCGTGCCACCTTCAGGCATGGCGCGAAAAGCGTTATCGCAAAGGTTCCAGAAGACTTGCTTGAGGCGGTCGGAATCGACCATTGCCAGGGCTTCGCGCGACTCAAAGCTGCGCACAATGCGATACACAGCAGTTCCGCGTGTAGGCCGATTTTCGATAAGCCGAAGCATTTCTTCGATCAGCAACAGCAGATCGTGCTGCACGAACTTGTAGCTCTTTTCGCGCGAATACATGAGGAAGTCGGAGATGATGCTATTCAGTCGCTCCGACTCGCGTCGCACGATGTCGACTAGCACCTGCTGCTCTTCGTTCAGGGTAGCCATCTTCGAGAGCATCTGTACCGAACCTGCAATAGACGACAAAGGATTGCGTATTTCGTGAGCGATGCCTGATGCAAGCCGTCCGATTGCAGCGAGGCGTTCGCGCTGGCGAAATTCATTCTCAAGTCTGCGCACCTCGGTTAGATCGGCAAACGTGTAGACGAAGCCAATGACGGCGCCGTCGTGCATAGTGAGAGGGGTGATAGTCAGGCCAAATATCTTTTCTCCCTCCGGCGTACTCGCGCGAAGTTCGTCCTGGATCGGATAGGAATCAGCAGCCGGGAGCGGATCCAGAAACAAGGACGAGACATGGGTACCCAGCACGTCAGCGTATTTGCGTTGGAGGAAATTCAGACCGGGCTGGTTAATGAGCGTGATTTGTCCTTCGAGATCGGTAGTGATCAGTCCTCCACGCATGGAGTGCAGGATGTTTTCCTGCATCGCCTGAAGGTCTTGGAGTTCGTCGTTCTTAACATGAAGTTCAACACCAGCTTGGCGAAGCTTCGCGCTGAGGCTGCTGGCCAAATAGGCAATCGCCATGTAAGCAAAAAAGTTAATGCCCACGACAAACTGCACCGACTTCAGATCGGGGCTCGATACTGAAAACGACGGAATAAATTGGTAATACGTCAGATCGAGAATAGCGCCAAAGGCAATGAACGACAGTGCGGCAGTAAGGTACGCCCACCATCGAGGCAGCAGGATGCTGGCCACAATAATCACCAGCGGAAACAGGAAATTGAATGATGTATCGATTCCGCCGGTGATGTAGATGAAGACTGCCGTCAGGCCGAGGTCGCTGAGTACTTGAATTCGCCCCAGCAGCCTGAAGTCTTTGGCAAAGGAATCGAATGCAAGAAACAGGAGTGCGACGCAATACCACAGGGCAATCGCAGCGATGAAGGAGCGCTCGGGAATGTTGGTATGAGTGAGGCGAATGAGGCCGAGGCCGATCACCAGAAGGAAGGTGACGATGATAATTCTCACCTTCACCAGCCAACTCAGCCAGGATCGTTCATCAAAAGGACGCGACATTCCACTCACTTTGCCTGTCCCAAAATGGGCAGACTGAAGATTACCAATTAACACGAAGGAGCAGCATTCCTGCTGCTCCTTCGATTCACAGCCAGGGAGCACCCGGATCTGTTTATCCCGCGAGCTTCGCGATCATGGCGAAGAGCGGCATGTAAAGCGAGATCACGATGCCACCGACGGCGACGCCGAGAAAGGCGATCATGATCGGTTCAAGCAGCGTGAGCAGGTCTTTCGTTGCTGCGTCGACTTCGTCTTCATAGAAATCGGCGATCTTTTGCAGCATGTTGTCCATCGCGCCCGTTGCTTCTCCCACGCCGATCATTTGCGTGACCATGTTCGGGAATACTCCGCACTCTTTCAACGGATCAACGATCGTGCGGCCTTCCTCGATGGCTTTGCGAACCTTCATCAGCGCTTCTTCGAGAACCGCGTTGCCGGAAGTGCGGGCAGTAATCGCGAGTCCTTCCAGAATCGGGACACCGGACGTGATCAGAGTTCCCAACGTGCGGGTAAAGCGAGCAACAGCAATCTTGCGCAGCAGTACGCCGACGACAGGCATTTTCAGCAGAATGTTATCGGTTATGTACTTGCCCTTCGCATCTTTGCGAATCTGCTTGAGGGCGAAGAAGGCAGCAACAAGGCCTACCAACGCCACCCACCAGAAGTTCTGCACAAATTGGCTCAGGCCGATCACCATGCGCGTGGGCAGTGGGAGATCGACGCCGAGGCCGGCAAACAATTTTTCAAAAATGGGAACGACAAACTTGAGCAGCGCGCCGACTACCAGCACGGCAATGCTGATGACGGATACGGGATAAATCAATGCTGATTTGACTGCAGATTTCAGCTTGACGGCCTTTTCCACATAGGCCGCAAGACGTTGCAGGATCACATCGAGAATACCGCCGGTTTCGCCGGCCTCCACCATGTTCGTCGTGAGGTCGTCAAAGATTTTCGGATACTGACGCATGGCGTTAGCAAGCGTTGCGCCGCCTTCGACGGTGACTCGAACTCCCGTCAGGCACTTCTGAAATGCCGGATTCTCCTGATTGGCCGCAAGGATCTCAAGACACTGGACCAGCGGCAGACCGGCATCGATCATGACCGAGAACTGACGGAAAAAGATCGCGACGTCTTTGACTGGAACTTTGCCGGAACCGAGCGTCGGCAGGGTGAACTCTTTGCCTTTTTCTTTGATGACTACATTGCCGATGCGTTCTTTGCGCAGCGCCGCCTGCAGCAGCTGCTTGTTGACCGCCTCTCGCTCGCCACCGACTTTCGAGCCGGCGGAATCGACTCCCGAATACTTGTAGATAGGCATCGTTCTCTCCCCCGCGGCACAAGCCGCAACTTACTTCGCAGCTCCTATTTCTTTCCCGCTGCGGGCACTGCTTTGGCCGCCGCGGCCTGACCGCGGTTGATCATGTCCTGCAACTCGTCGGGCATTGACGAGCGGATCAGCGCAGTTTCCAGCGAGATCTGCTTGCTGAAGTACAGGCTTGCCAACGACTGATTGAACGTTTGCATTCCGTACTTGTCCTGTCCGGACTGCATCGCCGAATAGATCTGGTGGATCTTGTCTTCGCGGATCAGATTGCGCACGGCCGCATTTGGCACCAGGATCTCCATTGCGCACGCGCGACCCTGTCCGCCGATCTTTGCTAATAGCGACTGGCAGAGCACGCCTTCCAGCACCAGCGATAACTGAGCGCGAATCTGCGACTGCTGATGCGACGGAAAGACGTCGATCACACGGTTAATCGTGGAGGCTGCCGAGTTGGTGTGCAAGGTGCCAAAAGTGAGGTGGCCGGTCTCGGCGATACGCAATGCAGATTCAATAGTTTCCAGGTCGCGCATTTCGCCGATGAGCACCACGTCCGGGTCTTCGCGAAGCGCAGCGCGCAAAGCGTCGCTGAACGATTTTGTATCCGAATGGACCTCGCGCTGATTCACCAGGCAATTCTTGTTCTGGTGAACGAACTCGATGGGATCCTCAATGGTGATGATGTGGTCATGGCGTTCGGTGTTGATCTTGTCGATCATTGCAGCGAGAGTCGTCGATTTGCCGGAACCGGTTGGACCCGTCACGAGAATCAGTCCGCGCGGTTTATCGCATAGTTTCGAGACGATCGGAGGCAGGTTCAATTGTTGGAATGATCGGATCTCGAATGGAATTACGCGGAAGACTGCGCCCGTAGCTCCGCGCTGATTGAAGAGGTTGCCGCGGAAACGGGCCAGTCCCTTGAGTCCAAACGAGAAGTCCAGCTCAAGGTGCTCTTCAAAGCGGTGCTTCTGGGCGTCGGTAAGCACGCTATAAGCAAGTTGCTTGGTCTCCGAGGGAGTCAGCATCGGCAGATCGAGAGGCTGCAGGTGGCCGTGAACGCGAACCTGTGGCGGAGAGTTGGTGGAGATGTGCAGATCGCTCCCGCCGAGCTCCAGCATTTTTTTCAGTAAATCACTTAAGGTAACGTTCATTGTTCCTCGATTCCGATCCCATCCTGCCGCCGCACATTCAGGCGGCACGGACAGGGAATTGCAATCTAGTGCACCGTCTCACGCGCGACTTCTTCGAGCGTGCTCACACCGTCCATTACTTTTCGCAGTCCGCTGCGGCGGAGCGTGATCATTCCCCGTTCAATTGCCTTCTTCTTAAGCTCAACTGCAGAGGCACCTACAAGAATCAGTTCGCGGATTTCGTCATCTATTTCCATAACTTCGTACAAACCGGCCCGCCCCTTGTAACCGGTGTTATTGCACGTGCTGCAGCCTTTGCCCTTGGAGGGTTTTACCGTCTTGGACTCTTCAGGAGTAAAGCCGGCATCGAGCAGGGCTTGAGGACTCATTTCAATATGCTCGATACAGTTGGAACAGATTCGTCGAATGAGTCGCTGCGCGACGATCAGATGAACTGCAGTGGCGACCAGGAAGGGTTCAATTCCCATGTTCATCAAGCGGCTGATAGTTTCGGGTGCGCCGTTAGTGTGCAGTGTCGAGAGCACGAGGTGTCCGGTAAGTGCGGCTTTAATTGCGATTTCCGCCGTCTCAAAGTCGCGAATCTCGCCCACCAGAATGGTGTTCGGATCTTGGCGCAGGAACGCGCGCAGCGCCGCTGCGAAGTTCAGGCCGATGGCCTCTTTCATCTGCACCTGATTGACGCCGGCCAGCTGAAATTCCACCGGATCCTCAGCGGTCATGATGTTCGTGTCAGGCTTGTTCAGGAGAGAAATGGCAGAGTAGAGAGTATTGGTTTTGCCTGAACCGGTGGGACCGGTGACCAAAACCATGCCGTAGGGCTTTAGCACAGCGCGCTGAAATTTCTCCAGCGACTCCGGCTCGAATCCCAATTTGGTCATGTCGAGACGCAGATTTTCTTTATCCAGCAGTCGCAGAACGATTTTTTCACCCCACAGCGTGGGCAGACAGTTCACGCGATAGTCGAGCTGCTTTTTGCGTCCGTTGAGTTGCATCTTCAGCATGATGCGTCCGTCCTGCGGCAGGCGCTTTTCGCTGATGTCCAACTTGGACATGATCTTGATACGCGAAGTGATGGCATCCTTCAGCTTGAGCGGCGGCTGCATGATGTTCTGCAATACGCCGTCGATGCGGAAGCGTACGCGGTACTCCTTCTCGTATGGCTCGATATGAATGTCGCTGGCGCCGCGCTTAACGGCGTCGGTGAGGATCAGGTTTACCAGCTTGACAATCGGAGCTTCTTCCGCACTCTTCTCCAGGTCCGACGCGGCGAGTTCTTCTGCCTCCGCCTGGAGTTCGACATCGGTTTCTTCACCCATCGACGCCATGATCTCGTCGAGGTTTTCCTGCTGGTCCGGCTCGGAATACGTCCGCTCAATGCGGTCCATGATCGCGCTCTCTGACGCGACCACCGGCTCGATGTTGAAGCCGGTCATGAACTTGATATCGTCCATGGCGAACACGTTGGTCGGATCGACCATCGCAATGGTCAGCGATGCGCCCACACGGCTGAGAGGGAGAATCTGATGCTTGCGTGCCGTCTCTTGCGGAATGAGCTTTACGACATTGGGATCGATTTCGAAGAACTGAAGATTAATTGCGGGAACGCCATACTGGCGGCTAAGGAAATTTGTAACTTCCTCGTCGGTCAGGAAGCCAAGCGATACCAAAACGGAACCCAACCGGCCTCCCGTCTGCTTCTGCTTCTTGAGCGCCTGGGCCAGCTGGTCCTGCGTGATAATCTTTTCGCGAACTAAAAGATCACCGAGCCTTTGCGACATACCTGAGATTTCCATTCGCCGGATTCATCCGGCCGTAACTCTTGCTGATTCACTTGACCCAAAATGCTGGGTGGATTCGGCAGATCACAGAATTCCGCCGCGCGGCAGACAAAACTCGCTTCAAAAAGACACGTTCAGCAAATGCAGAATGTTCGACGTGACATTTATTGTCAATCCAGAAACACAGGAGAGGATAGGAGGAAAAGTACTTAGTTACCAAGGACATGCACGTTCGTGTACGTTACTTACATTAGTAACTAAGTTCCGAAATGGGAATTGGAAAAGCGCCGATTAAGGTGGATGTTACAAAGCCGCCGCCGTTAGCCTATTGCGGTTGCGTCTCTCCAGAATGTAGGGAGCATCATCGCACCTGGAGATGGATTGGCAGTCATCCCCGGACCATCGGCTGCCGTCGGCGATCCGTCAGCTAGCGCAGCAGATTTGAGAATCCCGGCAGCTTGGTGATGTCGTTGAAGATCACCATGGCAGCGAACAGCACCAGGAACACAAACGCTGCCTGGTAGATACGCTCTTTAATGTGAATGCTGATGTCGCGACGAATCAGCCCCTCGATGAAGAGCAGCAGGATCACTCCACCATCCAAAATGGGAATCGGGAATAGGTTGAAGATTCCCAAATTGAGACTAATGCCGGCCATAAGCAGAAGCAGTGGAGTCCATCCCGGCTCGCGTGCGGCCTCGCCGGAGACTCGAGCGATATCGATCGGTCCACTCATCATCTTAACCGAGACCTTCTTCTGCACCATCTTCTCGACCAGCTCGATCAGCAGCATCGCATACTTCTTGTTCTGCTCGACCGAGCGGCTCAGAGCCTTCGGGAAGGGAAGCTTATCCACCGCCTGGCGAACGCCAACGGTGATCCCGACCAGGTACTTCTCGTGTCCCTCTCCGTCAGAGCCGAGCACCGGAGTGATGTCGTACTTGGAGACCTTGCCGTCGCGCATTGCCGTCACTTCAACCGGCTTGCTCTTGTTTTCCTGAAGGAAATGAGTCAGCTCGCCGGGAGAGTGCACCCCAATGCCGTTGATGGCGAGAATCTCATCGTCTTCGCGGATGCCGGCTTTGTAGGCAGGCATATTCTTCTCAGTCGAGTCGATGACCACGCCAGCCGCAGGTTCAAGTCCGGCCTCGCCAATCCGGCTGGGACCGTAGATATCGGGAGTGAGAGTTGTGTCGATGGTCTGATCACCGCGCTTCACAACCAGCGGAATCGGCTGCCCCGGATTGATCGCGATCTTAGCTCGTGTGTCTTCCCAAAGTGGATTGCTCTGTCCAGCGATCTGCGTGATCAGATCGCCAGGCTTTAGCCCGGCTTTGGCGGCCGGAGTATTCTCCTCGACCCAGCCCACGCGCGAAGGCTGATCGATGTACCAGTCGTGCTCGTAGTGAATCATGTACACGCCGGTGACGATTCCCAGCGCGAGAATGACGTTCATCGCCGGTCCGGCAATCGCGATCAGGAACCGCTGCCAGCGCGGATGCGACATGAACTCGCCCGCATCTCCCGTGCGCGCCTCCATCGGATTCTCACCCGACATCTTCACGTATCCGCCCAGCGGCAGAGCAGAGATGCGATAGTCGGTGTCGCCCCGCCGGAATCCAAGAAGACGCTTGCCGAAGCCAAGAGAGAACACTTCCACGCGCACGCCGCACATTTTAGCGACGGCATAGTGACCAAATTCGTGCACCAGGATCATGACTCCCAGCACGAAAGCCATGGCTACTAACGCGATAACAACGCTAATCAGAGATTGCATTTAATCAGTTATTCCGGGTTGCCGAGCTTACTGAGTGTACACCGCTGCCAGCAGCCATCAGGGGCCTTTCAGTCCCTACCAGATCGGCCGCCAGCCCACGCGCCTCAGCATCCATTTGCAACACTTCCCTAATAGATTCAGGATGGCGGGCGCTAGTTTCGTCCAGCACCTTCTTTATTGTTCGGGGGATATCCTCAAATCCTATCAGGCCCTCGAGAAAAGCCGCTACCGCTACTTCATCCGCGGCGTTTAAGGCAACCGTCTTAGCCCCTCCGGCTTCGGCGGCTTCATAGGCCAGCCGGAGGCAGGGGAACTTCTCTGTATCTGGTGCACAAAAATCGAGCTTTTTCAGGCTGTTTAGATCGAACTTCAGCTCTGAATCCAGCCGTTCGGGATAGGTAAGCGCGTACAGGATCGGCAGCCGCATGTCCGTGACCGACAGTTGAGCAAGAATGCTCCCGTCGTGGAATTCCACCAAAGAGTGAATGGTTGATTGCGGATGGACAATCACCTTCACCCGCTCCGGCGGCAAGTTGAACAAACGACAGGCCTCGATCACTTCGAATCCTTTATTCATCAGCGTGGCCGAGTCGATAGTAATCCGCTTGCCCATTTTCCAGGTGGGATGATTGAGCGCCTGCTGCACCGTTACGCTGGAGAACTGTGACTTTGGTGTATGCAGGAATGGCCCGCCGGAGGCCGTGAGCCACACCGCGCTGACCTCGTCGAGACGTCCTCCACGCATGCATTGATGAACGGCGTTGTGCTCGCTGTCGAT
>DATEKE010000305.1:0-5016 GCA_035277605.1 Terriglobales bacterium | reverse complement strand
ATTTCGCAATTTCGAGAAAAGCTGGCGGGAAAAACGTATGCGATCCTCGTCGCGACTCTACCGAACCGGTCGAAAACTACCTGCAATTCCGGCCGCGCGGCCTCATCGCGTCGATGCGGCTATTCCTCTCGGTTAGCAAGGGGAAGGTGGCAGGCAGAGTACTACATTCTGCTATTAAGACGGCCGCAGGCCAGTGGTTGAGCGGGTATCTGTCTTTATCAGGCGGCTGAGGCCTTTGCCTTTGGCTCTTCGGGGGATTCTTCCCAGGTACGCAGCGCCCAACTTAGTGCGAAGAACCACCCGACTATGGTCCAACTCGCGAGGAGGTCGATGATGAGGATGGCCATGCGTTTGGGATGCTTCCGGCTGAAGGCGATTACGGCTGGAACCATCCACAACGCGAGGGCAAACAGTCCGAAGAACACAGCGACTACGGATTCTGTGGTCATAAGGACACCTCCGGCGGCGTAGTTTAGCACTGGTTTGAGGGCGCAAACGCTAATAATAGAGTGGTGAGTTGCGCCGCCTCAATCCGACTCTCTTGTTGGGAACTGTGGCCGGCGGACTTGGCAGGGTCGAGCTGCGGTAAAATTGGGCATTCCCGTCCAACCGTATAGGAGGCTGTTTCTGGGTCCGTTTTCTCTCCGCCGATCGTTTCCCGTTCTGGCGCTTCTGCTCATTTCTTCATCATGCATTCTCTTCGCGCAGCAGACGCCTGCGGCTCCCGCTCCGACTCACGTCGCTGCGCCTGCTGGAAGCAAGATCACCCTGGATGTAAGCGAGACTTTCTTCTCGTTCTTTGCCGGGCTGAACTCCTGTGGATATGACCAGGAGCTTTCTGCTTCCGATCCGGTGCGCGACCAGATCCGCGCCGATGTGATTCGCGCCATCGCCGCTTCCGAAGACGCTCAGTTCCAGCGCAAGCAGCTTTGCGCGTTTGTTCATGATCATCCGGCGCCCGAGCCTTCGCACAACATCTCGCAGTACGTTTCGCTGGCCCTATATACGAGCGAGCCCCCGCAGTTCAAAACTACGATTCGCGAATCGGACCTGCCGCCGGATTCGCAGAACGTCCTCGGGTATCTGCCCGTGCTGCAGAAGTTCTACGACGCTGCCCATCTGCACGAATTGTGGAAGAAGTACCAGCCGCAGTATCAGGCATACGTCGATCGATACCACGATGAGGTGGCGCAGATGATTCTGACCACTGACAGCTATCTGCGGCTGCCGATCAGTGGAGCAGCCGGTCGTGGATTCTCCTTATATATAGAGCCGCTAGTTGCGCCTGGGGAAATCAATGCGCGCAACTATGGCGTGAACTACATGATGCTGATGGCGCCCGATCAGGGCGAGTTGAAGATAGCGCCGGTACGACACACATACCTGCACTATGTCCTGGACCCACTGGTGCTGAAACGGTTTACCCGCATGCAGCCGTTAAAACCGATCTTGCAGACAGTACAGAATGCTCCGCTGGACGAGAAATTTAAGACCGACATCGCGCTGCTGGTCACTGAATCCGTAATTCGCGCCGTCGAGATTCGTACTGAGCCGATGATTCGCGTTCCGAATGAAGACAGGAAGGATCGCGAGAAGAGGATTGAGGCGGTCCGAATGCACGAGGTCGAGCAAGCCATGCAGGAGGGATTCGTCCTCACTCATTATTTTTACGAGCAGTTTGGAGATTTCGAAAAAGGCGAGGTCGGATTCGAGCAGGCTTTTGGGCCCATGCTGACGAACCTTAGTCTAACGGTCGGCCGTGAGGAAAAGCGTGCGCGCGAGGTGAAGTTCGCCCAGCAAGGCGCGCCTGACTTGATTCGAGCGACGATTCGCCCGCAAGGCGATACGCTCGACGCGGCGGAAGAAAGTCTCGCAGCCGGCGACACCAAGTCGGCGCAGGAGATCGCCGAAAACACAATCAGCAGCGGTACGGGCGATCAGGGACGCGCGGCGTTCATTCTGGCACGTGCCTCGTCGATGGAAGGACACATGCAGGAGGCGATCGATAACTTCCAAAAGACACTGCAGCTCGCCAGCGATCCTCGGATGCTGGCCTGGTCGCACATCTATCTGGCGCGCATCTTCGACATCCAGGAAGATCGCGAGGATGCGCTGAAGCACTACAACGCGGCGCTAAATACTGGGGACAAGGCCCCAGACACGCTGGCTGCCGCCGAACGCGGACTGCAAAAGCCTTATGAGCCTCCGAAGAACAAGTAATATTCTTTAGCCGATGACGAAATCTTCTTCTTTGAACAATCAAAGCGCTTGTTTGGGTCGCTGGGCCGTTGTTGTGTGCGCATTGGCTCTAACCGGCAGTGCGTTTTCCCAGTCTGGAACTACTCCTCAAGCGTCGCAGAATCCGGCGGCTTCGACGACGACTTCTGCGCCATCGCAGAGCACGACTCAGACTCCGGCAGCGCCTGCTGCGCAGCAGGCTCCTGTCTTCCCGTCTGTGCCCCAAGCTCCCGCTTTGCCCGCACACAAGGCGCCGCCATCCGCTAAGACTGCTGACGAGTTTGCTGCTTACAACGCCGCGGCAGGTAATCCCGATACGTCCGCAGCGGAAAAAGCGGCTGATGATTTCGCGACTAAGTACAACCAGAGCGATCTGCGCGGGCTGCTTTACTCGAACATCATGCGCCGTTATCAGCAGGCGAATGATTCGGACAAGACTCTGGAGATGGCGCGCAAAGTCCTCACATATGAGCCGAATGATCCGGTAGCCCTGGTGATGGCCGCAACCGTCCTCGCGGAACGTACGCGAGAAGGCGACCTAGATCGCGAAGAGCGCTACGATGAGGCGGTTAAGTATGCACAGAGGGCGCTGGAGACTTCCAAGACCGATCTCATGGTGCCCGCGAATGCGACTGCTCAGCAGATCGAATCTGCGGAGAAAGTGCTGCTTTCGATGGCGCATTCAGCCCTGGGAATGATCGATTTGAATCGCAAGAACGATTCTGCAGCCGTGCAGGAGTTCCAGCAATCGATCGGCTTGAGTGCTCCAGGACAGGTAGAACCACTCACCTATCTGCGCCTGGCGCTGGCCCAAGATCATCTGAAGCAGTATTCTGACGCGTTGACTTCGGCAAATAAGGCTGTCGAGGGCTCTCCGGCGAACTCGCCCGTGGCGATGCTGGCCAAGCAGGAAGTCGATCGACTGTCGAAACTGCAGGGCTCTGGAACTACGGAACCTGCCCCAACCCCGCCTCAGGGAAGTTCATCTCCTAAATAGAAGAGGCTTTGGCCTGTCTGCGCTGATGAAACCCGAAGATTTCTCGCAGCTCGAATCGGCGCTGGACTACCAGTTCTCCAATCCTGATCTGCTCCGGCAGGCGCTGACCCACAGCTCCCTCGCGCATGAAATGGAGATGAAAGCTGTAGTGGAAGGTGGGGAGCCACCCGAAACAGTGCGTCCGCCATCGGCCGACAACGAGCAATTTGAGTTTTTAGGCGACGCAGTTCTGGGATTAGTCACAAGCGAATTGCTCTTTCAACGCTTCCCAGACTTCCGCGAAGGGCGTCTATCGAAGATGCGGGCGCATCTCGTGAGCGCCCGGCATCTGGTGAAAGTAGCGCGAGCGCTGCACTTAGGGCGGTATCTGCTACTGGGCCGAGGCGAGGAGCATAGCGGCGGGCGATCCAAACCAGCGCTGCTGGCCGACGCCTTGGAGGCCCTGATTGCGGCGGTTTACCTCGATGGCGGAATGGAACCGGCAAAAAAAGTGATTATCAGCACAGTTTTGGAGCCGGAATTGAACCGATTGGAGTCTAGTCCTAATGTCGACGATCACTTTACCGACTTCAAATCGGCGCTACAGGAGTGGGTGCAGGCGAAGGGATTGGCTCAGCCAGTGTATTCCGTGCTGAGCGAGAGTGGCCCGGAACATCGGAAACTGTTCACGATGCAAGTGCGTATCCAGGAGCAGGGTGCTGAAGAGCCGATTTACGAGGCCTCTGGCGAGGACTCAACCAAGAAAAAAGCCGAACAGCAGGCCGCTCGAGTAGCGCTGGAGTATCTGCGTTCGCATCAACCAGTTCCGGCTGAATCCGCATGAATGAGCACACCGATCTTCCGGTCGAGCCGTTGACCGAGGCTGATGCAAGTAGTGACTTGGCAGACCTTGATGTGGATAGCGCTCCAGCGGTAGGGAACGGCTCGGAAGTGGTTGCAGGTGAGGCCAATCCCAATCAGTCGCCGACTGCCAGCGCCGCAAGAGCGCCCAAGAAACGAGGCAGAAAAGAAGTTGACGACTGGATGGGTGGCATCCAGTGGCTCTGCTCCACGGTCGTTCTGGCGGTTTTTGTAATCACGTTCCTTGCTCAGGCTTTCCAGATTCCCTCGGAATCGATGGAAAATACGCTCCTTATCGGCGACTACTTGCTCGTCGATAAAGTCCATTTTGGCGAGGGTGGGATGTGGAATTGGCTGATGCCATACTCGCGCATCCATCGCGGCGACATTATCGTCTTCCGCTATCCCGTACATCCGCAGCAGCATTTCGTGAAACGCGTCGTCGGAGTACCCGGTGATCGGGTGCATCTGTTCCGCGGAAAGGTCTTCGTCAATGGCAAAGCGCTCGATGACTCTGCGTTCGCCATCCACAAAAGCCTGCAGTTCGACTCCTATCGCGATAATTTTCCTTCTGGCAACTACATCAGTCCTGAAGTGAATTCCAGCTGGTGGGTGGAGATGCACAACGTGCTGCATGACGGTGAAATAGTCGTGCCGCCGGGCCACTTCTTCGTTTTGGGAGACAATCGCGACGAGAGCCTCGACAGCCGCTATTGGGGATTTGTGCCGCGCGAGAACATCATCGGGAGACCCTTCCTGATCTACTGGTCGGTCCAGCGCGAGGAGGCCGCCGCCTCGGATGGTAGACTAGAACGTCTGCTGTACACGCTCGTCCACCTGCCAGAGGACGCTCGTTGGGACCGGACATTTCACCTGGTCCGCTGATTTCTGCCTGGTCTGGATTATCCAATCGTGAAAACTGACGTACTTGTATCGAAAGA
>DATEKE010000304.1:0-5521 GCA_035277605.1 Terriglobales bacterium | reverse complement strand
GCAACGCACGTCATCGGGCGGACAATCTTCTGGATTGGTACCGGGAAGTCGAAACGGCATTCGGAGTTGAAACTGTTTTAACGTTATCAGAATGAGATGCAGTCTCGGACAGCCTGGCGTTGGGCCTCAGCTTTGCTGAGCTGCGGCCTCCGTGACATTCGACTTCCGTTTAGCCGCTGCATACCAAAGCGCTCCTGCCGCTATCCCGGCACTTACAAGCGCGCTGCTCGTCTTCACCATCGAACCTTTCACCTCTTCTTGGCGTCGCTCGATGATGCCCTGCTCCGGAGGGCCTCCGTTTAGACCTTCGCCGTTGTACAGCGCAAACTGAATCACCTGAGCGATGTGCAGGGCCTCGCGATTCGTAAGCTGGCGAACTTGTTCCTGGCAACTGAAGCCGTTGGCAATGATGAAGGCGTCCGATTCGGCTTTTCGGATCGCTGGAAGCAGGCCATGTTCGGCACAGCTAGTGGGAGACGTCGTACTTCTCCTCCTCGAAACCGAAAGAGCCCGCCATTCCGCAGCAACCGTCATCGAGTACTTCGAAATCCAGCCCGAGCCGCTTCAGCAGCGCAACCTCATCATCCATCTGCATGATGGTTTTGTGATGACAGTGTCCGTGGACGGTCGCTCGACGTTCGAGTTTGGGAATCTGAAAATCCGGCGCTTTCTTCTGCAGGAACTCGCTCAGCAGGGATGTCTGACTCTTCATGCGCGCTGCATCTTCATCCGCAGGCATGAGATTGCAGAGCTCATCACGAAAGACGGCAGCGCAACTGGGCTCCAGGACCACAATGGGAACTCCAGCTGTGAGGTCCTGGCGCAAGTTGCTCAAGACGTCCTGAAGGTAGCGCTTCGCGCGATCCAGCATTCCGAAATCGAACAGCGGTCGCCCACAGCAGAGCGGCTTGTCAGGAACGATGAGGTCGAATCCCGCAGATTTCAGCACCTCAACTGCAGCTTGCGCGATGTCGGGATGGAAGTAGTTGTTAAATGTGTCGGCCCACAACAGCACTTTCTTTGGCGTGCCGGACCTGTGATCGCGTTTGCGTGATTGCCGTTTCTGGAACCAAGAACGAAATGTGGTAGGAGCAATCGGCGGTAGCGACCGATGCGGAGAAATTCCCGCCGCCTTCTTCGCGATTTCTGCAAATGCGGGCGTCTGCGTGATGATGTTGAATGCACCCGGCATCAGGGATGCGAGTTGCGCCCATTCATTGATGAGTCCCAAAGCATACGCAGTCCGGGGACGCGGCTTCGATTCGTAGGAGTGCGACAGAAACTCAGCTTTGTAAGTTGCGACATCGACTGATATGGGACAATCCCCCTTGCACCCTTTGCATGAGAGACAAAGATCGAGCGCCTCTTTCACGTGCTCATCCTGCCAGCCCTCTTGAATCGAATCACCGCGCAGCATTTCGAAGAGCAGGCGGGTTCGGCCTCGCGTCGTATGTTTCTCTTCGCGAGTCGCACGGAAACTAGGACACATCTTGCCGCTGTCGAGAGATCGGCACTTCCCTACTCCAAAGCACCGCTCGGTGGCTTCGGCGAAGCTGCCGTGATCTTCGGGAAATTTGAGTGCGTGAAGACTGGCTGAGGGCGATAATCCGGACCAGCGCGCAGATTCGAATCCAGCGATATGCACCGACCACCTTGCCCGGATTCATTCGCCAATGCAGATCCCAGATTGACTTGAACTCGCGAAACGCCTGCATCAGATCCGACCCGAACATCTTCGGCAGCAGTTCGCCTTTTGCCTGGCCGTCACCGTGCTCACCCGAGAGCGACCCGCCATAGCTGACGACGAGATCGGTCGCCTCTTCCATGTAGCTGCGAAAATTGCGCACGCCTCCTGCAGTCTTGAGGTTGAAGGTGAGACGCGTGTGCATGCATCCGTCGCCGAAGACGAGAAATTTATCCCACTCTGAACTGGATATCAGCAGAGGTGGAGAGGTTGACCGATCGCCGGAAACCATTGCTGCGAGTACTCCGATATTCATCTATGCGTACCAGCAGGTCCCATTGCCGTTACAACCATCCCAAATTGCAACCATCACTCTCTTGCTTGCACCGCACTAAATGGATACAAATCCAACAAAATTCGAGGTTGGAACACATTTCTGGGCCGAACGCTCGGAGTGTGTTCCTGAGAGGTGGAATGCAATGTCAAGTTATCCAGTGGTAGTGGATCGCGAACGCGGCGGGCTTTCCTGGTCAGCGATCTTCGGCGGTACTTTCGTATTTCTTGCAATTGAAGCGACGTTCGGAATTTTAGGCATGGCGATCTTCGCTTCGGCGACTACTCCGGCGAACGGGAACGCTGTCACAGGCGGAATCAGCGCCGGGATCGGAATCTGGGCCGTTGTGCTCTCGATCATCGCTCTGTACTTCGGCGGCCGTGCTGCAGCGGTTCTGAGCCGGACATCAATCCCGCATATCGGCATGTATCACGGCTTCGTGACCTTCGGTATGGCGGTTTTCAGCTCGGTTCTGATCACCAGCATGGTGCTCACCGGCACCGTATCGGGCAATGCGAATCCCGGCGCTGTCGGTGCGGGGAGAGTTGCCGATGTGCTCGCAGTCGGTGGTTACTGGTTATTCGTAGCATTGGTCCTCGGACTCATCGCAGCCACGGCCGGCGGACGCCAAGGCGTGCCGAAGAGAGACCTGAAAGCAGTGGATCGCTCTGAAGTGGGTGAGACGCGCAGGATCGCATAATTTGAGTAGCTTGTCGGCTACCGGCACCGGCGCGTCAACCAAGTGACTGCCTGTCCTCAAACCCGGTAGCCGACGGCGAACCAACCTGGCTTCAGCGCTCGGCTTGGTCTTTTTCTTCTTCTATCGCTAGCGGAAGAATCTGATCAGCGATGATTGCAACGCACAGCAGAGCAACAGGAATAAAGAGCGATCGCAATTCCCATTCCGACTCCAAGCCCGTACCGGCGATTGCTCCCATGGTGTAAGTGCACCAGATCGCAAATATGAACCACGCTTTTCGGATGGTCTGACGGCGATGGTGCAGCCTTTCAACAACCGCGGGACTCCTCTTTCCAGAGAGAGCGTCGAAAAAGTCGAAGATCACCTGGGACACGAGCTGGCAAAACTTGTTGATCATTCCCGTAACAAAAGTAGTGTGCACAGTGAGCGCACCCACGCGGGTGATGGTCGCAGTTTGTAGTCCCATGACAAAGGCGAGCAACGCAAGTGCAGTTTTGGGATAATGCACGGCCATTCCCGATCTCAGTCCGCCGAGTTCCCCCGAAGCGACGATCGCAAGCAGCGCGGCTTCGATGCCCAGAGTCCACGAAGCAATGGCGCGGATCCGATTGCGCGCTCCTACCTCGATCAGGGCGCGTCCTGCGAGAGATCCTCCCACAAACGCGATCAGAACCATGCCTGCAAGTCCCGCTTCTTTGACGTCGCCACTGAAGAGTGAGTTCCCAAGATGGACCGTGTTGCCGGTCATGTGAGCAGTAAAGGTGTGGTAAGCAGAAAGGTAGCCGACGATGTCCACACACCCGGCGGCAAAAGTAAGAATGATCGCGACAGCGGATTTTTCCGAATGATTCTGTCCAGGCACTTGCAGCCTCGACAAGCAGATTGCAGTACCTCTGGTCAGAGAACAAAGACCACGAAAGGGTTTGCTGCGCGGCTTCACCCGGTCATTGGATCTGCCACAGTCAGTCGACCCAAACACCTGTAACACCGATTACGACAACGGCGTGTTGCGCATCAAGCTCTCCAAAACAGCCGAGGAGCAAACCGCGCCGAATCAAGATCGGCAGTAACGGCAAAACCTTGCAGGGCAAAGCAGCATAGGAGCCAATCCTCGCAAGTCATCAACCACATTGCCTGCCCCATCCCACGACAATTCTTGCCGCAAAAGCGCGGCAGTTTTTTGCGGAGCGAAAGCATCCATCAACTCAGAAGGGGTGTAGCAACCATGACCCGCCAAGCACGGGATGGTGATGAGAACACAATGGATTTTGTTACAATTGCTCTGGAAGCATGGACAGATGCTCCGGTCGCGTCTCGTGGCGCGACATTCCCGCGAGGGTTCCCAACCCTCCGAGCAAGCTGGGGACGTAGTTCAGTTGGTTAGAACGCTGCCCTGTCACGGCAGAGGCCGCGGGTTCGAGTCCCGTCGTCCCCGCCATTCTTTTCAGGCACTTGCAAGGACCTTCGACTTTCCTTCATGATCCAATCTGGTCCATTGGGCCAGTGCCTTGTTTCTCGTGGCACGCGATCCACGAGGTTGCCATGCGCCAGCCGCTTTCCCGCATGCCGGATTGCTCATACAAATCCAGCGTGATTCGATTGTTCGCATGAGGCAGTAGCTCCTGGCCACTGCCCCAGCTCATTCGCGCTCAATAACAACCGACGGCTGCTAGAAGTACAACTTCAACGCTAACTGGATCTCGCGCGGATCTCCTGGCCCCCCCGAACCTGTTCCCAGAATGGGATTCAATGTATTCGATACTTTGCCAAAGGAGCCGTTTGCGCCAATGTTAGCAGCAGTAAATGACGCGTTTGGATTTGCGAAGTTCGGATGATTGAACGCGTTGAAGAATTCAGCGCGGAATTGCCATTGGAAACGCTCCGTCATTCGGAACATCTTGAACAAGCTGAGATCCGTCATTTGAATTCCAGGTCCATGGAAGGCGCGCGGTCTGCACGTTCCGAATGTCCCTTTGCTCGGAAATGCGAATGCTGCAGGATTGATAAAGAAACCTGTGGTTGTGTAGCTTGCAGGATCTGAGGTTGCTCCCGCGAACGGATCGCCGACACAGTTGGGATACGAAGCGTGACTCGAGCCGGTGAAGCTTACGTCCGGGGTCGTTACTGTGAAGGGAGTTCCGGTCTGCAATGTGACGATTCCGTTGAACTGCCATCCGCCGATCAGATTGCTTGCGAGGTTATCGCCCGAAAGGAACCGTCTTCCCTTGCCGATCGGCAGATCCCACGTAAAGTTGCTCACAAAACGATGGCGAATGTCGAATGGCGAGTTACTCATTTCCGCGCCATAGTTATACGCATTCGCAGGAGTGGAGCCTCCCGTCAGGTTGTCCTGGAAATTTGCCAGGCCATGGCTGTAGGTGTAATTGATGGCATACGCGAATCCCTTGGCCATTCGCTTGCGTAGTGAGAGATCCAATCCGTTGTAGTCGGTGTTTCCGTCATTCGTCGCTAGTTCAAGGAAGCCATGCTGACCGTTGAGTCCGCAATTGGGATTTACTTGGAACGTGTCCACCGTAGATACAGTATTCAGGTTCGCGTACGGGAACTGCACGATGGGGCACCCATTGTCAGTTCCAGTGATAAGGCCCTGATTGGCATTCCTGAGCCGATTCATCTTTCTGCCCCAGTTGCCCACGTAAGTTGCCGACAGCACAGTGTCCTGAAAGATCTCGTACTCAGGACCAAAGCTTGCCTGCTCAACGTAGCCCGACCGCTGATTGGGGTCTTGAGCGCGGAGTTGAAGTTTAGTCAGGTCCAGCGCGGTACCAGTAATCGTGCTGAG
>DATEKE010000303.1:0-11734 GCA_035277605.1 Terriglobales bacterium | reverse complement strand
TTATACAACCTGAAGGCGTGAAGGAAGCGCGGAAGTGAGCGAAACCCCTTTCTTGGTGTCGCATTCGGTTTTGACTTCGCCGAATGCCGAGTGCCGATAGCCGGTCTTTCCTGCTGATGCCTTTGCGGTTGGTTTTAGCTGGCAGCCAGCAGCGAGATGACAAAGTTTTATTTAGTTCAGGTCTTTTATTTAAATCACGCTCTGTCATCCTGAGCCGAGGAGCGAAGCGACGCCGGCGAAGGACCTTGCGTTTTTGACGTTGCGTTTGCTTTTACAAAATCAACACCAACCACAAGGTGCTTCGGCATTCGCCTCAGCATGACAAACGTTTCTCAGTCTAACCTCCTCCGTAGCGATTTGCGGGCTAGGAGAAAAGCGGAGGGACAGTCACAATTTGTGACAGAAATTCCCTGAGGCTTCCCTGATCCGATTTGTGGATTTTTTGGTCAGCGCTTGTAAAGGATTGAGGCAGCTCGGGTTAAGGATGAATTCCCTGGAATCCCTGCAAGGTTCCCTGCCTGCGGGCAAATTTCGCTGGTTTTGGGCGGAAATCGTGCGTTTTTCAGATCAAATTTGCAAATGCGCTGTTATTTTCCCTGTTCGGTGAAGCTGCCAGGACTAGCTGCTAGCCGCTAGTCCAGGCAACGGGAACAGAAAAGAAGCTACCGGCTACCAGCTTCCGGCTTTCGGCCAAAAGCAACAGCAACACCTTATTCACCACAGAGGACGCAAAGGGCACAGAGGAGCTGGATTGCCGGCGGGAAATGGCGTGCTACGATGGATTTACCGCAGTTTTTGGGCGGTTAGCTCAGTTGGTTAGAGCGCCTGCTTCACACGCAGGAGGTCGTAGGTTCGAGTCCTACACCGCCCACCACTTTCCCTGTTCCGAATCAGCAGGTTTCAGAATAAGTCGCAAATACTGTTTGGGTCTAGAATTCCGCCGTGGCTCTGCCTGACGATCCGCACGAGTTTCCTCGCGCTATTGTTCGCGTTTTCAAATTCTGCGCTCTGCTCGCAGTTCAAATACTGTTTGCTCTGATTGCAACGGCGATACTGGAATCTCCCCTACAGCGAATATTTCATCCAGGCTCGATCGCGACGCTGCTTTGGCGCGAGTGGATTTACAGCGTAGTCATAGGCTTTGGGCTCGGTTTCATGATTCAGCGAACCTGGCCGAACTCAGCGGCAAAGTGGGTGTGGTTGTTGCCTGCACTGTGGTTCGGTTTCGGGGCTGTGAATGCGCTGGGACATGGCGCGATGTTCAGCCAGATAACAGGTACAGCTTGCGAGAATGGATTTGGCGATCCACGGTGTAAGGGATGGTTTCTCTTCACTATTCCTCTCCTGCGCGCTGCATCATACTCAGCCGGGGCGTATCTAGTTACGTCGGCTGGCCACCGGGCACATCCCACGAAACCAACTCTTCCTTCGAGGGAACAATAGGGGTTCCGGATGGTTGTTTTCGCTCACTTATAAGCAATCTTGGCACGCGAGGCTCGAGTCCTACACCGCCCGCCCATTCCCGTTCATCATTCGTCTTCGTTCGGCGTGGACCTCTGTTGGGCTTTTTCGTTTTCGGTTAAGGGATCGTTTACTTCGAGCAAGCCTTGCGGAAGCTTCATTTCGAGGAGTTTTTTCGATGAATCGAAGCGGACGATGAATTCTTCGGCAAACGGAATTTCCAGCTCTGTGCCCGCGCTGTCGACAATCAACAGCGGAGCCGTGCCGGCGCCTTGCTGGACATCGCGAATGGTTCCGATATTCCGGTTTTGGGAAACGTGGAAGAGCGTGCTGCCGATGAGGTCAGAGATGTAGGCTGCGCCAGCTTCGAGTTGTGAGCGGGATTCGGTGGGAATCTGGACCAGCATTCCGCTGAGAGCTTCGGCGGAGCTAATGGAGTCGATGCCAGCGAATTTCAATACAATGCGGCCTTTGTGCAGCCAGTGATTTTCGAGCGAGTACTCACGCGGCTCGGGCTTGGCTTCTGAACTGAGCCAGAGCTGCCGGCGTTCGGCGAATTTTTCCGGGAAGTCGGTGAGGAGTTCGGCGAGGAGTTCGCCGCGGCGTCCTTGCGGACGCACGATGCGGGCTATGGCAGTGAATGAATTCGGCTGGGTCAAAAGAACGTGGCTGCGCCGAAATCCCGGCTAGGCTCCAGTGGCGGTAGCGCTGCCGGGGAGGCCGTCCTCGATGATCTCCAGCGTGTGCCGCTTGTGCAGCTTCATGCTGGCGGCGCCGATGATGGTGCGCAAGGAGCGCGCCGTGCGTCCTTGTTTGCCGATCACTTTGCCCAGATCCCGCTGTGCTACGCGCAGTTCGAGCACAGTGCTCTCCGGGCCAGAAATGGATTCAACAGTTACAAGATCGGGCTCATCGACCAAAGCCTTGGCGATCTCCAGCACGAGTTCCCGCACTTCTCCGCCCTGCTCAGTCGGCATATTCGACTCCCCGGTGTGACCGGCAGCGTCGCCGGTCAGCATCCTCTTTTGAGCACAACACCCCCGCACTTGTTGGATGGTCTCCAGCAAGTCGCAACATGATGAGGGGTCGGGGGACTGGCTACTTCACAAACCAATGACTGCGTAAGAATGCTTCAGGCCGCAGTGGTTGCCGGCGCTGCTTTCGACAAAAGCTTGCCAACTCGATCGGAGACTTGCGCTCCTTTAGACACCCAATGATCGATGCGCTCGCGCTTCAGATCCACCGTAGCTGGACTGGTGCGCGGATTATAAAGACCAACGACTTCGAGGGCGCGTCCATTGCGCGCACGTTCTTTATCGATGACGACTACGCGGTAATACGGCTGCTTGCGCGCACCCATGCGCGCCAAACGAATCATTAACACTGAACTTTATTGTCCTTTCCTGCGCAGGCTGTGAGAGTCGCCTGCCGGATGGAGGCGCAAACAGCCAATTTAAGATTATGTCGTAATTCTAATAATCCTGACAAGCACGGGGTAACCTCGTCCAAGTACCGATTTAAGTGGCATTACGCCATTGGAGGATTTAGGACGGGGTCCAGGAAAAGCCCCCGGGCTTCCTCGGCCGTTACCGGCTGGTCGGAGGAGTAGAACTCCACTCCGGCTTTGCCCATGCGCATCGAGAGCATGCCGCCTTCCGGTGCTCCGGCACTCTGATCGTTGGTACGCGCGAAGTCGTAGCGGACGATGTGATCGTCGGGATCGGCCAAAATGATCACTGCCAGCCCTGAATCGGAGTTGCTGACCCGGTATTCGTTCGCGGATGGCTGCGAGAACGATGCTGAGCCGCCATCCCCATTAAATTGTTCAACATCCGCCTGGAGCTCCTGCCCGAGTCTCTGCCAATGTTGCACTGCAGCTTGTGCAAACTGGGCTTCGTTATTGATGGGATTCGCGGCCATTTATGTGGATGGATGAATGGAGACGGCGGGCTGGATGGCTACGCCGCAAACTCTTCTTGCGCGCTGCCGTTGGTTTGGCCGCGATGTGAGCTTTGCGGATCGCGGTCGGCGACTTCGATCAGTTCGGCGATTTTGCCTGCCAGCTCCGGCGTGACCGCATCTTTTTCCAGTCGCCAGGTCCAGTTGTCTTCGGGATGCGACGGGATATTCATGCGGCAGTCGGCATCGAGGCCCAGCCAGTCCTGCATGGGGATGACGCAAAGATCGGCAACGGACGTAATGGCGGCTCGCGTAAAGGCCCAGTGGATGCCGTCGTCGTTTGGGTGCAGGTAGCTCTCGATCGCGCGCTTCTCGTCGTCAGTCGCGCCGGATTTCCACCAGCCGACTGTGGTGTCGTTGTCATGGGTGCCGGTGTACACAACCGTGTTGCTTTCGTAGCGGTGCGGGAGATAGATGTGCGCGCCGGGATTCCCAAATCCGAACTGCAGGATGCGCATGCCGGGCATCTCGAAGGTCCGGCGTAGATTATCGACCTCGGGAGTAATGGTGCCGAGATCTTCGGCGATGAAAGGCAAACTTCCCAGAGCGTTGCGAAGCGCGTGAAACAGGTCATGCTCCGGGCCCTTCACCCAACGGCCGCGTACCGCAGTCTCTTCCCGCGCGGGAATTTCCCAATACGCTTCAAAGCCGCGAAAGTGGTCGAGGCGGACGATGTCGCAGGTTTGCAGCGCCCATTTCATGCGCTGCACCCACCAGTCGTAGCCGCGCTGGCGGAGCACGTCCCATCGATAGAGAGGATTGCCCCAGCGCTGCCCGGTCTCGCTGAAGAAATCTGGAGGCACACCGGAGACGTTGATCGGCTTGCGCTCTTCGTCGAGCTGGAAGATGTCAGGATGGCTCCAGACATCGGCGCTGTCGAGGCTCACGAAGATGGCGACGTCTCCGATGAGCTTAACGCCTCGCGCCGTGCAGTACTGATGCAGCGAGCGCCACTGCTCGAAGAAGAAGAACTGAATGGCGCGATCGATGATTAACTCATGTTCGAGTTCCTTCTTGATCCGCTCGATTGCTGCGTGGTCGCGGCGGCGGAATTCGGCCGGCCAGTCGAGCCAGCTCTTCTGATCGTGATGATTGCGAAGAGCTTCGAACAGCACGTAGTCCTCAAGCCACCATCCATTGAGCCAGCAGAATTCGTCGAAGCGCTGGCGCGCGTTTCCAGACGCCCGTTTCAGGAATTGCTCGGCAGCTTTGTTCAGGAGCGGGAGCTTAATATTCTGTGCTCTCGCGAAATCTACGTGGCAACATGCTTTGACGACCTGGGCGAGATCCTGCTGTTCGAGCCAGCCCCGCTCCGCCAGACGTTCCAGACTGATCAACAGCGGGTATCCCGCAAATGCCGACGTCGCGGAGTAGGGCGAGTTTCCTACACCTGCCGGGCTGATGGGCAACACCTGCCAGAGGCGTTGACGCGACGATGCAAGGAAGTCGGCAAAGCGGTATGCCTCCGGACCAAGATCGCCGATCTCTCCGCGCGACGGCAACGACGTGATGTGCAGCAGCGTCCCGCAAGCTCTTTCAAAAGGCATTCCGGTCTCGCAAACAACGTGTGATGAAGAAAGGAAAATAAAAAGCTGCCCAGCACGGCTGGGCAGCTATTGTACGAATACCATATTGCTAGCTGCCGGCCGGGAGGCGTGCGCCAGGCTGGTTCGCCTCTTGCTCTTCCTTGTTGTACTTAATGCGGCCGTCTTTCTCCATGCTCTGTACAAGATTGGTCGCGAAGAGCTGGAAGGCCTCACCTTTCTTCTGCTCCAGCGTGCGCTCGCGGGCCGCATCTTTGTTCTTCGCGAACTCCTCCGTCGAGGGCTCCTGCTGATCCAGGATCTGCAGCACGGCGCCGTTATTCTCGGCCATGATTGGACCGCTGATCTGGTCCTTTTGCAGCGTGAAAGCAACAGAAGCTGGTCCACCCATCGAGCCGAGATCAGGAACCTGTCCTTGCTGCGTAACGAAGTCGCTGGTCTTGTATTGCGCTCCTTCTTCGGCGGCAGCCTTCTTTAGATCGTGCAACGCTTTCGCGCGTTCAGAGAGTTCCTGGGTTTTGCGCGTAAGCAGGGCTTGCGCCTGTTCGTTGCGGAACGCGGTCTCAACCTTCTGCTTCGCCTCTTCAAACGTTGGCGTCTTTGCCGGCTGATCATCGAGAACTTCCACTATTGCGTAGCCATTCGGAGTGTGCGCGAGCACCGGTCCCGATTTGGGCTTGGTTGAGAAGGCTACCTGCATGAAGTCCGGAGCCTGTCCAATTCCGGGTAGCGAGTCGGTGTTGCTGAACCAGTCTGGCGTTTGGACTTTCAGATTGTGCGCTGCCGCTGCCTTGTCGAGTCCTTCGGTCTTTGCCTGCGATTCCAGAGTTCGAGCTAGCTCATCGGCAGCCTTCGATTCCTTCTGTTGTTTCAGAATGGGAACAATATCGGCTTTGACTTCGTCCAGCGACTTGGTGTGCGCCGGCTGCTTGTCGATCAACTGGATGATGTGGAAGCCGTAGGTGCTCTTCACCAGTCCGCTGAGCTGTCCTTTGTTCTGCAGCGCGAATGCCGCCTGCTCGAACTCCGGCACCATGGCGCCTTTCTGGAATGGAGGCAGTTCCCCGCCCTTCTGCGCGCTTCCGGGATCGTCGGAGTTTTTCTTCGCGAGCTCTTCGAAGTTAGCGCCGTTTTTGACTTGATTGAGCAAACCCTCAGCCTTCGCTCGCGCAGTGTCCAGTGCTTTTTGATCGACTTTACCGTCTGGGCCGGGGGGCGGCGTCTTGATCAGGATGTGACGAACATGGACGCGCTCGGGAACTTTGTACTGATCGGTGTGCTGGTTGTAGTACTGCTTGATGTCATCGTCAGTGACCGTCACCCCGGGAATCGTCGAAGCGCTGATCGCGATGTAGCGCGCTTTCCGCTTTTCCGGAATGGAATTTACGTATTCCTGCTTGTGCTTGTCGTAGTAAGCCTTCAGCTCCGTGTCGGTAACCTTTACTTGTTTCGCAACCTGATCGTGGGTGAGCACCGCATAGGCGAACTTCACCTTGCGGTTCTGCTTTATGTACTCGTCTTTCACTTGTGATTCAGGAACAGTGACCGGACCTTCGATCATGCCGATCAGCTTCTGAATCAGAAGCTGTTCCTTCACCAGGTTCTCGAAATCGGCGACGCTGAGGTGGAACTGCTCGCTGACGAAGTTCTCGTAGTTCTGCTCGCCGACGAAGTTCCCATTTGGGAACAGTACTTGCCCGAACTGCCCTTCGTGGAGGAAGTTGCGAACTTCTTCGTCGGAAGCGTGCAAGCCGACGCGACGGGCCTCGGCGATCAGCGCGTATTTTGTGATCAACTGATTGGCGGCTTGTGGCCTGATGAACGACGCGTACTCGGCGGGAATGCGCTGCTGGCGCGCCATTTGCTGCGTCGCGCGCTCCACGTCGGCGGAGGTAACGTCGTGTCCCGCGACGCGGGCGTAGACGCCCTTGCCCGCAGTGTTGGAAAGCCCCTCAAAGATTCCCGGAATGAGAAAGATCACCATCGTGATTGCAACGATGATGAGGATCGCGTTCAGGACGATTTTCTTCGCCTTCGTAGGCGTTTGCAGAAACTTAATCATTGATTGTGGATAAACTCCAGAGGATTGCCGGAAAGCCTGATTATAGCGGAAAGGCGGCTGCCGGCTGCTGGCACTGGCCTCTGGCTAAAGCGAAAACCTGACACGAAACACACAAAGCTTTTTGATCTTGCTGCAAGCCAGCAGCCGGAAGCCAGCAGCCCGGTTATCCAGCCATCTGTGCCGACGCGACGCGCTCAATTGCGTGAAAGCGCTCCATGTCAACGCCGGTGATCTGTCCGTGCTCGTTCTGCACATACATGTTTCCGAACTTCGCTCCCCAAATTAGTTCCTCGGCTCGATAGGAGGAGCGCGCATGCACGGTTTGCGAAAACGTTTCGTCGATTCCAGTGAGGAGGATGAGAAACTCGGCATCGCTCGCAATCAGATCTTCGTGCGTACACCCGCGCATGGGACTTTTGTCGTCGATCGGATGGACAATCGTCCAACTCAACGGGAAGAAGACTACTTTTTCGCGCTCGAGAGATAACGAATAGTACTTGCGAATGCGATTGCCATCGACGTTCTCGAACTTCGACATCAGCACGCGTGCGCCGACTTCGATGAGTTGATTATTGCGTGAATTGATAATGCGAAACTCGAATGCCGTGATTCCGTTGTAAGGCGCCACGATCGCGGTATCGCTGAACAGGATCTTCGCGGTAGGGCGCGAGAAGCGGGCAAAGATCAACCCGGTTGCCAAAGCAAAACCGAGCAGCGCGCTAACAGCTTCTAAGCAAACGATCGCATTCGCCGCCAGCGTGACGGGAACGATGTTGCCGTAGCCGATGGTAGAGAACGTTTCGATGCTGAAAAAAAATGCTTTGAGGAATGAAGAGGATATCGCCTGCCCGCCGGTCGTCTGCAAAGCCCCATCACCACATAGCACGTAGCCGACTGCAAAGATACCGTTGATCGCGACATATAGCCCGACCACAAGGCCGATGAATCTCGGCCACGACATCATCAACAACGAATAGTAGGACGCATAGGAGTCGGTAATGCTCTGCTTGCGCCGAACGTTGAAGCTTCCATCGCGATTCAGCAGACGCAGATTACGCGCCTGTGAGACTACGGAACCGAATCCTAAATCGCGGTCGCGTTCTTCAGCGCTCTGCAAGGTGATGATTGGATTTTGCGTAGACATCTCTCTCGCCGCCGTATCGATGGGAATGAGACCTATCTTAAATGCGGGGGGATTGGAACGTTCTACTGCGGCGCAGATGCCGGACGGCCGTTCTGGCTCCAGCCGAAATCGCGAGCGGCGACTTCGACGATATGTCTCCCGATCGGAAGCGATGCGGTTGCGGCGGGCGAGGGAACATTGCACACGTGCAATGCGCGCGCCTGCGTAACGAATTGGAAGTCGTCGACTAAGGCTCCGTTCTTGTCCACAGCCTGAGCGCGAACACCTGCGCTGCCATTGATTAAGTCCTCTTCCCGAATTTCGGGAAGCAGCTTCTGGAGTGCAGTAACGAACGCGCCTTTATTGAAAGATCGATACATCTCGCCGAACCCAGTCTTCCAATACTTCTTCGCCATTCGCCAAAACCCGGGGAATCCAACCTCATCCAAGACATCGGCTGGATGGAAAGCGGTTTTTGTGTAGCCCTCGCGCTTGAGGGCCAAAACGGCATTGGGACCGGCTTCCACGCCGCCGCCGACCTTCTTGGTGAAATGGACTCCCAAAAAGGGAAAGCGAGGATCGGGCACGGGATAGATCAGCGTCCGCACCAGGTCACGCCGCTCCGGACGGATCTCGTAATATTCGCCGCGGAAGGGGATGATCCGCAGAGGCAGCTCCGCTCCGGCAAGTCGCGCAACTCGATCACTGTGCAAGCCTGCGCAATTGATCAGGAACTTCGATCTGTACGGTCCCGACGAGGTCTCAATCGTGAAATCCGAATTGGAATTATGAATCCGGAAGACTGTGGAAGAGGTTCGAATTTCGACCCCCGATTTCGCCGCCAGTCCAGCATACTTTTCCGCCACGAGCCTGTAGTTCGTAATTCCCGTTCCAGGTACCAGCAACGCAGCCGTGCTGGCGGCGTAAGGCTCGTAGTCGCGAATCTCGCCTGTCGACAGGAGCCGTACTCCTGGCACACCATTGGCCAGGGCGCGGCGATAAATCTCGCCGAGCGCCGGTCTTTGTGAGTCCTCGGTGGCGACAATGAGTTTTCCGCAAATCTCGTGTGGGAGGTCATGCATCTGGCAAAAGCGAATCATCTCCGCCGCGCCTTGCACGCAGAAGCGTGCTTTTAGCGAGCCTGGACGGTAATAGACGCCGGAGTGAATGACACCGCTGTTATGCCCCGTCTGATGCGCCGCAACACTCGCCTCTTTCTCGAGGACTGCAAGCCGCAACTTCGGATAACTCTCACTCAACTCCTTGGCCGCTGAGAGCCCTACAATTCCCGCTCCGACGATAATCGCGTCGTAGGCTTGCGACAAATTCCCACCTCTGTTGTTGAAACAAAGTGTAACCGCTCGGCTTCAAAGCAGCGAGAACCTGCGATTTGGAGCAAGTGATCGCTGCGCCGCTGCTCTAGGTAAGCCTCCACCAGGATTCATCCACAGGGGTACAGCCCTTTGTGGAACTCTGGAAATCTAAATAATTGAGGGCAAAGGACTTCCGTGTAGTGTGCATGCCTTTGCAACACTCACATTAGAGACTCTCAATTTTCCTCGTAAATCACTGAAACAACGTGGCTTGCCGGAACATCCCTTGGGCATCTACTTGCAATTCACGGCAGTGTACTGGTTCGCGAGTAATCGCCGTCAGTATGTTTCATGAGGGAGACCCAGGATGAAACGCATTTTGCAAACCACCTGGCTACTCGGCGTCGCTTTACTGTTCTGCTTGGCGGCGCCTGGGTTTGCCGATTCAGTAACCTTCAGCACCACAGGCACATTTAGTGGAGGGGCCTGTGCGAGCAGCGGAAGTGTTTGTAACACCGGAAGCGGAGTCCAACTCAGCTTCGAGGGCCTTACCAATGCAACCGTTACTCCTGATCAGCCCGGCAAAGGGGGATCTCTGTTCACCTTCAATAGTCTAGGGAACTTCGACGCAAGTGCGGGGTCTCTGACTAACTTTGACGGCGTAAGCTTCACCTTAGATATCAGCCAGTCGGATCCTGCTGCTTCACCAAGCAGCGGAAGCTTGCTGGCCTCTTTGAGCGGCAGTCTTCGGACCACGAGCAGTGGAACGGAGGTAATCTTCTCCAATCCTACCTCGATCACTCTGGGTGGCGTTACCTACCAAATCAGCAGCTTCACGATGGATGGTCCAGGCGTGGTGCTGTCTCCGTACACAACGAACGGAGGTGTCACTACCCTGCAGGGAAAGATTTCTGAAGTCGCTGTCCCGGAGCCTTCCGCGATGTTGCTGCTCGGCTCTGGCTTGCTCTCACTTGCTGGATTACGGAAACGCTTGTTTTCCATTTAGCAAGCAGAAGTGAGGTTCTGAAAAACCTAAGCCGCCCCCATGGGCGGCTCTTCTTTGGCGTTTCGTAAGTTTCCGGAGGTCGGAACTATCCTTCGATTTCGCGCAGCCTGGCGGCCTTGCCCTTAAGCTGGCGTAGATAAAAGAGCTTCGCGCGACGCACGCGTCCGGAGCGAACGTGCTCAATCTTATCGATGACTCTGGAATTCAGAGGGAAGATACGCTCAACGCCTTGTCCGAAGCTGATCTTGCGCACGGTGATGCTGGCCTGCGGTCCGCTCTTATGGGCGATCACTACGCCTTCGAAAGCCTGCAGACGTTCTTTGTCGCCCTCCTTGATCTTCACCTGCACGCGGACGGTATCGCCCGGGTTGAAATGAGGTATGTCTTTTCGCTGCAGCTTGTCAGCCAGCTTGGCCATGATCGGTGAGATCGACATAATGAGTTCCTTTCACGCACGTCACACGGACTCTGCCGGGCACACGCTTGAATTTCTATGATTTGCTGCGCCGGAAGGTAATTCTCAAAAAGCGCTGCAACAGAACCCTGCAGACGCGACTGCGCCGCCAGGGACAAAACAAGATTGTACCCGATTACGCCAGAAGATGTCAGCTTTTGCCGCGCTCCGAGGCCAGACGGCTCGCCTCAGTCAGCAACGTTCGATCCTCTAGATTCAATGTTTCCGGATCCATTAGTTCGGGGCGATTCCGCAATGTCTTTTCCAGTGCTCTACGCCGACGCCATCGCCTGATCTCATCGTGATTGCCGGACGAGAGAACCTCCGGGACAGTCCAACCGCGGAAATCCGCGGGCCGCGTGTAATGCGGATAATCGAGCAACCCACCTGAGGCGCACGTCGAATCCGGCACATTAGCTTCAGCAACCTTCACGCTCGAACTAAAGCTCTCCTGTTGCGCCGATGCCTCATTTCCCAACACTCCTGGTATCAGACGCGCGACCACATCGATAATCATCGCGGCGCCGAGTTCGCCGCCACTCAGCACAAAATCGCCCACCGACAACTCGCGGTCCGCGAGATGCTCGTTTACCCGCTCATCTACTCCCTCATAGCGGCCGCAAAGCAGGACGACGCGATCCAGCTTTGATAGGGCCTCGGCCTCCTGCTGATCGAAGAGTCGGCCCTGCGCAGACAAGAGAACGACCGTCTCACGCGCGTCGGCCCTAAGTCGGTCCTCTCGCGACGCAACACCCAGCGACTCGACACACTCGAAGATCGGCTGCGCCTTCAGCACCATGCCTTCTCCGCCG
>DATEKE010000302.1:0-6844 GCA_035277605.1 Terriglobales bacterium | reverse complement strand
ATTCAGGAAAAGCTTCCACCGGAGATTCGCGAAAGAATTCCCGCGATCGGCAATAGGCATTGAGATCTTCTCGTTTGTCATTCCGAGCCGCGGCTTTTTGGCGGTTGTGAATCCCTGCTATCACCTTACCGTTAAGCTCGGGAAATAAAGAAGGCCGCGTCAGCGAACTGAAGCGGCCTTTTTAGCTAGCTAGACCTCAATCTTACTTAAGAGCATCGTCACAGTAGGGATTCCTCGCGGCAAACCAGCCGCTCGGAATGACAAACCAGACGAGACTAACTCTGTGTCCCTTCCTCGACGTTGCCCTTCTTTCCGTGGCGACGATGTCCGCGGCGTTCCGCTCGCATCTCTTTAAACTTCTTCTGCTGATCGGGAGTCAATTTGGCCATCATCTGTTCGCGCGAGCTCTTGCGAAGTTCTTTGAATTTTGCCTTCTTCTGATCTGCTGTGAGCGAAGAATCATTCTTGATCGCCTGTGCCTGCTGGCGTGTGTTTTCATGAATGCTCTTGAGGTCCGCTTTCTGCTCCGGAGTCAGGTTGAGCGCTTCTGCGAACTTCTCACCGCGCTGGCCACGTTCGTTGTTCGTAGCCTGCTGAGATGTCGCGTTCGCAGTGTCACCGCTAGTCGCGCTGCCTGAGTCTTGGGCGAGCGCCGCGAGTGGCAGCGTCATCGCGCCGGAAAGAATAAGTGCTAAGAATCGGTTGGATTTCATTGATATTGATCACCTCTGGGGGATTCAAACCCCGAGGCTGTGGAAAAGTTCTTTCTAAGACGGTTGAACACGGAGGTCACAGAGGAGAGTAGATAAAGACTGTTCTTTCCTTTGTGTTATCAGCGCCCTGCCCGATTCCCATTACGTTACTTTCGTTTGTCTGCCCGTTGATTCTCTGTCATCTGCGTCGGCCCCGCTGTCTATGCTTTCGGGAAAGCTCATGCGATATCGAACCGCTGCTATTTCGTGCTTTGCGGTGATCGCTGTGATGTTTGGTGTGCCAGCTCTTATCTGGGCTGCGTTCCTTCCATCTCTGAAGCGAGCCCTAGCAGAGAACCTTCCTTACACGATACCGACTTACGAGAGGATTCTCCTTGAGATTGCCGTTTTCTGCGGCAATTGGAAGTGGCTCGTCGGGCTTCCGGCGCTGAGCCTGGGGCTACTCTTCACAATTATAGGATTTGAGAAGTCACGAGCACTGCTCTAGGCGAGTCCTTCTTTACGGCACCATATTCAGCATGCTGCTGTCGTGCCGGCCGGCGACTTCGAGGCGGGTCTTTGCGCGCTCGATTAGGCGCAGAGCTTCTTCTCTGTTTGCGCTCGGATCCTTGAGTTGTTCTTCCGCCATCTGCTGCTGGCGCTTAGCGACTTCAACATCAATTTCGGTAGCCTTCTCGGCGCGCTCGGCTAGAACCGTGACCTTGTCCGGTAGGACCTCGGCAAATCCCCAGTGCAAAGCCAGGCGTTCGATCTTGCCATCCGGACGTCGATAGCTGAATTCCCCGCTTTTGAGTTCCGTAATGAGTGGAGCGTGACCGGGCAGCACGCCCAGGTAGCCCGACATTCCGGGCACCTGGACTTCCGTCGCCTGGTCACTGACGAGCAAACGCTCCGGCGTGACGATCTCGATTTGTAGCGTGTCAGCCATGTTTATGCCGCGGTTGCAGATTTCATCTTCTGCGCTTCTTCGAGCACCTCGTCGATCGTGCCCTTCATGTAGAAAGCCTGCTCGGGGACGTCGTCGTGCTTGCCTTCGATGATCTCGCGGAAGCTGCGCACCGTGTCCTGCACCTTGACGTACTTGCCTTTGTAGCCGGTGAACTGCTCGGCGACGTGGAACGGCTGCGACAGGAATTTCTGCACTTTGCGAGCGCGAGCGACGGTGATCTTGTCGTCTTCCGAGAGCTCGTCGATTCCCAAAATGGCAATGATGTCCTGCAGGTCTTTGTAGCGCTGCAGGATTTTTTTGACGCCCTGCGCGACGTCGTAGTGATCCTGACCGACAGCGCGTGGCGAAAGAATGCGCGAAGTCGAGGCCAGCGGATCGACTGCTGGATAAATTCCCAGAGCGCTCAGCGGACGCGAGAGCACGGTGGTTGCGTCGAGGTGAGCGAAAGTCGTTGCCGGCGCGGGATCGGTGAGGTCGTCGGCCGGCACGTACACCGCCTGCACCGAGGTGACTGAACCTTTTTTCGTAGAAGTGATGCGCTCCTGCAGCTCTCCCATTTCGGTCGCGAGATTGGGTTGATATCCGACGGCGGACGGCATACGTCCGAGCAGCGTGGATACTTCCGAGCCGGCTTGCGTGAAACGGAAGATGTTATCGATAAAGAGCAGCGTATCGGCGCCTTCTTTGTCGCGGAAGTACTCGGCGACCGTGAGACCGGTAAGCGCCACTCGGAGACGCGCCCCTGGCGGCTCGGTCATCTGTCCATAAACCAGCGCGGCTTTCGATGCATTGCTGTCGCCCGGCTTGATAACGCCGGACTCGCTCATTTCGAGCCACAGATCGTTGCCCTCGCGCGTACGCTCGCCAACTCCCGCGAACACGGAGTAGCCGCCGTGCTGCTTGGCAACGTTGTTGATCAACTCCATGATGACGACGGTCTTGCCGACACCTGCGCCGCCGAACAGTCCGATCTTGCCGCCTTTCAAGAAGGGCTGGATCAGATCGATGACCTTGATGCCGGTCTCGAACATTTCCTCCGTAGTCGATTGCTCTTCGAATGTCGGTGCCGGACGATGGATTGGCCAAGTTTCGCTCGCATTCAGCGGACCGAGCTTGTCCACCGGCTGTCCAATGACGTTGATGACACGTCCCAAAGTGGCTTTGCCTACTGGTACCGAAATGGGACCTCCAAGATCGATGGCGTTCATGCCGCGCACCATGCCTTCGGTGGCTTCCATTGCCACGCAACGCACACGGCCTTCCCCGAGGTGCTGTTGCACTTCGACGATCACGCTGATCGGTTCAGGAACGTTGAAGCCTTCGCTGGTGATTCGCAGCGCCTGATAAATCGGCGGCATCGTGGCTTCTTCAAACTGAACGTCCACCGCCGGACCGGAAATTTGAATTACTTTGCCGATATTTTGTGCCATAAAAAACCTTTACAGAGCGGCAGCACCGCTCACGATTTCGATAATTTCTTTAGTGATCGACGCTTGACGCACGCGGTTCATGGTGAGTGTGAGCGAATCGATCATGTCCGAGGCGTTGTTCGTAGCCGAATCCATCGCCGTCATGCGCGCGGCATGTTCTGCAGCCACAGATTCAAGCAGCGCGCGGTAGATCTGCACGGCAACGTAGCGCGGAAGCAAGTCATTGAACAATCGCCCGGGCGTCTGCTCGTAGATGTAATCGCCTGTCCCAAATTGCTTCAGGCGGTCATCCTGCGCGGACGTGTCCTCCGCGCGAACACTGACGCCGGCGCTGGCCGCGGCGTGTGCAGCTTTCTGGCGCTCTTCCAGCGTGAACTGATCAACCTGTTCGACGTCCTGCTCGCCGATGTGCACGATCGGCAGCACGTGATCGACGACCAGTCGTTGCGCGATGACTGACTTGAATTCGTTATAGACGAGATATACCGAGTCAACTTCCTTGCGGGTATAACGTTTGATGATTTCGGAAGCCAAATCGCTCGCCTGGCCAAATGCCACTTTATTCAGCACACCCACCTGCTCACCGACAATTTCGACGGGCGCGTTGCGGCGATACTCTCCGTCTTCGGTGCCGGGCTGGGCATAGGGGAAGCGCCGGCGGAACATGTCGCGGCCCTTTCGGCCTATCGCGATGATGTCAACATTCTTGCCGGCTTTAGCTTCGAGAAACCGGTTAGTTGTTTTCACGACATTCGCGTTGAACGCGCCCGCAAAACCCTTATCACCGCTGATGACGACCAGAAGAATGTTTTTCTCCTGCCGCCGTTCGAGCAGGGGGTGGTGCGGCTCGCCGGTAACCGGATCATAGATCTCAGCGCGCGACACCAACGACTTAAGCACATTCACCAGCATCTGAGCATAGGGCCGGGCCGCCAGCGCGCGCTCCTGCGCGCGGCGCAGCTTCGCTGCGGAGACCATCTTCATGGCCTTCGTGATCTGTTTCGTGTTCTGGACGCTGCGAATGCGTCGTCGTAAATCAAGAACATTAGCCATTGTGAGCTGCGAAGCTTCGGAGCTGCGAAGCCACGAAGCTTTCTTTCATCTGTCCACTATTGCCGGCATGGAGACTAACCGGCAGATAATCTGAGTCGAACCTCTTTGGGCCGACCATAACCGCAAGTGTTACGACACCAAGCTTCGAAGCTCCTTGGCTTCGCGGCTTCGGAGCTTCTACGCGATTGCTTTCGCTTTTTCCGGCTCGCGCGAGCTTACAAATTGCTGCTTTGCTTCTTTGATCAGCCGCGTCATTTCGGACTTCAGGCTGTCGTCGAGCTGCTTCTTTTCCATGATCTCGCTCAACAGGCCCGGATTTGTCGTGTCAACGTACTTGTACAGAGCGTCTTCAAAGGGGCGAACGTCTGAAACCTGCAGATCGTCGAGGTAGCCATTCGTTCCTGCGAAGATCGCCAAAATCTGCTTGCTGAACGGCAAAGGCGAAAACTGCGGCTGCTTCAGGAGTTCGGTCAGCCGTTGTCCGCGATTGAGCTGCTGCTGCGTTGCCTTATCAAGATCGGAGCCGAACTGCGCGAAGGCCGCGAGTTCGCGATACTGCGCCAGTTCCAGCTTCATCGAGCCTGCAACCTGACGCATCGCCTTGATCTGTGCCGATCCGCCCACGCGGCTGACTGAGATACCGACGTTTACCGCCGGACGTATGCCGGAGTTGAACAGATCGGTTTCAAGAAAGATCTGGCCATCGGTGATCGAGATGACATTCGTGGGGATATATGCGGAGACGTCGCCAGCCTGCGTCTCAATGATCGGAAGAGCCGTGAGTGAGCCGCCGCCGAGTTTGTCGGACAGCTTGGCTGCGCGCTCCAAAAGACGCGAGTGCAGATAAAAGACATCCCCGGGATACGCCTCGCGTCCCGGAGGACGGCGCAGCAGGAGCGAAATCTCGCGATACGAAGCAGCGTGTTTCGAGAGGTCATCGTAAATGACGAGCGCGTGGCGTCCGTTATCGCGGAAGTACTCGCCCAAAGCGCAGGCGGCATAGGGAGCGATGTACTGCATCGGCGCCGGCTCAGATGCGGAAGCGGCGACCACGATCGTGTAATCCATCGCGCCGTAGTCAGTGAGCGTCTTCACGACGTTAGCGATGGACGAACGCTTCTGGCCAATCGCGCAATAGATACAAATCAGGTTATTGGTTTTGTTATTGAGGATCGTGTCGAGGGCAACCGCGGTCTTGCCGGTCTGACGATCGCCGATGATCAGCTCGCGCTGTCCACGACCGATCGGAATCATCGAATCGATGGCTTTGATTCCAGTCGCCATCGGCTCGCGCACCGGCTGGCGATCGATCACGCCCGGCGCAATGCGCTCGATGTGGATCGTCTCTTTGGTGTTGATTGGACCTTTGTCGTCGATAGGCTGGCCGAGGGAGTTCACGACGCGTCCTATCATGGCGTCGCCCACGGGCACAGCCATGATCTTGCCGGTCCGGCGCACTTCGCCGCCCTCTTTAATTTCGGTGTAGTCGCCCATGAGCACCGCGCCGACCTGGTCTTCTTCCAGGTTCATGGCGATGCCGGTCACGTCGTGGCCAAAGTCGATCAGCTCGCCGGCCATAACTTTATCGAGGCCATAGATGCGGGCAATACCATCGCCCAATGAGAGCACGGTACCAACTTCATCGACCGCGACTTTGGACTCGTAGTTTTCAATCTGCTCACGAATGAGCTTGGTAATTTCGTCTGCTTTGATCTGTGCCATATTGAGATTTCGTTGCTTCTGTTTGTCATTCCGAGCGCAGCGAGGAATCCCTACCCAGCCGAAACTGTTTCGTAGTAGTAGGGATTCCTCACTTCGTTCGGAATGACAGGTCTTACTAACCAGTTATAGAGCTACGAGTTGTTCCTTCATCCTCTGCAACTGCCCGCGCACCGAACCGTCATAGATCGTGCTGCCGACCTTCACTACGACTCCGCCCATGAGCTTCTGATCGAGCGAATAGCGGACGCGCAGCTTCTTACCGGTGACCTTCGCCACCTGATCTTCTAACCGACGTCTTTCTTCCGCACCGAGTTCGCGGACGCTGACGATCTCCGCATCCGCAATACCCAACCGCTCGTTGATCTGCTCGATCGCGTTCTTCGCGATCTCACTGTATGCGTGAATCCGTCGGTTCGAGATCAGCACAGCGACAAAGTTCCGCACCTCTCGTGAAATGCCGAGCTTCTTCGCGAGAGCATCGAGCAACCCGAGCTTCTGATCCGAAGCAACTGAGGGACTATCCCAAACCGTGCGCAAATCAGAGCTTTGGCCGAGCAGGCTTCCAATCGATTCCAATTCGGAACTCACCCGACTGGCGTCGAGGCTGCGATCGACGACCACATCAGCCATCGCGCGTCCGTAGATGCTGATAAAGGAAGCCATTGGTTAGCTATTCCCGTTCCGGCGCGCCTCGGAGGCGAGCTGCTCGGTGAAGTCTTCTACCAGCGATTTGTCTTCCGTCGCATCGACGCGAATGCCTTTTTCGGCCATCGCTACTGCGAGTTCCACCGCATACTTCTGCAAATCGCGCCGCGCCGCACTCGTGGCTTGCGTAACTTCGTGCTGGGCCGAAGCCACGATCTTCTGTTTTTCTTCCGCAATCGAGGCTCGAATCCGTTCTTCTTCAGACTTCGCTTCAGCCTCGGCGTGCCTCTGCATCTCGCCGATCTCGTCAGTCATGCGCGACAAACGCGATT
>DATEKE010000301.1:0-2208 GCA_035277605.1 Terriglobales bacterium | reverse complement strand
GGAAATTTGCAGATTTTGGGCAGCATTCGGCGAATTTCAGATCGGATTTTTGAAAATCACTGCAAAACTCGCTGTTGTTCTGAAATAGTTCGAAAATACTAGCGACTCGGGTTGGCTCAGCCGCTACACTTTGCTGCCAATCCCATGGAACCGTTCTGGCAGCGCAAGAGTGTACGGCGGCTGATTGCTGCTGTGGTGCTGGTGCTCGTCTGCGGATATGCGGCGCTGCTTTTTGCAGTGAATCGCGCGATGCATGAGCCGCCCGAGCGGTTCGGGCGTTTCATGTCGAAGATGCCGGTGGCCATCTTCCTGATCGCGCCTTTTGAGACTATGTGGACGCGGGCGCGAGCGGGCAGCCTTCGCGTTGGCGATCCCGCGCCTGATTTTGATCTGCCTACTCAGGACAAAACGGCGCACGTAAGCCTCTCGTCATTCCAATCTGGGAAGCCGGTTGTGCTGGTCTTCGGCAGCTACACTTGACCGCCGTTTCGGCGGGAGGTTCCCGCCCTGAACAAGCTCTATGATGAATACGGCTCACGCGTGCAGTTTTACGCCGTGTACATTCTCGAAGCGCATCCGAGCGATGTTTGGCAGATGGAGAGCAATGTTCGCGACAAAGTGGTTTTTGCCAGTCCTAAGGACATTGCCCAGCGTGAGAATGTAGCGGGGATGTGCGTGCGCAAATTGGGAATCAAATTTCCCGCCCTGATCGATGATTTCAGCAATCGCACTGAGCAGGCGTACACAGGCTGGCCGGATCGAATCTATCTGATCGACAAGAATGGGCTGGTCGCCTACAAAAGCCGTCCTGGTCCGTTTGGATTTCATGCCGAGGAACTTCGGTCAGAGCTGGCGAAACTGAAGTAGACGGCACTCCACATTGCCTTGAGCGTCACTTGTAATTGGTAGAATGTCTGTCCATGGCTGAACCTACCTCAGAAGAACTTAAAGCGCGAATTGCAGAGCTGGAGCAAAAGCTGGCGTCGCGCAAGACCGGCAAGCTGGAATTTCGTGTGAGCGAGAAAGGGGGCGTGAGCGTCTACGGACTCGGGCGCTTTCCTGTCACGCTCTATTACGAGCAGTGGATGCGTCTGCTTGGGCAAATCGATGAGCTACGGGCCTTCATCGAAGAGAACAGATCGCGACTCAAGACCAAGGACGCCGAATAGCCAGCTGCCATGAGTTGGGAAGATTCCTTCCTGGCTTCCGTCGTTCGTGCGGCTCTCGCAAGTGCTTTCTTTAACAAAACTTAACCTCAGTTCCTGCCCCATTTGTTACTACTTTTCTTTCGGCGTACTCGTCTAATCAGATAGTGGAAAGGCGAGAGTCGCTGCCGATGGGAGCGACGAGCGCCTGCACCTGCCGCGATTCTCTTCCGAGAGTTTCCGACCCTTCAGCCAGAAATCGTCATGCGCTGAGATGCTGTAGATTAGAGGGTTCGGCTCGCGTGCCGGAGCCAAACATATGCATATGGCGCAAGACCTTACCGAACAAGACCTCCACCAGCCGGAGTTGGTGCCGCCGCCACCGCCGCGGCGAACGAGCAGCAAAGCCGTGATCTGGGTGATTGTGATCTTCGCGCTCATCGTTCTTGGCGCACTCAGTTTGCGGACTCTCTCGAAAGCGCATGGCGAGCAGGCCCAGGCACAGGGACGCGGTGGCGGCCGTCGTGGCGGCGGAGCCGATGCCAATCGTCCAGTTCCGGTTTCCGCAGTGTCGGCGCAGCAGCGCGACGTTCCGGTTTACTTCGAAGGACTTGGCAACGTTCAGGCGTACTACACGGTCACGATCCACAGCCGTGTCGACGGTCAGTTGATGCAAGTTAACTTCCGCGAGGGGCAGCAGGTTCAAAAAGGACAAGAGCTTGCGCTGATCGATCCGCGGCCTTACGAAGTGCAACTCTCGCAGGCCGAGGCAACCAAGTATAAGGATCAGGCGAATTTCGAAAACGCGCAGCGCGACTTGCAACGTTATGCCGATCTCTATAAACAAGGCGTGATTGCACAGCAGCAATACAACACGCAGCAGTCTGTGGTGGCGCAGCAGGAAGGATTAGTTCGCGCCGACGACGCGCAGATCAACAACGCCAAGCTGAACCTTACGTATTGCCACATCAAATCGCCGATTGACGGCAGAGTAGGACTGCGTCTGGTTGATCCGGGCAATATGGTTCATGCGTCCGACCAGAATGGACTGCTCGTAATCACC
>DATEKE010000300.1:0-9715 GCA_035277605.1 Terriglobales bacterium | reverse complement strand
TCGAAGAGTCGGCCCTGCGCAGACAAGAGAACGACCGTCTCACGCGCGTCGGCCCTAAGTCGGTCCTCTCGCGACGCAACACCCAGCGACTCGACACACTCGAAGATCGGCTGCGCCTTCAGCACCATGCCTTCTCCGCCGCCAAAAGGACGATCATCGACGGTCTGGTGACGGTCGTGCGTAAACGCACGCAGGTCATGAATCGTGACATTCACCAGTCCCTGCTCGCGAGCGCGACGCAGGACGCCGAAATCGAGCGGCCCACGAAAGAAGTCGGGAAAGATGGTGATGATATCGAAACGCATGAGCGTATAAGGATGTTGCTGAAGACCATTGCAATCATACCTTCGGAGTGGGAGCGAGATGCCCATTCCCAGAGAAGTGAAACAAAACCCGCAAGAGGCGAATGATGACCCTCAACCGGTCCAGCAGCGGAGCGAGGGCACGCGAGACTAGAGTAGCCGTCCCTGTGCTCGCGCCAGGGCGCCTTCCAGGTACAACGGTTCAAGGCCCAGAGCCCAGTACTCAATCGTCGTGCGATTGGGCTGCGATGTCTCCTGCTCCGTGCGCAGCACGGGCTTGCGGCTGTTCTGCGGCTGAAATTCCAGCCAGGCCTGCCAGGTTCCATCGGGACGCTCATCTCCGCAGACACGTGCGGTATAGGTTGTGCCGTGATCCGCGATCTGCGCGGGATGTTCGTAAATCAGCTCTGACATTGGTTCTTCTTCTTTAGAAGTTTAGAAGGCACGATGCCAGCAGATGCTGCCTCGCGGGAAAGTGTCGAATCTATATTCCTGCTTCGGGACTGTAGAACTGGTAATCTTCACGCCATACCTGGAGTGCAGTTATCGTTCCAGTAAAGCTTGGGATGTGCGCTGAGGATGTCAAGCCCACTGCGAATCAGCAGGGTCACAAACAGCAAATTGCAGAAATGTAGCGCGCGCAGCCACAACGGAAAATCCAGGCTAGCCACGGACTTTCCACACCGGAAAAAATTGAGGAAGTGAACCAACAGCTACGAGCCTGTCGCAAGAAGTTATAGGTGTGGTGTGCGAACGCAAGCGGGACATACTTGGTCTTCCCGCATGTGATGCGGCGCGGTTGCACGACCGTGGTCTTAGATTATTTCGTCTGAAGTACGTACCGACCCGTTTGCTATGCCGATGTGTCAGTCGATCAGGCGGTGGTTGCGAGTTGTGTGCTGCCGGCGCGTTGTGGACGTGGGCAGAGCATCCACATGACTCCGCCGCCAATGACCAGCAGCAGAGCGATGAATTGAGTGGCACTCATGATGCCGCCGAACATCGAGCCACGGTCAGGATCGGCGCGCAAGAACTCGAGGAAGTAGCGTGCGATTCCGTAGAGGAAGAGATATGCCGCCGAGATCTCGCCTTCAAAGTGGCGGCGGCCAAGAATCCATAGAAGAAGAAGGAAGATCAGGAACTCGGCAAAGAATTCATAAAGCTGCGTGGGATGCAGGCGGATGCCAAGCGGTGTTCCTGCCCATTGTGCCAACGGATTCGTAAACGTCACGCCCCACGGCAAAGTCGTTGGTTTCCCAAAACAGCACCCCGCAGCGAAGCAGCCGAGGCGTCCGACCGCGTGGCCCACTGCGATGCCGGGCGCAAAGGAATCTGCCGTCTTCAACTTCGGCAAGCGATGCCGGATGGCGTACCAGTAGCAGACTACGATCGAGAGCAGCAGTCCGCCGGAGAAGACGCCGCCTGATTGCAAGGTGTCGAGGCTGAACAATCGCAACGGCTGATCTGGATGTTCTTGCCAAGTGGTGAACAGGTACAGCAGCTTCGACCCAACAATGCCGGCGAGGATCGCAACCAAACCCATATTCCACATGGTGTCCACGCTGATGCCCTGGCGCTGCGCAAGATGGACGGTAACGAGCAATCCAATGATCAGTCCACTGGCGACGAGTACGCCGTAGGTGGGAAGAAAGAAATGTCCAATCTGGAAGAGGCGGGGATACACGGGAAAAAGCTTCTAAGCTGCTCAGCTCCTAAGCTCCTAGCTTAAACCACAAAGCAGCTTCCGAGCTGCTGAGCTCCTAAGCTTCTAGCTTGGAGAATCGCGCGAAGAACGATGCGCGATGGACCTGCCAAGCACACGACGGCAACAATCCACAACATTTTTCAGTGAGAAGACTGTGAGGATTACCAAAGAGAGCTTGGAAGCTAAGCAGCTTAGCAGCCTAAGAAAAAGCCAACCCACGGGGCCGTACCAGGCGGGCCGTTCATGAACCCGTCCTACGACGGTGGGAACTCTCCGCGGTTCTTTAGGCATTTCCGTACTGGCGGAACCTCGCACACCGAACCGATTTTTCGAGTCGAGCCCCCTGTTCATTGAATGTTGGTTCAATAAACGGTTACCGCCAGTACCTGCTTTGCAGGCTGGCTTTCAATGTCGAATGTACTCAAACCGGGGGTGGACGGCAAGCGACTAAGGTTTTTTCTCGGACGGCTATCGCGGACGAGACAACCACCAGGCCACGCGTCCCAGAATGCGCCAATTATGATCGAAGGCGAGTGCGTTGCCTCCCGTAGGATCAGCATCGGAGACGAGCACATCGCCCGCGCCGCTTTTCTTGAGACGACGCACAATCAGACCGTAATCTTTGTGCCAGGCGAGCACAACAGCATTGCTCAACTTTGCTGCAAGAAATTGCGAGACATCTACGGCGACGATAGAGCCGTCCGTTATCGCCGGAGCCATCCCCTCACCTTTTACTCGAAGGCAGCGAAGATTCTGAACGTTCTCAGTCCACTCGGGCGGAGCCATTACCCGAGCAACCTCGGAACTTTGTTCGATGTTGGGGTCACTGTCGCCAGGCAAACTGGTACCTGCGCTAAGCCCCACTACCGGAACTGCGTTGTACTCCAAATCGGTATCCGTGGCTTGCGCAGGTTTAGCAGTTTTCGATTTTCGCAGAGCTCGTTTCAAATCGCTGGCGGGCAGTCCGGCACGCTGCCAGAAATACCAGCAATCCGGATCTCCGGTCAGGGTTCCCATATGAATGTAGTAAGCGGCTTCCGGCTCGTTGACGGCGCGTTCCCAACGTGAGACGGCCATCGGAGACACATTGAGCAGGCGAGCAAGACCCGCCTGATTCAAGTGCAACCGCTCACGCAATCGTTCGATCTGAACGGCCCATTCTGGTCGAGCTAATTTAGCGCCGGCGCGCATAACTCATTCCTTGACAGGCTAAGCCACCGAGGCTATGCTCAGTAACACTGGAGTTACACCCCAAGAAAACGTGCTCCCCTGTCGCTTGGTTCCGTGTGTCTCGCGTCGCAACACGCTGACCAGGACAGCGGGTCACGAATCATGACATGGATAATAGCAAAAATCCTCGACTCAATCGACTCAGCCTCTATCGAGGCATCTACAGCAGGGTCGCTCGACAATTGGGAATCGACCCGTCCTACGTTAGCCGTGTCGCGCGAGGGGAACGCCAATCCGCGAAAGTGGAGGCCGCGCTGCTGAAAGAGATTCGCAGGATCGAAAAAGGTTCGAAATAATCCAGCAGCCCTGACATTTTCGTCACCGATAGTTTACTCTTCCGTCTCGCCACCCGGTCCCCTGACCTTCGTCACTTTTGCTTGTGCCCCTCCGCGAGTAGAGTCAACTGTATGGCAACCCGCTTTACCTGCTCCCAGTGCGATTGCGACGAATCCCGCTGCACCTGCGAGAAATACTGCGTCTTCTGCCAGGGCGCTCACGAGGTGCGCCTTTGTGCCGACGGCGCCTACTATTGCCGGGAGTGCCGCGAAGTCTGTGACTTGCAGGCACAAAACTGACCACGTTTCGTTTTGTTGAGAATTCGAAGAGCAGAGCGTGGTAGGGGTTGTCCGCGGGAATCCTTGCGCTAGATGACGACTTTTTCTTGATGCTCGCCGAAGACGGAGCGCAGCTGGTCTGAGATTTCGCCTAGTGTGCAATTGGCCTCTACAGCTTCGATTACCGCTGGAACCAGATTGTCCCCGCCTATCGCAGCATCCCTCAATTTGACGAGAGCCGCATTGCAGAGAGACTGACTTCTGTTGGCACGAAACGCGCTCAGACGTGCGACCTGTCTTCGTTCAAGTGCTTCATCGACGCGCTGTATTGGGATGCTCTTCTCTTCTTCGATGGTGAAGCGATTTACGCCGACAACAATCGCTTCGCCGTCGTCGATCCTCTGCTGCGTCTGGTACGCGGCGTTCTGGATTTGCTGCTGCACAAAACCTTGTTCAATCGCTTGAATCATCCCGCCCAGTGCCTCGATTTTTTCGAGATACGCGTCTGCTTGTTGCTCGATTTGGTCAGTGAGAGTTTCAATCGCAAAGCTCCCCGCGAAAGGATCGATGGTCTGCGCTGCTCCCGATTCGTAAGCGATGATTTGCTGCGTACGCAGCGCGATGCGCGCGGCTTCTTCAGTTGGAATAGCAAGCGCTTCGTCGTAGCCGTTCGTATGCAGCGACTGCGTGCCGCCCAGCACGGCTGACAGTGCCTGGATTGCGGTGCGCACAATATTCGCTTCCGGTTGCTGCGCCGTGAGCGTCGAGCCTGCAGTTTGCGTATGGAAACGCAGCATCCACGAGCGTGGATTGCGTGCGCGAAAACGTTCACGCATGACGCGCGCCCACATACGCCGCGCCGCTCGGAACTTCGCGACTTCTTCCAGAAAATTATTGTGCGCGTTGAAGAAGAAGGAGAGGCGCGGGCTGAAACTGTCGATTTCCAATCCAGCCTTCAGAGCAGCCTGAACGTAGGCGATGCCGTTGCCTAGCGTGAATGCGACTTCCTGCACCGCTGTGCTTCCGGCCTCGCGCATATGGTATCCCGAAATGGAAATCGGATTCCACTCAGGAAGGTTCTCGTTGCAGTAAGCGAAGACATCGGTGATGATTCGCATCGCGTGCTGCGGCGGATAAATGTACGTACCGCGGGCGATGTACTCCTTGAGCACGTCGTTCTGCACTGTGCCCGATAGCTTGCGGAGATTGGCTCCACTGCGCTTGGCGACTGCGACGTACAGCGCGAGAAGAATAATCGCGGTCGCGTTGATTGTCATCGAGGTCGAAATCTTCTCGAGATTGATCCCGTCGAAGAGCCGCTCCATATCTTCGATCGAATCAATCGCAACGCCAACCTTGCCTACTTCACCCAGAGACATCGGGTGATCGGAGTCGTAGCCAATCTGCGTGGGCAAATCGAATGCAACCGACAATCCCATGGTGCCGTGCGCGAGCAGATACTTGTAGCGCCGGTTTGATTCCTCGGCATCGCCCATGCCTGCGTACTGACGCATGGTCCAGAGGCGTCCGCGGTACATCGTGGGCTGAATGCCGCGTGTGAAGGGGAACTGACCGGGATAGCTGAGCTGCTGGTCGCAATTCCATCCGGTTGCTAGGTCAGCGGCGGTGTAGAGTTCGCGCTGCTCCGTGTGGATGGACTTTGTGGATTCTGTGGACTTGGTGGACTCAGGCATTGGAGCTTTGGTTTGCGGCCGAAATGCGCCGTGCGCGCCAGAATGACGAAACCGCAAAGTAGATGAGAACGGCAGCGAATGCGGCGCCCACGCCTATATGCCACATCGGCAACGAGGCATCGCCGGAACGAATTCGCTGCCATTGGTTCCAGGTAGCGCCGATGACCCACAGCGCAAAAACTGCAAAGAAAAAGCCCGTCACTTCAAGCCACAGAATCCGCGTGACGCGCGCAGTGGCTTTCCCGACCGTCTTCGCCGCTGCAACGCTTCCCCTGACGGTGTGATGGCGGTTGCTCATCCGCCAGAGCACCCGCCCAACGGCTTGCGCCTTCTGCATGTTGCTGATGCGAGCCACTGAGTCGATTCTAGACGAAGGGCGCGAAGCAGATGTGGACAGAACCACCTGCGGTAGCGGGTGGGCGGTGCTGGGCGGCCTAGCCCAGCGCCGGGGAGGGCCGCGCGACTGACCGGCAACATGAAACACAGCTGCAACAGACGAGGCTGTGCCCGGCTACCGCGGGCCGGTTCTGTCAAATCGGGCAAATTCAGGGTACGATACAAGCACCTTTCCTTCCTACGCCCATGGATCTCGATCAGCTCAATTCCTTTCTGGAAGTTGCTAAGCATTCCAGCTTCTCCAAAGCTGCAGAACGATGCTTCCGCACCCAGCCCGCCATCTCGTCGCAAATTCGAGCGCTGGAAGAAGAGGTCGGAGCGCGATTGTTTGATCGATCCGGCGCCAAGGTTACGCTTACTGTTCCGGGAAAGGCGTTTCAGGCTTATGCCGAGGATGCGTTGCGATCTTTGAAAGCGGTCAAAACCGCCATCGCGGAGATGGAGCGTACGCCACGTGGGGAGATCGTCGTCGGAGCGAATGAGGCTACTTGCCTGTACATCCTTCCCGAGGTCTTCGCCGATTTCAAGCGGCAGTATCCGAAAGTCTCGGTCAGCATTCAGCGCGCGGAGACCGCCAAGACAGTGGAATCGATCATTGATCAGACTGTCGACTTCGGTGTGGTTTCCATGCCGGTCAAGGATTCCCGCCTGAATGCGTTACCGATCCACCATGACGAGCTCGTGCTGATCGCCAGCCCTCGTCACCCGCTGGCGCAGCTTACGCACGTACGGCTCGAAGACATTTCGAAATACCCGCTGGTTCTTCCAAAACTCGGTCGAACACGCGAAGCCATTGACGACGTTTTCCAGAAAGCCGAACTCAAGCAGCAGGTCTCGATGGAGCTGGATTCCAGTGAACTGCTGAAGCGCTTCGTTGCCGCTGACGTCGGTATTGGATTTATCGCACGCTCCAATATCTCTGACGAAATTCGCTCCGGCACGCTCCTCGCGCACAACTTTACCGATCCGCCGATTCGCCGCGACCTGGCGCTGGTCCATCGCAAAGATAAGACGCTCAGCCGCGCGGCTCGCGCGTTTATGGAGATTGCCGTCAACCGCAAGCCCGTCAAGAAAATGGCCCATTCCTAGGGGCGATAAACGCGGCATGCCTAAATCGCCGGAAAATTTGTGCCGCTTCAATATTTTCCTTCTCGCGCAGTGCACAATTTCTGTTAGTTTTAATTTTTCTCATACGCCTTCCGGAGGATCTCTGAATTGGGCAAAGACATGGTTCCCAAGCGGCTCTTTCTCACTAAGGGAGTGGGAAAACACAAAGAGCGCTTGACCTCCTTTGAGCTCGCCTTGCGCGACGCCGGCATCGCATCACAGAATCTGGTGCGCGTCTCCTCAATCTTTCCACCGCATTGCAAGCTGGTCTCCCGCAAAGAAGGATCGAAGTACCTCAACCACGGCGAAGTCGTCTTTGCTGTGGTCGCCGAGAACTCCACGCGCGAGCCGCATCGGCTGCTGGCCTCGAGCATCGGCGTAGCCATCCCCACGGACCGCAGCACCTACGGCTACATGAGCGAGCATCACAGCTTCGGCGAGACCGATGACCAGGCTGGCGACTACGCCGAGGAACTCGCTGCAGAAATGCTGGCTACCACGCTCGACGTCGAATTTGACGCCGACAAGTCATGGGACGAGAAGAAGGAGATCTACCGCATCTCGAACAAGATCGTGCGCACGGCGAACATGACGCAGTCCGCGGTGGGGGACAAGCATGGCCGGTGGACTACCGTGATTGCGGCGGCAATCCTCATCTTTGAATAGGGAACAGGTTACAGGGGACAGGTTACAGGAAAGCCGAAACCGCGGACCCGTCAATCAACAGAGTCCAAGACATTGGCAACAATTTCAACTCTGCTGCTTTCCCTGTAACCTGTCCCCTGTAACCTGTTCCCTCAAATGGAAGACACGTTCCAAGTAGGCCTTATCCAGCTCTCCTGCTCGCCTGATCCTGATGCCAATCTGGAGAAAGCAGTGCAGCGTGTGCGCGAAGCTGCGCGCAATGGCGCCCAGATCGTCTGCCTGCCTGAGCTATTTCGGACTCAATATTTCTGCCAGCGAGAAGATCCCGCACTGTTCGATCTAGCTGAACCGATTCCAGGACCGACGACGGAAGCGATGTCGAAAGTCGCTCGCGAGACCCACACTTCGATCATCGTCTCTCTTTTTGAGAAGCGCACGCGCGGCCTGTACCACAACACCGCAGTTCTGATCGGCAAAGATGGCAACATCGCCGGGTTGTACCGCAAGATGCATATCCCCGACGATCCTCTTTATTACGAGAAGTATTACTTCACCCCGGGCGATTTGGGATTCAAAGCCTTCGACACAGATGTCGCGCGCATCGGCACGCTAGTGTGTTGGGATCAGTGGTATCCAGAAGGAGCGCGACTCACAGCTTTGCACGGAGCACAAATTCTGTTCTATCCGACGGCGATCGGCTGGCATCCGGCAGAGAAGGAGCAGTACGGAGTCGCGCAGCACGATGCCTGGCGGACGATTCAGCGCGCCCACGCGATTGCGAACGGAGTCTTCGTGGCAGCAGTCAATCGTGTTGGACACGAGACCGGCAACATTCGCGGCAACGAAGCCAAAGGCGCGGGCCTGGAGTTCTGGGGAAAATCCTTCCTCGCCGATCCCTTCGGACGCGTGCTCGCCGAGGCATCACATGATCGCGAAGAAGTCCTGTGCGCCGAAGTGAACCTGCGGGAGATCGAAGAGGTCCGCCGCAATTGGCCGTTCCTGCGCGATCGCCGCATTGACAGCTATTCAGGGATTGGACACCGCTTCCTCGATTGACTTCTACTTTTCACCACAGAGAACACAGATGCGCACAGAGGAAGTGGAAATTCGCGCTCAGCCCTCCGTGCGCCTCTGTTTCCTCTGTGGTCCTGTTGTGATCGACACATGAGCACATCATCGGAATCGAAAACCCCGAAAACTCTCGGCTATCGCATGCCTGCGGAGTGGGAGCCGCACGAAGCCACATGGATCGCGTGGCCGCACAATCGCAAGGACTGGCCAGGCAAATTCCAGCCGATTCCATGGGTTTATGCCGAAATGGTCCGCCATATTGCACGTGGCGAGAAAGTCCGCATTCTCGTCAACGATGGCGGCCATCAGCGCGCAGCCGAGCGCGTGTTTAAACAGGCACACGCCGATACCGAGAGAGTCGAATTCTTCCGCTTCAAAACTGATCGCGTATGGGCGCGCGACTCCGGTCCCATCTTCGTCAAACGTGAACAGGAACCGCAGGTAGCGATCACTCATTGGCAATTCAACGGATGGGCCAAGTATCCGAATTATAAGAAAGATGAGAACCTGCCGGCGTTTGTAGCTCAACAGCTTCGAGTGCCGACTTGGGAACCGGAGATCGTTGTTGACGGGAAGCGCCGTCGAGTCGTACTGGAAGGTGGCAGCATAGATGTAAATGGCCGTGGGACAGTACTCACCACAGAAGAATGCCTCCTGAGCGAGGTTCAGCAGCGAAACCGTGGCGTCACTCGCGAGCAGTTGGAGCAGCTTTTCGCGAAGTATTTAGGCATCAAGAAGACCATCTGGCTCGGCAACGGCGTCGCCGGTGACGATACCCACGGCCACGTCGATGACATCTCGCGATTCGTCTCGACTGATACCGTTGTCACTGTCGTCGAGAAGAATACCTCCGATCCTAATTATGATCCGCTGCAGGAGAATCTCCGCCGGTTGCGCAATGCAACGGACCAAGATGGGAAGAAGCTGAACGTGATCGAGCTACCGCTTCCCTGCCCCCTCTGGTTCCGAGGTCAGCGCTTGCCTGCGAGCTACGCAAACTTTTACATCGCA
>DATEKE010000299.1:0-3209 GCA_035277605.1 Terriglobales bacterium | reverse complement strand
GGCCTCAAAGCCGCCGATCTTATCCAGGGCTGAACGATTCATGGCGAGGGTCGAGCCCAGGCCGAATCGCAGTCCGCCTTCCATAAACCATGCTGTGAGCACGCCGGCAGCAAAGTCAGTGGAAATGCCCAGAGCTTCCAGGCGCGAGCCGAATGTGTTGCTCGGGCGTCCGCGATAGAGGCAAGTCACCATTCCCAGCGTAGGCGAGGAGAATCGTCCCATCACCGAGATCAGATAGTCTCGGGAGACACAAATATCGCCATCGTTCACTAGCACATAATCGTATTTAGCTTCCCGTAGCAGGTGCATCAAATTGCTGATTTTGCGATTGGTGCCAAACACTTCTGAGCAAACCACCAGTCGAATGTCGCGGGCAGGGAACTCGGCAATGAGCTTCTGCAACAGGGGAATTGCCGGATCGGCGTTGTCGTTCACTCCGAAAATGATCTGGTATTCACTGCTGTAGTCCTGCACGCAATGGCTGCGGAAGGCGTCATAGGAGTCGGCATCCGCTCCTTTGACGGGTTTCAAAATGGAAACCGCCGGAGCGAAGCCGGTCGGTGTTTGCCTGCTGACCCATTGACGAAATCGTCGGGCGCTCCACATTGAAACGAGACAGAAAGCAATTCCGCAGAGGGTTAGGATCGACAGCGAAGATTGGATTGCGAGCCGCAGCATGGCGTCTACTAACTTCTATCTGTTCGGGCTACCCACGTCAAAAAAATCGGGCGGACTCTTTGGGTCCGCCCAGTCGCTTGTCTGCTGTTCGTTTTTTGCTGTCGCTTTATAGAACTTGTTCGGAGCTAGCGCCCCATAATCCTGTTGAATTCCCGTCTCTGTTCCCCTGACAGGAGGGCCACAAAGCTGTTCTTTGTCTGCTGCCGGATCTGGTGAAACCTCGCGCTCTTCTGCGCGTCGGTCGAGTCCAAATCCTGATGCAAAGCCGCCATCTGCTCCTGTTCTGCCCGAAGCAGATTTTGCAACTCGATCTTCTGTCCAGCGGAAAGATCGAGCTGTTCAGCGACCATTTCCAATACGTTTCGTTGTCCCTGAATGCCAGTGGGCTGCGCTGCTTTACTCGCCGGTTGGCTTGGATACGATATCGAAGCTTTCTCCGCCGCGCGTGCAGGCAAGCTGGATGACAGCGCCAATGCGCCTGCGGAAATCAAAACTGCGAGCCTTGGTCCCATTCACAGCCTCCACCTGCTTGAAACCCGCAAGCGGAACAACAGTTGCAGAGTAGCTGATCATCGCCAAGACGCGAAAGTGACTTCGGTTACTTGCGAGTTTGGCGCAAAGGCTGCGCGCGTTAAAGTCCCAGCTTCCACGCGGTGTAGCTCACCACTTCGCGTAGCTTGAGGCGAACACGCTCCCAGCGGCTGGGCAAACGAGAGTCGGGACGCGGCGAAGCATACACGGTGATTCCTTGCCTGCCGAGCATTTGCTTGACGCGAAACATGTGATAGCTGTCGCTAACCGCGAGACAGGTGTGAATCCCGTTCTCGCGGAAGATGTTGGCGACGCGCACGGCTGATTCACTCGTGTCGTTGCTCTGCGTCTCCGCGATGATGTTCCGATCTGGAACTCCTCGCGCCACGAGATAATCTCGCCCGACTCCGCCCTCGGTAAAATGCGGATCCTGCGCGCCACCGCCTGTAGTGACAATCAGAGGCGCCATGCCCTCGCGAAACAGCGTGTACGCATGATCGAGGCGAGCTCGATAGACAGGCGAAGGATGGCCGGCGTATTCGGCTGCGCCGAAGACGACGATCGCATCGGCTTTTCGCGACTCATCTTTGTCCGCCTGGCGGTTTACCAACCAGTAAACAACGGACACCCATGCCGCTGCAAGGATGAAGACCGCAATGCAAATCCGAAACCACACGTTCGATTTAGTCGCGCTCGACATCAGGCCAGAGGATCGGAGAGATTTCTTCCGCGGGAATCGCGCCTTCGCGAATGATCTGCCACTGCATCGGATTGCCGCTCAAATCGACGATGGTGGTGGGCACATCTCGCTGCGTGCGTCCACCGTTCACGATAATGGAAATGCGATCGCCCATCTGCTCGCGGACGCATTCGGCCGTTGTGCATTCGGAAGCGCCCAGCAGATTCGCTGACGTTGCCGTAATGGGAAATCCAATCTCGCGAATGATGGCCACGGGAATTGGCGAGTCGGGGACGCGCAGAGCCACATTGCCGGTATTTGCTGTCACCTTCAGCGGCAGTCGCGAGCTGGCCTTGACGATGATGGTTAACGGTCCCGGCCAATATTTCCTCGCGAGGTGATGAAACACGTCCGGAGGATTGCGCGAAAGATCGGCTGCCTGATCGATGCTCTCCACGAGCAGCGAGAGCGGCTTGTGGCGCGAGCGGCTCTTGATCTCGTAAATGCGCTCCACAGCGCGAAGGTTCACCGGATCGGCGGCGAGGCCGTAGAAGGTGTCGGTCGGCATCCCCAGCACCAGGCCCTGGCGGATGCGTTCGGCAGCGTAACTCACTAGTTTTGGTTCCGGCTGGCTGCTGTTGATCTTCAGAAGTTCTGCCGGCAATTTTTCCTCTTATTGGCGCGAAATAAGTGAAACGAGCGATGCTAAGCATAAATCATGCGCGCCGCATCGTCATCCAGAACCGGAAAGCGGCGCGGAATACAATGATTTCAAACCATGCCGGTATCCTCCCAAAGTGAGCAAAGACTGCGTCCGGTTTCCAGCCGGCAAAACGCGCTGGTGAAAAAGCTGCGCGAAGCCTTTGCGCAGGGTACGTCGGACGATGGCTTTTGTGCGGTTGAAGGAATCCGCCTGATCGAAGAGGCGATTCGCAGTCGCTTGAAAGTCCACGCGCTCTTCGTGCGACAGTCTGCGCAGGCGAGGGCTGAGCGCATTCTCGACCAGCTCAGCAAGCACGCGGAAGCGCTGCTCCTTCCGAACGAGGTTTTCGACAGCGCTGCAATAACTGAGCATCCGCAGGGCATCGCCGCACTGGTGCAAATACCTCGTTTCGACCTCGAGGCCGCCCTCGCTCCCAGTCCAGCATTGGCGATCGTTGCGGCCGCAATCCAGGATCCGGGAAATTTGGGGACGCTGATCCGCTCAGCGGAGGCCTTCGGCGCCGGTTCGGTGATCTGCATTGAAGGCACCGTGAGCCAGTGGAACACAAAGGTAATTCGCGCCTCCGCCGGTTCCGTGTTCCGGCTTGCAATCGCAAAA
>DATEKE010000298.1:0-6831 GCA_035277605.1 Terriglobales bacterium | reverse complement strand
GATGGCGTCGAGCAGGCGAGGGCTCCCAAGCAACGGATAGAGTCCCGGATGAGTAACCTCTCCCAAAACAGAAATGCCCTGGGACGCGAATTCCTTTACCAGGATATCCACGTGGGGATCGCGCAAGTACCCGCCATCGCGGAGCCGCCGTTCGATCTCAGTTTGGGCCTGCTCGGGAGTAAGTCCCGCAGTCTTGATGGTGCCGATAAGAGCAACATTGATCTCGCCTGCTCCGCTCACCCGCACTGTGCTTCCCAATTCGGGAGCGCCAAAGACCTTCAATTCCAGTAAATCCCCCGGTCCGATGCGAATGGCAGATGCTGATCTATCAATTGCGGAATCGACGCTGCGGGAGGCAGTTGCGGCACGACGGCTGGACTTTAGCTCGGATGTCTGAGCAGCCGCGGTTGAAATCAATAGAAGAAGCTCGACCAGAGCCACTCCGAAACCAAGCCATGTGCGAAGCTGTCGCGGCCTCATAAGCAGCCGCCGATTCTAACATGCGCTCGAATCAGGGAAGATTTCCAAAGCTGTCGAACAGCCAGGTGCGGCGGCTTATTCTTCTTTGTTGTCTCCGTTGGCGTCACACAGAACTGCTGGTCCTACTTCGATGTTTTCACGGTGGTCGCTCCAATTCTCCCACTGACATTTGTGCGCGCAACTTCAACTGAACTTTACGTTGTACGACTAAACCAGCAGCATTCAGAAACACTATTAATGAAAAACGAACAAACTCTTAGGAATTATGAAAAGAACTTACGGCTCAAGATGTCGTCTATTAGGAGAAAGCAGTCACGGAGGTGTCGATGCACGTGGAAGTAAAGCTGAGCAAGCTGGACGTATCGGAAGCGCTGCGGCGCTATGTTGCCCGGCGTCTGCATTTTTCCCTTGGACGTTTTGCCGGACGCGTAGGACGGCTGGATGTCCGAATTGTGGGCTCGGAGCATACGCATGGCTCTCGCAACCAATGCCGCATTGATGCGGAGATCGTTCCATTCGGTCGCGTGAGCGTGGAGGAGTCGAGTTCAGATATGCATGCCGCGATCGATCGCGCCACTACACGCATTGGACGCCTCTTCGCGCAGGAGCTTGCACGCATTCGCGACCTGAGAGTCGGGCGCGAAAGCATCCGTGCAGCGTAAAAGCCAGCCGACGATCCTCATTCAATTCATTTCACAACCAACGTACAGGAGAACACCCATGAAAGAGCGCACTATCTTCGTCACCGAGGAAGACATGCAGAGGCTGACCGATCTGGTGGAATCGGCCGAGAGAATTTCCAGCAGAGACCTCCAGCACCTGCGAATGCTGAAAGAAGAACTTAAGCAGGCTGAGATCGTAAACTCGGATGAGATTCCATCTGATGTGGTCACAATGAATTCGCGTGTGCGGCTAAAGGATCTCGATTCAGGACGCGAGTCGGTATACGCCCTCGTTTTTCCGCGCGATGCTGACGTGGCACAGGGACGGATCTCGGTCCTGGCGCCAATTGGGACTGCGATCATCGGTTATCGTGCCGGCGATGTGATTGTCTGGTCGGTTCCGAAAGGAGAGCGGCGGTTCAAGCTAGAGGAAATCCTCTATCAGCCAGAAGCGGCTGAACACGCCGCATAAAACCAAAGCGTCGTAACAAGCGCCCATTCGTGGGCGCTTTTCTTGTTGCCGTATCGAAGGCCGTTGGTCGGAGTGGCGGATAGTCGGCACAAGCGATACGTCCATCGCAAAAAAACAGCCGCATAAGGCGGCTGCGCTATCGGTTGCTGATCGAGGTCTGTTGAAGCTTGAGAGGTGAAGCCGTTCCCACACATCAGCCCCTACTGGTTGGGAAGGCGTTCACCTCTCAGCCTGCGGCGCGCAATCGGCTACTCAAACACAAGCCGATCCTGGAGCGCGCCGAGCTTGTCCTTCGTACTCGCGTAGTTCAGGAAGTCATTCGCGGTACTACGAACGCTATCCGCATGCGCCTGAATTGCGCTGACATCATCCTTGTACGAAGGCGCGACCAGCCAACGCTTGTTGTCGTTCAGGTAGCGCAGAGCCGAATCGGTGTGCTTCGCCGCCATTAGCGACGAGGCATGGATTCGATCGATCGCCTCCTGCTGCCATGGATGAACAGAGTTGCGTATCGACTGCAACGTCTGCAGTTTCTCGCCGATTTCATTGATGCCATCTTTCGCCTGATTCAGGCGCGAAAGATGGGTCATCCAGTGAAGTTGGTTCGCGCTGGACGAAACCGTAAGCGTGTCGGTGCTTTCCGATACCTGTGCCGCGAGGGCACGAACATCCTTCAGCAATTCCGAAGCGCGCTCTGCATGGACTGCGGTGACGTAGGCCGCCGGTGTGGTGGCCGCATTGGCGGCATGCATAACAGTTGGCGCGATCAACGTGATTGCAAGTGCGAGTGCTGTCCAGGGATAACGACTATGTTTCATAACGATTAGCTCCTTGATTTCTTTCGAAACGATTTGTTTCAAACTCTCGATGGTCTCTTTGCGAAAGGGCCCGCTCGGGCCCCTCCGGTTTTCCCATTTCGGTCATCTCTATTCCCCGCTGGGCGTGAGCAATTAAGTGCTCCAGATCGTGACCGGAAAAGGGGACTTGCTATCGAGTTAGTCTGCTTTGCTGCGGGATGAATTTCAGTGAGGGAGTATCACTGACATTCTTTTTTCCGCCGCTGATTAATAGACGCAAATATCACTGTTAGGTTCTTTAGATAAAACGGAAGGGATACATAAGATTTGCTTACCAATAGCCATTTTTGTTCTGTTGCATGGAGCAATGCTTGGAGCTGCCGAGCCCTGCCGAAAAACGTCAGGCGGCGGGCGTCCACAATTTTTTTCCTTGCCCCGTAACTTTTAGGCTTTTCGCAGGGATTACCTGATTGAGAATGGTTCCCCAGGGAGATGCGGGTGAGGGTCCTCGAGTGCGAAACCGATGAGCGGCTGCTGATTGAAGCGGCGCAACGCGATCCGCTTCGCTTTGCCGAGCTTTACGAGAGCAATTTCGAGCGCGTATACGCGTTTGTCGTGTACAGGCTGCGCGATCGAGCCGAAGCCGAAGACCTGACTGCAGAGGTCTTTCATCGTGCACTCGCCGGAATTCACAACTTCGAATGGCGAGGCGTTCCGTTTGCAGCCTGGCTGTTGGGGATTGCCGCCAAAGTGCTGGCGGACAGATGGGAGCGTCTGGGAAAACGACAGGAAGTTCCAGTCGATGAACTGGAACAGGCGGGAATCGATGCCGCTATCGAGCAGCGCGCGATGTTATTTCAACTCGTCGACGCTCTTCCTCAAGATCAGCGTCATGTTGTTCTGCGCCGCTTCATCGATCAACGAAGCATTCATGAGATCGCGCAGGAGATGGGACGCAGTGACGGAGCCATCAAGCAACTGCAATTCCGCGCGCTGCAAACGCTGCGCATGCAAATGAGGAGCAAGTATGTCTAGCCCTGTACTCATTGAACAACTCGATTGCGCCATCCAGGTTTTGTTGAGCGATCCAGATGCCGCGATTTCGAACGTCGATTCCAGCGTTGCCGAATTGCTCGGCGTCGCTGCGGAATTGCGGACGCTTCCACGTTTGGAGTTTCGCGCTCGGCTTCGCGAGGAATTGACTCGATCCATTGTCGTCGCCGAAGTAGCCGCGGAGCCCGGCTCATGGTCTGTGCGCAATTCCCAAAGCAGGAAGCTGCAACGTTCGTACCCGGAAATTCTGCCGGCATTGTTTGGCTCCGGCTACGGAACCTATGCGCCGCACCGCGCCAATTTCGCTCTTTCAATCGGCCTGCATGCGGTTGCTTTGGCGCTAATTCTGAGTTCCGGATTCTGGTTTTCTCATCGACAAGTCCGGGAATGGAGTGCGGCAAGTTTGGAGACAAGTGAATACGTCTCCATCACACCGGATGTAGTCCGCACGCTGCACGGCGGAGGCGGCGGTGGAGACCGGGACAAAATGGCCGCTCCGCAAGGACGTTTGCCCAAGCTGGCGATGCACCAGATCACTCCTGCCGAGGTCGTAGTGCGCAACGATCATCCGAAGCTCATCGCTGAGCCGACCGTGGTGATGCCTCCTTCCGTGCATCTGGCTGACAATCATCTTCCCAATCTGGGCAATCCTGTTTCGAGCGTGATTGGGCCGCCGTCGAATGGGATCGGCGCGAGTGCAGGTATTGGTGACGGTAGAGGCGGCGGTATCGGCAGCGGCTCTGGAGAAGGTGTCGGACCCGGAATTGGCGGGGGCTATGGTGGAGGACTCTTCCGAGTCGGGGGCGGCGTGAGTGCGCCGTATGCCATCTACAAGCCCGAGCCGGAATATTCCCCTGAAGCCCGTGAAGCCAAACTCCAAGGCAGCGTTGTGTTGGAACTGGTAGTCGGAACTGACGGAAAAGCTCGCGGAATTCGGGTGGTCCGGTCTTTGGGTATGGGCCTGGATGACAGGGCGATGGAAGCTGTGCGTCAATGGCGCTTTGAACCCGCGAAAAAAGACGGCAAACCTGTTCCTGTCGCAGTTGATGTGGAAGTCAGTTTCCGGTTGTTTTGACAAAACCTAAAATGCCGATTCCGGCTGGTAGAGCAAGCGCTAATTCGGGGAACAGCGAATTTTGCAGCAAATTTTCAAAGTAACGACGAAAATCCTCGAATTCCGCCCAAAATCCGCGAATTTGCCCGCTAACCAGGGAACTGAGCAGGGATTCTAGGGAATTCCCGCTAGTAAGCTGAATTCAGAGCACTTGCAGGCGTTTTCCGGAGATGCGCTCGAAGCGACCAGGGAAACGAGCAGGGAATATTTGTCACAAATTGTGACTGTGTGCTTCCGGTCGTTTTAGGGCTGCAGTTGGCCTCCAACCCAAAGCCGATCAGGCCGAAACCCAAGTCGCGGAACTCGGCTACATTTTCGTCCCAAAAAAGGTATTCCTGAGTTCCGAAATCCATACACACTTTCTGTTTTCCGTATCCTCGCTGCATTTCCAAAACTAAACTCCTGAAAATCAGCGGCTTACGACCGCTCAGAGATGGCGCGCTGCTTGCATGTATTCAAGTTAGCTGCTCCATGCAGCTTCACAAGTTTATCCCGCTGGCGACCCATCCGGTCCCACGCACAGGAGACGATAGATGCGAGTGTTCTCCCAGTTCCTACGGTTTCTGACGCTTTCCGCTGCCATTTTCACCACAGCAGTGGGCTTCGGTCAGTCGTTGTCATCGATTCAAGGCCAAGTTACCGACCCAAGCGGCGCGGCTGTTCCCGGCGCCTCGGTTACGGTGACGAATACCGCGACTGGTGTGTCGCAAAGCACTACTACCGACTCGAGTGGAAACTACCTGGTACCCGCTCTCCAAATCGGGAACTATGACGTTACTGCTCAGTCCTCCGGTCTGGAAAAAGTACTCAGTCATGGCGTGATCGTCCAGGTAGGACGCAACACCGTTCAGAATTTCCAGCTCAAAGTCGCGCAGGCGAGCGAGACCGTCACGGTTTCCGCCGAAGCTCCCGTGATCGAGGCCTCGACGCAAACGGTAGGCCAGGTGATCAATCAGAAGACTGTTCAGGAGATTCCTCTCAACGGTCGCCATTTCCTCGACCTTGGCCTTCTCGTTCCTGGTTCTGTGGTTCCGCCCGCGAATGGTTTCCTGACAGCTCCTCTGCGCGGCCAGGGATCATTCGGGTTGAACACCGCCGGCAATCGCGAGGACGAAAACAACATTATGGTCAACGGCATCAACCTGAACGATATGGCGAATGGCCAGCTGACCTTCCAGCCCTCGATCAACACCGTCTCCGAGTTCAAGATCGACAATTCAAGCTATAGCGCCGACGAAGGACGCAACTCGGGCTCGATCGTTCAGATCGCCACTCGTTCTGGTACCAATGCCTTCCACGGCGAAGTATTCGACTTCCTACGCAATGACTTTTTCGACGCGCGCAACTTCTTTAACAAGAAGACGACGTCGAGCGGCGCGCCAAATCAGATGAGTCCGTTCAAGCGCAACAATTTCGGCGCGGCTCTGGGTGGGCCAATTTGGAAGAATAAGACGTTCTTCTTCGGTAGCTATGAAGGCCTGCGGCAGAGACAAGGTCTCCCGGTGCAAACTACGGTTTTGAGCAACACCTGTACTCCAGTAGCTCCGGCTACTAGCTGCTTGACGGAAGTGCAGCAAGCGGCGGCTTCGGCCGATCCGACTACCAAGAAACTAGCCGCGCTTATTCCGGCTGCGAACAATGGAGCGAATGGATTCCTCGGGTCGGCAGTGGCCCCGGTCAACATCGACCAATGGACCGGAGACATTCAGCACAACCTAAGGGATAGCGATCGCCTACACGGCTATTACGCGTTCCAAAAAGATCTGCGCAAGGAGCCAACGCTGCAGGGCAATAACTTGCCCGGGTTCGGAGATACTCGGGCTTCGCATCGCCAGATCTTCACCTTTGCTGAAACCCACATGTTCTCGCCGGCGGTTGTAAATGAGTTCCGCACCGGCTTCAATCGCATTCACATCACCTTTGTCGCCGATAGCCACGATGATCCCGCCGCTTTTGGATTCAATACCGGCAATCCCGGGCCCGTCGGGCTACCGGCAATTTCGATCACCAGCACTGGCCTTCGCTTTGGCGGAATCAATGGGTTCCCGCAAGGACGCGGTGACCTCACCACCGTCTATTCCGATACGTTGAGCTGGCTGAGGGGCAAGCACAGCTTCAAGTTCGGAGGGGAATATCGGCGCGTATACGACAACAGCTTTGGCCAAACGCCTGGCACCATTACCTACGCCGACGTCCCCAGTTTCATCAGCGGCACAATCACCGGCTTTACCACGACACTCGGCAACACCGCGA
>DATEKE010000297.1:0-3432 GCA_035277605.1 Terriglobales bacterium | reverse complement strand
AGCGTCTTGAGCACCATCAACGCCAACGTTCCCTGACGCACTTCTTTTTGGCCCATGGTACGGCTCCTATTGGTATGCCATAGATAATGACACACGTCGTATGGGAAGACAATAGGAAAAAGAGGTGAGACAACGGAGCCTTCAGCAAGTTTTTAGAGAGTGACGTAGAGATTGTTGATTCCGATGAGGAAACTCTCGCTCGTGCTGCAAATGCGTAGCGCTTTTGACAATCACCGCCTCTTCTCAGTCGTCTCGATCTGAAATTTTGCTGTACCCAGCGAGTCGAGAGCTTCTTGGGATTCAAAGCACGCGAAATCGTCCCTGATCGAGACCCTCGACGATTCTGCGGGCCAGGGATTCCGGGTCGGTATGATCGTCGCAGATCGGTTCGATACCTCCTTCTTCAAAACGCGCATAAAAGTTCTTTAGCATCGCGGAATCGCTCATCGCGCCTTCCCGTCGTGTGGCCGCGCGTTTGACGCACACATCGAAGCTGGGCCGCAACAGCACGAAATCGAATGGCACTTCCTTCAGAATCTTGCGCGCCGTGTCGACATAGGTGGGCGGAATGGAAAAGTCGATTAAAACCCGGAACCCAGAATGCGCGAACGGAATCGCTGCCGCTGTCATCGAACGTACCAACACGGGAAAGTTGTCTCTCAACCCGCGTTCTCCGCCTTTCCTGATAAAAGACCAGAACATATCACCCTCGATGTAGGACAACGGTGCAGGAAGCAGCGGCAATAGCGCCTTCGCGACAGCAGTCTTGCCCGCTCCTATGGGGCCAGAGAGGAAAATTACGCTCATGGCCGTGAGTATTGCACACCTCGAGGAAAAGCCTCCTGCTCATCAAATGCCGCAATGAGGGATCACCTCCGTCAAAGAAGTGGGGCGCCTTCCAATCGAAGGACCTCGCGGGAACCTCAGTCTCAATTGCTGCGCAAGGCGCTCATCGGTTGAATGCGCGATGCTCGTCGTGCAGGCAGGTATCCGGCGAGCAGCGCGATGGCGCCCAGAAGCAGTACCATTCCGGCAAAGGTGAGCGGGTCTGTGGGCTGGGTGCCGAAGAGGAGTGAGGCGATGCCTCGCGCGACGGCAATCGAGGCGATGGTTCCCAAGCCCATTCCGATCAAGGCGAGCCACAGAGTGCGGCGGATCACGTCGAGTTGAACGCGGGTGTGAGTTGCGCCGAGGGCCATGCGGATTCCGATCTCAAGCGTGCGGCGATTGACCGAGTAGGAGATCACCCCATAGATGCCGAGGGCTGCGAGTGTGAGTCCGAGCGCGGCGAATGACAACACCAGGAGCATGAAGAAGCGGCGCGGCGAGACGGCGCGATCGACGATGTGCTGAATGGGTTCGAACTCTGCCGCGGGTTGATTGGGATTCAGTTCGCGCAGAGCACTGAGTAATGCTGTCGCCATTGTCGCTGGTGGAAGTTTGGTTCGGACGACCAACTTCGCTCCGTTCGGTCCTTCCTGCGTGAATGGGAAGTACACCTGCCAGCCTGCCGCACTCTCAACGTTGCTGGTATGGACATCATCAATTACTCCCACGACAACGTGATCGTAGCCATTGATCGCCGCGATCTGTCCGATGGGATCCTCTCCCGGCCAGAGAGCGCGAGCGACAGTCTGGTTGATGATGATCACCCGCTGGGTCTTGGACGTGTCCTCCCAACTGAAATCGCGGCCATGCACGCGCATTCCCATCGCGCGCAGGTAGCCGGGCGTCACGATGTACACCAGTGCGCCAGGCAGTTCGCCGGGACGATAAGTTTTGCCTTTCGCCTGCGGAGATCCCCAGGAGCGGTTCTGGCCCAGCGGCAGGTAATCGACGAATCCGGCAGCCTCGATTCCCGGAATGGCTTCGACGCGGCGCTGGATTTGTTGGAAGATCACGCTGCGCTGCTCGCCCGTGGCGTTCTCGTCGTAATCGACCTTTATGGCTGCTGCGCGCGAAGGCTCGAATCCCAAATCGATGTCAAGGACGCGCAGGAAGCTGCGCAGCAGCAGTCCGGCGCTGACCAGCAGGACGCAGGCGAGCGCGATCTCGGAGATGACGAGTACGGCTCGCGTGCGTTCGTGCGTGTGGCTATCGCTGGTGCGTTGTCCGCCATCCTTCAGCGACTCGAGCAGATTGCCATGCGTCATCTTCAATCCAGGAGCAACGCCGAAGACAACGGCAACAGATATCGCGATCAGTACAGTCCACGCCAGGGCAGCGCCGTCGATGCGCACACTGCCGAGCAGAGGCAGAGCGATCGATCCCTGGTGAGCCAGGAACGCGGTAATCGACCAGGCCAGCAGGAGTCCCAAAATGGCACCAGCGACCGACAGCACCAGGCTTTCGGTGAGCAGTTGGGCGACGAGCCGCATTCGTCCGGCCCCAAGAGCGCTGCGGACGGCCATCTCCTTGCTGCGGCTTACGGCGCGCGCCAGCAGAAGATTGGAAAGATTCACGCAGACGATGAGCAGGATCACTCCTACGGCCGACCACAACATGATGAGCGAACGCCGCAGTTTCCCGCTTACGTGCTCTTTGAGCAGCGTCGGAATGAGCTGATATCGTCCTTTGGATTGCGGGTACTTGGTGTTGAAGTAAAGCTGCGGCGCGACGGTTTGCAGATCGGCTTGAGCTTGCGCAAAGCTCACTCCGGGCTTGAGGCGTCCGACAAGTGTGAGGATGTTCCCCCACATGCGCATGTCGTCGAGAATGGCAGGCGCGAAGAGATCGACCTTTCTTCCGGGAGCGAAAACAGCGCCGAAGTCGAAGCTATCGGGCAATACACCGACTACAGTGGTTGGATGGCCATCGAGATCGATGTCGGAGCCGAGGATCTTCGGGTCGGAATGGAAGCGGCGTTTCCAGAACGTGTTCGCGAGCAGGACTACGGGATGGGCGTTCTTGCGCGTTTCGTCTTCTACGAACAGCCGCCCAAGCGCCGGCTGCAGACCGAGCACGTGGAAGAAGTTTCCGGTAACGATAATGCCGGTAGCCGGGATCGGTTCACCGCGCCCGGTAAGGCGGTAATTATCGGAGCTGGAGAAGGCGAAATATCCGGCTACGTCGTTGAGAGAGTGGTTTTGCGCGCGGAGTTCTTCATAGGCATCCGCCGAATAGGTTTCGCAGGAGAACCCGCACTTCGTGGGCGGAGGAGCGATCCACACCAGCTTTTCCGGATTCGGGAACGGAAGCGGACGCAGCAGGATGGTATTGACGACGCTGAAGACGGCTACATTCGCGCCAATGCCCAGCGCAAGAATGAGCACGGCAACTGTGGTAAATACGCGATCGCGACGCAAAGTTCGGATCGTGTAGCGCAAGTCCTGCCTGAAGCTGTCAGAGAGGGCCAAGCTCATTCTTCTCCAGTGTGCAGATTCTCCTTAGACGACATATGTGAATTGCGGTTAGCTCAATGTCTTTCCAGTC
>DATEKE010000296.1:0-13928 GCA_035277605.1 Terriglobales bacterium | reverse complement strand
CTCTGGTGGCAGAAGGCCGCGTGGATCTGACTCCATTGCTCACTCATACGTTTCCATTGGACCGAATCACTGAAGCGTACGAGCTCTTCGGGAGTCGCAAAGACGATGTTCTGAAAGTCGCAATTGAAGTCGAGAAGTGAGGCGTTGCTCAACAGCAGGCACAGAAATCTGCTGGCAACAAGTGGAGGTAGATATGAAACCCGTCTGCGTTCTCGCCGCATGTGTCCTGTGGTCGTCTTCATTCTTCGTTGCGTTTGCACAAACCGCTAATGAGCCTGCGGCCGCGAAGGTAAAATTCGACGAGTCTTCCCGAATCAAGCTCAGCGGCGTCGTCGATGACATCGAACAACGGAGCCTCGGAGGAAATTGCAAGGCTCCTGAAGTATTTGTGATTGTGAAGGTGAACGCGCAGAGCTTCGCCCTCCAGGTCGGACCAAAATGGTTCGTAGATGAACTGGCGTGGACGTTCAACAAAGGCGATAAGCTGGAGATCACTGGCTGGAAGATTGGGAAGGAAGACAGCAACGAAGTTCTCGTGCGCAAGATCACCCGTGGAGAGTGGAGCCTGGAACCACGTGATGACACGGGAGCCGCGAATTGGCTGTGGATGACCGCCCCTAAAGACTCGGGCAAATGCAGTTAAGATGCCTTCTGCTCCGGCGCTAAGGAACACAAAGGGTCAGCCATTTCAAGCGAAGCCTCTCAAAATAAAGACAGGCACTTTCGTACCTGTCTGTCTCTCCTTTCAATTATCTGCTACGAAACGGTGCTCACTGGGATGAGCTTGGGTGCTTGTGCTTTGTACAGCGTGATTTTCAGCACACCATCTTTCACCGTCGCCGTCGCCCTATCCGTGCTCACTGCGATCGGCAGATCGACATACCGGAAGAGGTGGTTGTAGGTGCGCTCAGTGTAGAGCGTCTTCTTTCCCTTCTCTTCTTTGTTCTCGAAGATCTTGCCGGTGATGAACAGTCGGTTCGGCTCGATGCGAACTTCCAGCTCCTTCTCAGTAAAGCCGGGAACTTCTGCTGTTACTAGCAGCTCTTTCTCCGTCTCAGCAATTTCGACTGGAACATATGTGGACTCGCTCGTCTTCAACATTTCGAATGGACGGAATGCATTGAAGAACTTGTTCCATGTGTCGAACACGCCCTCAGTTTCAAAAGGGAACATCCTGGGAAATGTCGGGACTGGGATTTCGCGGGGTGTTATGCCTACTTGTCCTTTCATGATTACACCTCCTTATTACTACATAGATTTCAGCAGCTGCAGGCGGCCGTACTCAGTGATCCGGGTCACTGTTGGATGTGACTAAACAAATGTGCTGCTAGAGCTAATAGTTGTTTCGCGCTTTGCCGCACGCGTTTGCCTTAACGCTCCATGCAGCCGAAGCGAAAACGTGAAGAGGACTATTCCATAAAACATTGCGTAAACGCCGAGCACCGAGACCAGCAATGACATGTGGCTGTTGCGCTCGAGAACTAGAAGCATCGCGGTCCCAAGCGACACGCCGCCAGCAACCGTCAGCAGAATGGAATCGAAGTGCCGACGCATCGTATGCGCCAAGATCATTTCCAACAGTCCCGATCCAAGCGCGTTTGCGACTGTCAACGAGACCAACCACGTAAGCGTCATCTGCTTGGAGAAAAACAACCAGGAACCTAGCGCGATCAATATAGTTCCGTGTATGAGCGACGCCCAGAAACGTTCCTGCATTCCAAAACTCCTGAATGTAGCAGCGATAGACAAAGCTCCCGAAGCCATCAAGTAAAAGACAAAGATGAACATAACTCCCACCATTGCTATGGCCGTGGTAAAGAACCCATCCATAGTGCCGGCCAAGAACAACACGAATGCGCCAAACAAAACAGCAAAGACCCCACGGACGTTAAGCAGCCACCAGCTTCGTACCAAATCCCGCAACATCGCACTCACCTCCTCTCTACGCTAAGAATGCTGCTAGGGTTGTTTCGTGTCGGTGATTTCCGTCACCATTGCTTGAGCACAATAATTCCAGCACTGGAAATCGTCAAAAGGGTTGCATGCGCGCGGAACATGCTCGGTCTATGTCGCTAATCAATCCCCTCAGAAATCGCTGAGCTGTTTCGGCAAAATGATCGCGCGCAGAGAATTAAAGACCGCAGCCAGATCGATGATCTCCTGAGTAACCGCACCCGCCAGCGGCGGCAACAGACCAAAAGCGGCAATGATCATGCCGGCAGCGCTGATTATCATTCCTCCTACCGCGCTTTGAAGAGCGATCGAGCGAACCCGGCGCGCTATGTGAATCAGTTCATCAACTTTTCTCAGTGAAGAATCGAGAACAACAGCATGCGCGGATTCCGCTGTCACGTCGCTGTTCTGTCCCATTGCGATACCAACCGTAGCAGTCAGCATCGCGGGAGCATCATTGATGCCATCGCCGACAAAGAGTGTCTTCGCACCCTTGGTTTCCCGCTCAACTAGCTCGACCTTGTCCTCTGGAGATTTCCCAAAATAAACGTCCTGAATTCCCACTAGTCGGGCAAGATGCTCGACTTCGGGCTGTCGATCTCCCGACAGCAATATCACTCGACTGGCGTGGTGACGTGGATGGAGGTGCCGAACGAAATCACGACTGTCGCACCGAGGTTCATCGTGAAAACGGAGCAGCGCAGCAAACTTGGAATCCAGGAAAATCAGGCATTCCAGGCCTGAAGTAGCCTGCGGAAGCTTTGACCGAAGAGTAGGATCTCGAGCTACTGCCTTGTTTCGTCCAGTAATCTCAATGTGAACTCGTCCTAGCGTGCCGTGGAGACCTGCCCCGGGCCGCTCACTCACATCGGCAGCATCGCTCAGTGAAAGATTGCGATTCCTGGCGGCATTGAGCACTGCTTGAGAAAGGGGATGTCGCGAGTACCGTTCCAGGCTCGCTGCTCCTTGAAGCACATCTTCCTCCATGAAACCAGGAGCACAAACAATGTCTGTCATAACGGGGCGTCCATAGGTCAGCGTCCCAGTTTTGTCAAAAATAAAGATGCGACACTTATCCAATTCCTCTAACGCTGCAGGATTCTTAATAACGATTCCTCTCTTTGCGGCAAGTGAGATGCCGGCAATGATCGCCACCGGAACCGCAAGGAGGAGTGGACAGGGTGTTGCGATTACGAGTACAGAAAGGAAACGTTCGGGATTTCCTGCAGCCCACCAAGCGAGTAACGCTATCGTCAAGGCCAGCGGTGTGTACCATGCTCCCAGCCGGTCGGCGACCCGGCGCATGGCAGGACGATTTTGTTCCGCTTCCTCCACGACTTTCACAATTCGAGCAAATCGAGAATCAGTAGCCGGTCTTGTCGCACGAATCCTCAATGCGCTTTCGCCGTTTACGGCGCCGGAAAGCACAACACTACCTGGCGCCTTGGAAATGTCATATGGCTCGCCCGTGAGATAGGACTCATCCATGTTTCCGTGGCCTTCAACGACTTCTCCATCAACAGGGCAGATCTCATACGGGAGCACGGCAAGGATGTCTCCCGGATAGATGTCGTGAACACTGATATCAATCAGACCAGCCTTTGCAGCACGGTGAGCAATGGTAGGCATGCGTTTAGCCAGTGCGCCCAAAACGGCAGAGGCCCGCCGGATGGCATATCTCTCAAGCGCGGCACCTCCCGAAAGCATAAGAACAATGATGGTGGCTACCAGGAATTCCCGTAAGAGAACGGCGGTCACGATAGAGAAGCCCGCAAGTAGATCTGAGCCAAAATCCAATGCGATCGCTTTGCGCAGAAGCCTTGCTACGAGAGGCACTCCTCCCAGTAGCAGAGCAGCGTACAGCGCAATTGCTGCGCTTCTTGAATGCAGGACATACTGACCGAAGATGTAGACAATTATCGATGCTATCGCGAAGAGCGCAATGAAGCTGTCATGGCCGGCAGTAGCCCAGAAACGGGCGGGTTCCTTGCGGAACTCAGTTGTGGACGCTCTTCTTGGTGCAACGGCCGAAGCCCGCATAAATTTACCACCCGTTCTCGTGGTGAATGTTCACGCCCTAGAGAGCATCATGGATGTTGTGCCAGCCCCTGAGGTGGCCGAGCAGAATCAAAGAGACTCCGGCGAGAATAATTTCCGGGAAATGCATCCACACGCCATAAGCAAGTACGCCGACGCCAACCAACTGCGTCACGAAGTTTGCAGGGTGGAGGTGGAGGAGCATGATCTTGCCGAGTTTTGTGGTAGCGAGCTTTCTTAAGTTCACCTTGGCCGTAACTACCGTGCCCACAACGGCGCTCATGTACAAGGTTGCAATGGCCCAAAGCCAGTTGTGCGTCCAAAGAAAATAGAACGTCCAGATTCCACCGACAAGATCAGTGATGATGTATCGCGGATGCCCGCGGCGAAGAATGGCGCGTTGGGCATATGTCAGACCTAGTGTCTGTGGCTGCACTTCATGAATAGGCTCAGGTCTAAGCATCGGCTTGGTACCCATAAGAATCTCCTCTCTGTAATACCGGCTCGGTCACCTTCTTCTGTTCCAACTTGCACGAGCCGTTTTAATTCGATCTTCTGGTTGGTATTCAATTGTTGACCCGAAATAGCACGCGATGACGTGATGGCCGTCACAGTCGATGATGGTAGAGGTCACAGATTCACGTGCAGCGCTGGGCATACGCTCAATGTAGAGCAGTGTGTGGAGGTGCACCATGCCTATGACTACTCCAGCGCAATTAGCTCCGAAGCTAAACGTGAAGAATGTTCTCGTACCGGCCGATTTTTCGCTGCTTTCCGAGTCTGCGGTAAAACTTGCAAGAGCCATCGCTCGCCAGCACGGCTCGACGATTCACTTGGCGAATGTGATTGAGCCGTTCGGAAGAGCCGCAGTGCCTCCCTCCAAGGTTCACAACGCCGACATAAAAAGTGCCATTACCGAGTTTGGGTTTCTCGAGTCGAGATATCTGGATGGAGTCAAACATGAACGAGTGCTACTCAATGGCGATGTAAACATCTCACTTCTTCATGCAATCAAGGAACGCAACATCGATCTGGTCGTAATGGCAACCCACGGTGCAGAGGGATGTGAGCGTCTGCTCGAAGGGGCAATAACTGAGGAGCTGTTCCGGCAAGCTGTCTGTCCCGTTCTGGTAATTGGGCCTAATGCGAAACAGGACAAAGACGACTTTGAACGGTTCGCATCCTTCCGCAATCTGCTTTATCCAATGGAAATAAGACCTAGCTCGATCTCAGCGATTCCCTATGTAACTGCACTACTGGATAGCTGTGCAGCTCGGGTCGCCCTCTTGCACGTCGCGCATCCGGATATTCAATCTGGTTACGAACGGCAAAGAATTCGGGAACGGCTGACTGCGGAAATGATTGGCTTATTTCCAAACCGGGCGAAGGAGGCGATTAGTGATGTGATCGTAGAATTCGGTCCGATTGCAGACACGATTATCGAATTTTCCATTGCCCGAAAAGCAGATGCAATCGTGCTTGGTGTACGTAGCGGAGGAGCGTTCACACGCACCGCAACTCATATCCCGTGGAGCGTCGCCCACCAGATCATCTCTCAAGCGCTGTGTCCTGTACTTACGATTCGAGGAAACCACGAAGGAAGTGCACGATGAGAAGCTCCATTCGATTCCCGGAACCATACGTCACAGACGACTCCAGTACGCACGGCGGAAGTCTGCAGCAAAAAACGGCTGTCGTGGTTACCACGGCCGCGATATGCGCAGGTTTGTTGCTAGCGTGGACAGCAAGAAGCATGTTACTGCTTCTGTTCGCCGGATTAATACTCGCTATTCTCCTGCAAACTGCCACTCGTGTGATCGAACGTCACGCCCGCCTGCCGCATGGGTGGTCACTTGCGCTGCTTTTGTTTGCGTTTGCGGCTTTCATTTCATGTGGGCTGTGGCTCCGAGGATCTGACATCATTTCCCAACTCGATCAACTTCAACAGAAACTGCCTGTTGCCATGCGTCAGGTGATCGCAGCCTTGCCAAATTTTTCCTGGGGCAGATGGCTGATGCGGCACGGCGCAGATCCGCAGCACCTTCCACGGTTAATGGACGTGCTGCCACGAGTAACCGGCGTTCTGAGTAGTACTCTCGGTTTGATATTGGGCTTGATGCTGGTCGTCTACGTAGGTGTAACCGTAGCCGCCGAACCGGAAACGTACCGCAAGGGAGTGGAACGGTTGCTTCCTCCCGAGAGCAGACCGCGAGTCGACCAGGTGCTCAAGGCAATCGAACACAACTTGCGGCGCTGGCTGATTGCACGGGCGCTTTCAATGTGTGGAGTTGGAGTGCTAGTGACGATCGGTCTCTACGCACTACACGTTCCATTAGCCGGTACCCTCGGGATTTTCGCGGCGGGGATGACCTTCATTCCCAATCTAGGTCCAGTCCTATCCGTAATTCCTCCGACGGTTCTCGCGTTTGCCAATAGCCCGAGGCAAGCGTTATTCGTGTTAATCCTGTTCGGAGCAGTCCACGCCATCGAGGGATGGCTCCTGACGCCTATCGCTGAGCGGACCGTTGTTCATCTTCCACCTGCATTGACACTCTCGACACAGCTCCTGCTCGCGGTAGTTGCTGGCGGAATCGGCGTTGCGCTCGCTGCACCGGTCACAGTCGTAGCTGTGGTGCTGACGCAAGGTTTGTACGTCGAGAGGATTGAAAATGAGACGCTCCCGACACGCTAGCGTTCACTTCTCGCCTTTGGTCAATTCTCCAGATCCGATTGTCATAGGGCAATTGCTGTTTGGGAGGCCGATCCGTGTGACCGCCATCACTGCTAATTGGAAGCTCGATTGGTGGAATGAACTGCTGAGCAGAGGAGCGCTCCATTCAGAACAGGATCTCTGATGCAGCATGCCATACAAATTTTCGAAGACCTTCTTGGCTGTTGGCATAGGCATCTTAGTTTTCCCTTAACCGTGAGGCGAGGAACACCTCGGCCTGTTGCTGCGCGTCAAACTGGAACCTACGTTGTTTGTCTCGATTGCGGAAAAGAATTTGCTTACGACTGGCAGCAGATGCGCATTGTCGATAAACCAGAGCCTCGATCTGAAGCAAGACGCTCTCTACAAGCCTCTAGCTGAAGAATTCAGTTCCTTTTTGCTCCCTGCTAACACGGAGGAAGACATGACACAAACTCGAATTATTATTAGCCATTACGGCGGACCGGACGAGCTGCGCGTTGTAGAAGACGAATGTCCCGAGCCAAAGCGCGGTGAAGTCCGAGTTAGAGTGCTCGCCGCGGGTGTGTCTCTACCTGACGTAATGATGTGCCAGGGCATACATCCCGAGACACCGCGCCTACCCTTCACGCCTGGATGGGATTTGATCGGCGAGGTGGAGCGGCTCGGAGACGGTGTCTCCGGAATCGAAGAAGGCGAGAGGGTTGCTGCGCTGCCGATCAGTGGCGCATATGCAGACTACGTCTGCCTTCCGCAACCTGAACTGGTTCCGGTGCCGGATGGCCTAGATGCGGCCGAGGCTGTCAGCCTCATTCTCAACTATGTCACTGCGTACCAGATGCTCCATCGCTCAGCCAAGGTCAGAGCAGGGCAACGAGTATTGATTCATGGTGCGGCAGGCGGCGTGGGTTCGGCATTACTGCAGCTTGGACGGCTGGCCGGTCTCGAAATGTACGGTACCTGTTCATTACGAGGAGCGTCGACCGTTTCGGACTTGGGCGGTATCCCGATTGATTACGAACATCAAGACTTCATTAAGGAAATCCAGCGCCTGGCAAATAACGGCGTAGATGTCGTCTTTGACGGCATTGGTGGTACCCACATCTGGCGTTCTCGCCACGCGCTTCGCCCAGGCGGGAAGGTAGTGGCGTATGGTCTTACTTCTTCGGTACGTGCGAGAGGACCGGCTTCGCCTCGATCAACTCGTCATCGCTTTCGTGCACTCGCGATCTTCGCCTTGTACATCGCACTCAGTTTGCTTTTGCCGGGCCGCAAACGCGTAATTCCCTACAGCATCCAGTGGCTTAAGCGTCGAAAACCGGAATTGTTTCGACAGGATTTGAGCGCTTTGTTTGAACTGCTCGAGGAGAAAAAAATCAGACCATTAGTCGAGCAGCGATTTCCGCTGACTGAGGCGAGACGAGCGCACGAGTTGTTGGTTAAAGGAGGCATCGTAGGCAAGATCGTGCTTATCCCGAATCAGCAACGCATTGAGACAAACGCGCTGAAATCGCGGCTCAGTCAATCTTTGATCGAGACGGGTGGCGCTGCTTAATAGCAGGCTTGATGAGCATCAGGAGTGCACCTGGGAAAGATGCCGTAAGAATTTTACCGATATTGTTTTCTAACTAGCTGCAACTTCGGCCGACTCAGTTTGACCAAGTGCCCATACAGTCACATGCGTTACCTGCGCTCTAGTGCGGGAGGTCTTCTCGATCTTTGCTTTTGATTAAGACGAAGCGATTGCCGACTCACGATCCGGAACGGCTGGGCGTCGAATGTCTGCGAGCTTTGAATAAGTGGCGGTAAGTTCGTCGCTGATCAATCGAGAAAAATCCAGGCATGCTGCTGGGAATCGCCGCAATGTGGCCATAAAGGATGACGAGGAAAAGAAAACCGCCTCGATCGGAAGCTGACATATGCAGGTGGTTTTGTTACTTTCACCCAATATTGTCTCGCTGATGCCCAGAATGGCCGGTGCGCTGATCTTGCGCAACGTGACGCTGCTCCCCGACTTGGAGCGAACTGACACGGTCGCTGCGCCGGAGCGAAGTACAATCACTCCATCGGCACTCTCTTCTTCTTCTGCGAGCCTATCGCCGGGTTTGTAGAAGCGAAGCTCATGGATGTCTTCGAGAAGCGACAATGCCGAACTGGAAAGACCTGGGAGGAACGTGTGCAGTAGTTCCTGGAAATCGTCATGTTTAAGCTTCTCGCCAGCGTCTAACTTCATGGCAGCATATTAGGTGCAATCGTGCCGCTAATCCGTGACGCGCATCACCTGCGATGGTGATGTGCTGCCTAGTTGGCGATCATCCGGCGCAGCCCTCCGATGTCGCGAATCCAGAGCATCGCGCCTTTAATGCTGACGAGATTTTTCTTCTTCAAGGTGGAGAAGATGCGGGTGACGGTCTCGCGCGAAGCGCCGATCATCTGCGCGATTTCTTCATGCGTGAGGGAGAGCGTTAGGCGCGCTTCGTTCGTTCCGGGCTTCATTTCGGGAGCCGCCCAGCTCAACAGCATGCGCGCCAGCTTCTCCGTCGATGACGCAGAGAGACCCAGGCAGCGAATTTCGTCGTAGGCGCTAGCGCAATTGGCGCTGAGTTGTTTGCCTACATGCAGGCTAGCTTCGCCATGTTGGGCAAGAAAGCGTAGAAATTCCTCTTTCGGGAGAAAGTTCACCTGGCTCGGCTCGAGCATCTCAGCAGTCGCTTCATATGCTTTATTCCCAATTGTGGAAGTCAAGCCGAGAACCTCTCCGGGCTGCACGATGCGCAAAATAATCGTCCGACCGTCGCTCGAGCTGGTGTAGAGCTTGGCTTTGCCTTTGCACAGGATGAATGCGCCGCGCGATTCCTGCCCTTCGACGAACAACATAGCGCCTTTGGGATAGGTCGCAGTCGATTTGATCGCCTGCAGCGCCTGCAACGTGCCTTTTGGCAGATTACAGAACAGACGCTGTTCCTTGACGGGACACGTCACGCAGTTTTCGATGATTTGGAGTCCGTAAGGAGACCGCATGACTGACCTCCGATTCCAGCATGTCCATACTAGGACAGATCCTGAACATAGGTATGTGACCTGCGTCACAGAATCGTAGAATTATCGGATTTCAGCCTGGCAGCTCGAACTCCTTGCTCATGTGCGACTTTGGTGTGATCAGCCGCTATAGATCGCGTCCACGCACCGTCAATACTGGACAGCTTGCACCGGCGATCACGCCGTATGAGACTCCTTTACTGAAGATCTTTTCGTTCTTCACCGAGCCGCTCCGCGCGCCCATAACGATCAGCTCACTCGCGCGCTCGCGCGCAGCATCGAGAATTTCGTTTACCGGATCACCAAAACGGACCAAGATTTCCGGACTGCAGCTCTTGATTGCATGCAGCGGAATCGTATGGTGAAGCGAATCGCGCATCAACGCGGCAAAGGCTTCAGCTTCTTGGGTTGGCTCGTGTCCGCCCTGGAGAGCATGGACCATGGTTAAATCGGAGCATTCGCGTCTTGCGAACAGAACCGCATACGGCAAGGCACGGAATGAATCTGGCGTCGCGTCGGTTGCAAAGACAACGTGCTTGGGATGGAACCCTCCCGTATTGGGAAAGTTGGCATGCGGTCCTACGGTCAGAACGGGGCACGGCGCATGGCGAATGATTTCTTCCGCGATGGAACCGAGCAAGAAACGTTGAAATCCGCGCCTGCCGTGAGTGCCGATGACGAGCAGGTCTATGTTGCGCTCGTCAATTCTCTTAAGCAGCGTGCCTATTTCGCCTTTTGCCACTTCAGCAGATCCGACGTTCACGTCTTTCAGCGCTCCTGCAGAGCGTAACTGCAGCATTCGCGTTAAGGCATCCTGTTCAATAGATTCGATGACTGCTGGTATTCCCTCCGGCGGGAGGAACTGATAAGTGTCTGTCATCAAGAGGTGAAGCAGATGGATTCTGCTGTTAAAGGATGCAGTAATTGCTGCAGCGAACGGCAGCGCCGCGAGTGACTCGCTCGAGAAATCAGTGGCGTACAGAATTTGTTGTAGTTTAGGAAAAGCCTGGGCCTGCAGCGGATTCTCGATCAGGGTTTGCGCTCTGGTTGCCATGGCGCACCTCCTGATTTGTACGATACAGTCGGCCAGAGGCAATGTCTGTGATGCGCATCACGTATGAGTCGACTGCTTCTATGTGACTCAATTTGGGAATCGATGTCATATACTCCAGTTTTCCTTCTGCCGTAATCGTCATGTCGTCAACACAAGAATCACACAACCAGTAGTACTCGATCTGGTTGCCCGGAGGTGCGCTGAACGAACAGTTCTCCTTCTGCCAGTAGCGCGCTGAAGAACGAGTTTGGACGACGAAGAGCCGCCCGTTGTGCAGATACTTCATCCGAGCGTCGCAGTTTGGATTTGCACACTTAGAAACCACGGGAGGACTCCCTTCCATTCAATTGCATCTTGGGAGCGAATTGCGCACGGTGATAGCCGTCACAGGCCAGTGTGCAAGGCATCACTTCATTAAGTTCATCGGCGCGGGATGCTGCAGTAAATAGGAGCATCCAATGACGACGCTAACTTGCCCATCTGTTCGCATCGGACTCAAGAAGGTCCTGGTGGCAACCGATTTTTCTCCACTGTCGCAGCGAGCGTTGGACTACGCGTTGTCCTTCGCGCGCCGCTACGAATCAACCCTTACCCTCGCTCATGTACTCAGTCCGGCGCTCTATGCGACTCCGTCAACCGCAGCGCTTTATGGCGCGCTCGATCCTCTGCCGTATCTGGACGGCGTGCGACGCGAACTGCAACACCGTCTGGATGAATTGGCGCAGTACGCCACGGATAGTGGCGTGAAATGCAATCCAGTGCTCGTTGAGGGTGGCATTTCAGAAGAACTGAAACATCTCATCGAAGATTACGATATAGATTTGCTGGTGCTTGGCACGCATGGCGCCGAGCGGTGGAATCGTCTGGTAATGGGATCCGTTGCCGAGTCGCTGATCCACAATGCAGCGTGCCCGGTACTCACGATCGGACCACGCGTGTTTAGGCGTCCGACGCTTGAAGCCTCACTCAAGCACATCATCTACGCTGCGGATTTCAGCGCCGAGGCTGCACACGCCGCTCCCTATGCGCTATCTTTCGCGCAGGAATACGGAGCAAAGATCACGCTGGTTCACGTGCTGCCTCCTGAAATGCGCAGCAACGCTGATCGCGAACGGCTGCTTGTTCATTTCCGCGAAGAGCTGCAGACACTCGTTCCCGTGGATGCTCAAAACTGGTGTGAGCCAGAATTCGTGCTGGAGTATGGCAGCAGTGTCGAGGCAATCGTCGAACTGGCGGAACAACGCACCGCTGATTTGATCGTCATGGGTACGCGGAAATCAAATGCCGGTGTGCTCACATATTTCAAATCGGGTGTGGCATATCACGTCATGTGCAGAGCGGAATGTCCGGTCCTTACCGTCACAGGTGAGCGCGAATTCCTGGGCTAAAGCAAAGTTGCCCGTTTTGAAAAGGAGGTATCTATGTGGAACTCCGTATCCGATCTACTCCACCTGCTCGAGGCCGAACTGCAGTTTCTCGATCGTGGCGGATATCGCGATCCAGACTGCTGGCGACCACAATTTATCTTTCTGGATTGGCCGACATGTGTGAACCCGTCTGGGTCTGGCCGACCGGATGGGTGCAAAAACTGTCTGCTGATGCCCTTCGTTCCTCCGGCAATGCGGCAGGCGTCAGTACCTTGTCACCACATTCCACTCACTAGAGATGGCTTAACCGTCGATGCCTTGCAGCGTTGGGAAACGCAGGAGGAACTGGAAGATACCGTGCGGTCTTGGCTCCGCAACATCAGGTTGCTCCAACGCGCACTAGCAGTTCGGGTCGAGGGGAAACAGCCCGATGCGGCTTAGATAGGAAGTCCGATGGCGCCGCATCCTGAAAGCTATGCCAGGGCAGCCGCTAAACCGTGGCTGCCGCGGAGGTACCCTCAATCACATCGGTCTTGCGCCGATGCAAGTTCATCGACCGATAGTCCGACGGCATTTCCGCGTACAACTGTTGAGCTCGGGTAAGAGCAGCCGCAACATTTGGGCAAATATTTTCTGCGCCAACACGTTGCTCGAATTCTGCCCGCTTCATGAGCTTTGCCGGCTGTGGAAGAGCGCCGCAGAGGATCAAATGGCGATTGGTTGCATGGACCGCGTCGGCAAACTCCTCCAAAGCGCGAACTCCGGTAGCATCGAGCGCGGTCATGTTTCGCAGACGGAGAACCACAATTGCGGGCATCTCGTTCACTCGTGCAGCGACTTCGTTAATTTTCTCTGTGGCGCCAAACAGAAATGGGCCGTGGATGCGGAAGATGGCAACGTAGGGCGGGATGTTTTTGTCTTGCAGGATGTGCACGCGGCCGTCTTGCAGGTACTCGTTAGTGACTTCAGAGACCGTCGTTGTCGATGTGACGTTGCGCAGGTAGATAAGCACGGCCAGCATCATGCCCGCTTCGACGGCTATGGTGAGATCGGCGAAGACGGTCAGCAGGAGAGTAATCAGCCACACCGCAATTTCCAGCTTGCTCAGGCGCAGCAGTTCGGGGATTTCGCGCCACTCTCCCATGTTGTAGGAAACCACCATCAGAATCGCAGCCAGCACGCATAGTGGAACGAATTTCGCCAGCGGCGCAGCAAACAAAAGAATGCTGAGCAGCGTCAACGCGTGCACCATGCCCGCGACGGGAGTTTTCGCGCCGGAGCGGATGTTCGTTGCGGTACGCGCGATGGCGCCTGTAGCGGGTAGTCCTCCCACCAACGGAGACGTTATATTGGCGATACCCTGGGCAATCAGTTCCACATTGGGATTGTGTCGATCCCCGCTCATTCGGTCAGAAACAACCGCCGACATCAGCGACTCAATGGCTCCGAGCATCGCAACAGTAATGGCTGGCGATACCAATGGGCGGATCATTCCCAGCTTTAGCGGTGGAATCGCGAAGTGCGCTAGTCCAGAGGGGATTCCGCCAAAGCGCGTGCCGATTGTTTCCAGCGGCAGTTTGAAAATTAGTGCCACTCCGGTGGCTACGAATAAGGCAACGATGTATCCCGGAATGCGCTTTAAGTATTTTGCCGTGAGGATGATCAGGAAAAGCGAAGCGATCGAAAGAACAGTTGCCGGCCATGAGATCGTGTGGAAGTTTGCCGCAACCGCCTGCATCCGGCCCCAGAAGTCGCCCGGCGCTCCGGCGATGCGAAGCCCGAAGAAGTC
>DATEKE010000295.1:0-15977 GCA_035277605.1 Terriglobales bacterium | reverse complement strand
CACGCCTGTGAGTCCCGAAAAGGAACTCGGGATGTTGTTCGGGCCAAAAGTGGGTGAATCGATGATGTACGACTGCTGCGTGTTTCCGTTCAGCCGCTCAGCCTGCAAAACCAGGTTCTGCGGGAAGCGGTCGTAGAAGATGCCATAGCCGGCTCGCAGTACCGTTTTGGGAGTCGAACCTTTTCTTCCGAGTCCCCACGCAATGCCGATTCTTGGCGCGAAGTCCCGGTAATCGTTGATCGCGCTTTGAGTCTCATAGCGCAAACCATAGCTCAGCGTTAGATTCGGACGCGCTTTCCAATCGTCTTCTGCATAGACACCCAAGTCGAGGAATGTATTCGAGATCAGTGGTTGACCGGTGGTGATCGAGAATTGAGTCGGCTGATTGTTTTGGAATGCCATCAGCGAGTCATAAGAGAACGTGCCGTTGAAATTGGAAGCCAGCAGATCTGAAGCCTGCGAAATGCGCAGCCGCCCGCCAAAGCGCATCGAGTGATTTCCCGAAATGTAGGAGGTGTAGTTCTGCAGCTCGTAATGATTCTCCTGATTCACCTCATGCCCGGCACTGTTTCCACCTGCGACAAAGAAGCTCGGCACCGACAATTGCGGCGCAGTGCTCAGAGGGAGCTGATCGCTGTGATCGCGGTTGTACTGGAACCGAATCTCGTTCACGATCTTGGAGCCGAGGACCTGGGTGTCGCTTATCTGCACCGTGTGTTCTGTCTCATCTGAGGTGTACCCCAGGGAAGGCAGCGTTGGAGTGCTTCCGCTTTGCCCTACACCGTTGTTATCTTCGTGGTTGTTCCAGAACTGATAGCGCGCTGTAAACGTGTTGGTGTTCGTGAGCTGATAATCGATTCGCGGACTAACATTGGTGCGCGTGTGCGGATTAGGAACGTTCACGTCAGCGCATTCGGGCAGGACCAAGCCTCCGCACTGCGGATTCACGATGGCTACATCATTAATGTTTCGCCGCTGGGCATCGATGAAGAAGGAAGCCTTCTTACCTAACGGGCCGCCGAAGTTTCCTTCATATTGCTCGGAGTGGTAGTCGGGCTTTTCGACCGAGAACGGATTCCGCGAGTTGAAGATGGAGTTGTTCTCGTTGAATTCGAGCTGGCCGTGAAATTTGTCCGATCCAGGCTTGGTGAAGATCTCGATTCGGCCATAGCCCAATTTATCGTACTCAGCCGAAAAGGGATTCTGATTGATGCGAATCTCGCGAATCGCCGATTTCGGGGGAAGCTGCCCCGCGGTGAATCCGTCGATGTACATCTGGCCGCCATTGGGACCGGCAGATGGTCCGGCTAGCGCCTGTAGTTCATCCTGCAGCTCATCAGGATCGTCGGATAGGGCGTCGAGATCTTTGCCCTTCAGGACAACGGTATTTGCGTTGTTGCTGGGAGCAGTATCGAGAGTGTTTCCCTCCGACTCAACGTTGACCTTTTCTTGAACCACTTCGATCTGCAGAGGAATATCAAGCAGCTCAGAGCGTCCGGCCGCAATCGTGACCGCACCTTTGGAATACGACGCGAATCCTTGAGCCGAAACCGTGACTATGTACTGTCCGGGAGCGAGGCCTTTTACATCGTAGCTACCATCGCCGCCCGAGATAGCTGTCGCGGTCTGACCTGTCGACGATTTAGCTGTAATGGTTGCTCCGGGAATGACGGCTCCCGAAGGATCGGCAACTTTGCCATGCAAGCTGCCTGTGGTCTGAGCAATAGCGGCGGTCGCCGCAAAAGCAAAGAGTAGAAGTACAGCAACATCTCTGAATGTATGAAACCAACGAATCACGTCGCGCTTATCACCTATCTAGAGAAATGGATGGAACTTCACTGCTGGTTGTCACCTTCGCCTCCGCCACCCATGCTCCAGCCGGAGAGCAAGTTCGCGCTGGTCTGAGTGGGTGCGGCGGTGAGAATGGGTTCGACTCCGCTGAGCAGAGTCAGAGCTGTTACGGGTTCGCCGGGAGCGCCACTCGTGGTCACGATCATTACGGCATCTCCCTTTTGCAAATCACTCATCGTCGCCGAAGGCATTCGGCGGATGATTTGCTGAAAATCAGGTCTGCCTCCGCCGGCGCCTCCCGCTCCGAAGCCGCCTGGGCGCGCTCCAGCAGCTTGCGGATTTCTTCCCGGACCTTCTGCGCTGCCTTGAGACTCGCCTCCTGCTCCACCTTGCCCGGATGAGCGCCGCAGGAAAAAGGCAATGCGCTGTGCCATTTCGGGAGGAATCTTCCGAAGCTGAGTGTCGGGAGTAATCTTCACGATCGCTGATTTCTTCGTAATCAGGTCGTTGACATTCAGAGTGTTCGAGGAGGGATCGACCGAGTTCACGGTTCCAGCAATGTTGCGGAACGACCCGGATATGACCGCGTCTGCGGTGAGCTGCTGACCATCGGTGGTACGGTTACCGCGCGCACGTAGCTGATCGCCGGGCTTGATGTCGTTAATCGAGCTTTTCTTCGCGTCAGAGAACTTTACCGAATCGGGAGCGTAACGCAGGAATAGAGTGTTGGCCGATGTTTGAATCGCCAGCGTCTGGTTCGGAGCAGTCGAAACGGTGATCGTTCCCGAAGCGGGATCGGCAGAGTGCACGATGCCGCCGGCGCCCAGACGCTGCCATTCCTGCGCCTCCTGCTGCTGGCGAGAAGCGACGTCGCTCTGCTTCATCACGATCATCGACGAGGCTTGGAGCGCGTTGTTCTCGCCGGCCTTGCCGCGAACCAGAGCGCGGTCGCCTACCTGCACATCCTGCAGGTGAATCGGCGTGGCGTTTTTCAGATCCTTCTGTCCGGGCTCGGCCTTCACGATTCGAGCGGCATCGGGTACGGTTACGGTGGTCTCGCTTCCCGAATCGGTCTTTAGAGTGACAGAATTGCCATTAATACCTGTGACAGTGCCAATAACACGGTTTCCGGCCGAACTGGGTGTCGCAGCTTCCTGTGCCGCAATCGCGGGGACGGAAATGTAAGCGCTTGCAACCAAGAGGAGAGCCGCAAACCGTAATCGAGTCATCGATGTCTTTGTTGTGTTCACGCTGATTCAGGATGCCGAAGAGGCAATCCGCCGAAGGTTCCTTGCCGTAGTACTCATTTTATTATCCGACAATGCGTTTCGTAATCCCCGCTACAAAAGCGACGGAGTACGTAAAGAATTGTAAGCAGTCGATGATAGCCCGATTTTATATTGCGAATTCTGGCGGATTTTTGCGCTAATGAATGATTCTACGCGTGCTGCGATCGCCGATGACGGGCAAGAGCGACGACCAGCTATTCTGAATCATTGAGAGTTTCTGACGAGGAAAACTGCATTGCGTTTTGGTAAATGGAATTTCGTTGTTTGCTCTTTGTCGTTGGTCAGCCTGGCTGGATGCGCGGTCGGACCTAAATATCAAAAGCTGGATGTGCCGACTCCGCCCACGTGGTCGGCGCAAGAACCGTGGCGTGCTGCTGAACCGAAGGACGGTATCCCAAAAGGTGTCTGGTGGACGCTCTATCAGGATCCCGTTCTTACCCAACTCGAGCAAAACGCGTTGAATGCGAACCAGTCCATTCAACTTGCGGTCACTCGCGTACAGCAGGCTCGCGATCTGGCGCGGGTACAAGTATCAGGTTTCTTCCCGTCGTTATCTGCCGGGGCGAGCGCTGAGCGGCAACGCCTCTCTGCCAATCGTCCTGCAGTCGGAGCAACCGCGCCGACAACCGCAATTACCGAGAACATTTTTCAAATTCCGTTCCAGCTCAACTACGAAGCCGATGTCTTCGGACGCATTCGACGCAACGTGGAAGCGGCGAACGCGCAGTATCAGGCAACCGCCGCCGATCTGGAAAATGTTCGCCTGCTGATTACTTCCGACCTGGCCTCCGACTACTTCAGCCTGCGAGAGCTCGATGCCGAGATCGCGGATGTGCAGGAAGCAATCTCCTATGACGAAAAAGGATTGAAGCTGGTAGAAAACCGCCACGCCGGAGGCATCGCGTCGGGGCTTGATGTCGCGCAGCAGGAGACCGTGCTCGACGCGGCACGCGCGCAGGCTCATCTCCTGCAGCAGCAACGAGCTGCGTTCGAGCATGCGATCGCGACCCTGGTTGGCTCGCCGGCGCCGACATTCCATGTGGCATTGGCTCCGCTGACTACAAGTATTCCTGCGATTCCCATAGGACTACCGAGCGATGCGCTCGAACGTCGTCCTGATATTGCGGAAGCGGAGCGGCAGATGGCCGCACAGAACGCACTGATCGGGGTTGCAAAGAGCGCGTTCTATCCGTCCGTGTTTTTGTCCGGCGGCGCTGGATTGCAGACCGCCGACATTACGAAACTGTTCGTGGCACCGAGCTCCTTATGGTCCCTGGGAGTCTCAGCCGCCGAAACCGTCTTCAGCGGCGGACGGCTCCATGCTCAACTCGATTTTGCGAAAGCTGGGTACCAAGGTTCCGTCGCGAACTATCGCAACACCGTGCTGACGGCGTTCCAGCAGGTAGAAGATGGACTCTCAGGTCTCACGACTCTGGCCGACGCTGCCGCAGCCCAGCAGAGAGCAGTCGAGGATTCGCAGCGTTACCTCAGTATTGCCAACGATCGATATGTCGGGGGACTGGTGACATACCTTGACGTCATCACGGCCGAGCAGACTCTGCTCAGCAATCAGCGCCTGGCGACACAACTGCTGGGCCAGCGTCTCGTCACCTCGGTGTTCTTGGTAAAGGCGATGGGCGGCGGCTGGGATCGCAAGGACATCGAAGCTCTGCAAGTCCGGCCGGAGAAGAAGAACATCGTGCAGCAGTAGCATGCCTCTGGCCCATAGTGTGGGCCACGAATCTCGAGAGTGTTGCCGCGAATCTATTCTTACGAGGAGGCGCTAGTCATGAAATTAAAAGCGCTGCTCTCGGCTATTCTGTTCGCTGTATTTGGGATCGCTGCTTTCGCCCAGCAGGAACCCGCATTTCCCGGAACCCAGGCGAGTGTCGTCGTCTCGGCGGAGGCGCAACACGGCACAACTGTTCCAGCGCTCCATGCTGACGATGTAATCGTCACCCAGGGTAAACAGCGAGATCAGGTGATCTCGCTCGAGCCGCTTCTGAGTTCACAAGCCGGCGTCCAGGTTTTCATTCTGATCGACGATTCTTTGTCGACGTCCGACCTCGGACCTAAGTTGAACGACATTCGTCAGTTCATAAGCGGGCAGCCTGCGAATGTGCAGGTTGGTGTCGCTTACATGAGGAATGGAACGGCTCTTGTCGCACAGAATCCAACCAGCGATCACGCGCTTGCTGCCAAAGCTCTGCGCCTGCCGACGGGTGAGTCAGCCGGAGGCGCTAGTCCGTATTTTTCGCTGCGCGAGTTGATTAAGCGCTGGCCGGAAACGAATGCTGCCAGACAGGTCATCATGATTTCGGACGGCGTGGATCCATATTGGGACAGCTTCGGCCTCGATGATCCTTATGTGAACGAAGCAATCGCTCAGGCGCAGCGTGCTAGCGTGGTTGTGAACGCGATCTATGCCCGCGGCGATGGGCATCTCGGTCACACGCTGTGGAGGAATACGCTCGGGCAGAGTTTCCTTTCGGAACTGGCAGATTCGACCGGCGGTGAAGCTTATTATCTTGCGACGGATAGTCCGCCTTCTTTCACGCCTTACTTCAATCAGATTTCAACACGCATGCAGCACGCTTATCTGCTTACATTCAAAGCTCAGCCGGGCGCGAAGGCGGGCATGCAGCCGGTGAAGATTGCAACTGAAGTTCCCAATGTGGATCTTGTCGCACAAAGTCACGTTTATGTGCCCGTGAGCTAACCAGAATTTCGAACGGAAGAGAGGGTTAATGGCAACTGTCGTTGAAGTCCGGCCCACTACTCCATTTCCAGCGCCGGGTCTGCCCAAAGCCGAACCGTGCATTCTGGTCATCTTTGGCGCGACCGGCGATCTTACCCGCAGGAAGTTGATTCCCGCTCTCTACGATCTGGCCTGCGTGGGCTGCATGTCACCACATTTCGATATCCTGGGTATTGGACGCAAGCCGATCAGCGACGAACAGTTCCGCGAGGATCTCGAAGAAGCTGCTGCGCATTCGAAGGACGCACGCAATTTCAGCAAAGACGGATGGAACGATTTCGCGCGCCGCATCTCTTATCTTCGCGCCGATTCCGAGGATTCTGATTCCTACTCCAAAATCGCCCGGCATCTTGCAGAGATGCAGTCTCGCGGGGCAAGCCCGAATTTGCTGTTCTATCTCGCGACTCCATCGTCTCTGTTCGCCGAGATCATCGAAGGGCTCGGCCACGCGAAGCTGAACCAGAACGAGCATGGGTGGACGCGGGTCATTGTCGAGAAGCCATTCGGGAGCGATCTGAAATCTGCTGAGGAATTAAATCGTATCGTTACGTCGGTGTTTCCCGAGGAGAGCGTCTACCGCATCGATCACTATCTCGGTAAAGAAACCGTTCAGAACATCCTGGTGTTTCGTTTCGGGAATCTGCTCTTCGAGCCGATCTGGAATCGCAACTACATCGATTATGTCGAAATTACGGGCGCTGAAACGCTAGGAGTCGAGCAGCGCGCTTCGTTCTACGAAGAGACCGGCGCCCTTCGCGATATGGTGGCGAATCACATGCTTCAGTTGCTGAGCCTCACGGCGATGGAGCCGCCATTAGCGTTCGACGCGACTTCGGTGCGCACTAAGAAAGTTGAAGTGTTCAATGCGATTCGTCCGATGAAGATCGAGGAGATTGCCCAACGCAGCGTGCGCGGACAGTACGGTCCTGGGCAGATCGACGGCAAGGCGGTGCCCGGATATCGGCAGGAGCCTGGCATTGGCGCGAACAGCCGCACGGAAACCTACGCGGCCGTGCAGTTCTCGATCGACAACTGGCGATGGGCCGGTGTTCCATTCTTCGTTCGTACCGGCAAGCGCCTGACACGCAATCTCACCGAAATCGCCGTGCATTTCAAGCGGACTCCGCAGGCGCTGTTCGCGCACGAGTCGGACCAGGAAGTTCATCGCAACATCGTGGCATTTCGAATTCAGCCGAACGAGGGAATTACGGTGGACTTTGCCGCGAAACGCCCCGGAACCGACATGCACACGGCGAACGTGCAACTCAACTTCCGCTATCGCGAGGCGTTTGGAACCAAGACTCCCGTCGCCTACGAAACGCTGTTGCTCGACGCGATGCGCGGCGATGCGACTCTGTTTACTCGTCGTGACGAAGTTGAAGCTGAATGGAAGCTGATTACTCCAATTGAAGAAGCCTGGGCTCAGCTTCCGCCGCCGAAGTTTCCGAATTATGCGGCTGGCAGTGCAGGTCCCGACAAGGCGGACGAGCTGCCAGAAAAACACAGTTGGTATTGGCGAACGCTGGATCCGCTCGCCTGATCAGCTTTATTTCTTTCTGCCGCAGCCGAAGATCTTGTTTGCGACGAGAGCTGCTGGTACGCGATCCAACCTTCATGGTCCTGACGCAACACGGGAAATACTACGCTCATCAGAAGATACATAAGCTCGCCCGCGAGCGCGTTTCTTTGAGGGGACACTAGGGAGATATCCAAATGAAGAGTTTATTCTTAAGTTTTCTGCTGGTTGCTTTTGGCTGTGTGGCTTTCGGCCAAAGCGACAAAAATGCCGGCTCCACGACTGCCGGTACCAAATTGGAAGAGAACCATCCAGCGGTAGCCGATCGTCTCGATGAGGCAACGTCGATGTTGAAGGACATCATGGCGGCACCCGACAAAGGTGTACCGTCCGAGATGCTGGAGCACGCGAAATGCATCATTGTGATTCCGAACGAAAAGAAGGCAGCCTTCGGAATCGGCGGTAACTATGGCCGCGGTTTCGCGACGTGCCGAACCGCCAATAATGCCGCGGCGTGGAGCTCGCCGGCGCCTGTATTCCTCGGCGGTGGAAGTTGGGGAGCCCAGATCGGCGGACAATCAACCGACATTCTCATGCTGGTTATGAACGATAAGGGTGCACAGCAGCTCCTTTCCAGCAAGTTCAAAGTGGGAGTGGACGCCAGCGCCGCTGCCGGTCCAATCGGCCGCAAGGCAGGGGCGGATACCAATTGGAAGCTCAACTCCGAGATTCTTACCTACTCGCGTTCGAAGGGCCTGTTTGCCGGTATCGACATCAACGGCGCCGAAGTGAAGCAGGATGATCGCACTACGCGCGACCTCTACGGCAAAGTCGTGCCGTTCACGCAGATTCTGAGTGGACAGGTACGTACGCCGGCTCCGGCTCGCGAATTCCTCGCGGAAGTTCACCGCGACTTCGCAGAGGCCCGCGCAAGCAAGTAACCAAGTAACTAAGTTCCATTCTGAAACGACAAGCCCCGCAACCGATTGCGGGGCTTTTTTCGTAGCAACGGACTGAATTCAGCTCTGTCGCTGGCTCGCGGCCACTGTTGCAGTCCATACGGGGACTTGCTCGATAATCTCTATCCCGAATCCCTCCAATGCCGGTACTCTTCGCGGGTGATTCGTCAACAGGCGAATTCGCCGAAGGTTGAGATCGGAGAGAATCTGGGCGCCCAAACCAATCTGGCGCTGCGTTCTGCGCTGATGTTCAGGGCTCTTGGTGTCACGGCTTTCGTGTGCAAACGAAAGAGCCGCGCCTTCCTCGACTTGGCGCACGTTGAACCCTTTCGCCGTCTGATGCAGGTAGATGATTGCACCCCGTCCTGCCTCGGCGATCATCTTCATCGAGCGATCGAGGATCGAATGGCATTCGCACAGCGTAGTGCCAAACACATCGCCGACCAGACAATGTGAGTGGACGCGCACCAGCACCGGCTGATCTCCTTCACCGGCATCGCCGTACAACAAAGCTACGTGCGACTCGCCGCCATCGACTTCGGATTCGTAAGCCACCAGGCGGAATTCTCCATACCGAGTCGGCAGTACGCCTTCTCCGATGCGGTGGATGTACCGCTCGTGCTGCATGCGATAGCGGATCAACTCGGCTACCGTGAGCATCTTCAAGTTGTGTTGCTGGCAAAATTCAATCAAATCCGGCACGCGTGCCATGGTGCCGTCTTCTTTCATGATTTCGCAGATCACGCCTGCGGGAATGAGCCCCGCCATGCGCGCGAGATCGACCGCGGCTTCTGTCTGTCCTGCACGAACCAGTACTCCGCCCTTGCGCGCGCGCAGCGGGAAAGTATGCCCAGGCTTTACCAGATCGGAGGGCCGACTCGCCGGATCGATAGCAACTTTAATTGTCCGTGCGCGATCATAGGCGGAGATCCCTGTTGTGACGCCATCCCGCGCGTCAACGCTCTCGGTAAAAGCAGTTCCATATTGGGAAGTATTGTGCGGAGTCATCATCCCGAGACGAAGATAGTCAAGCCGCTCTTCCGATAGTGCAAGACACACGAGGCCGCGTCCGTGCGTGGCCATGAAGTTGATGATTTCCGGCGTAGCGAACTCTGCGGCAATGGTCAGGTCGCCTTCGTTCTCACGATCTTCATCGTCAACGACAACGATCATGCGCCCGGCGCGAATCTCGGCCAGAGCGGTCTGGACGTCTGTGAAGTGAGAACTCATGCAATTCCCATGCAGTTTGCGGCTGCTTAGATTCTAGCAGTGTTCCCAAATCAGGCAGCGGGAGGAAGCTCGCCGGCAATGGCAGGACCAGGTGGACGCTTCCAGAACTCGAGCCCGCGGCGGAAAAGAGCCATTGCGGCGCGCGCAAACATCCGGATGAGCACGACTGCCGCTATGACCAGAACGATGGCAATCGCCGCAGACCAATATGGATGTCGCGTGGCAAACCATGTGAGACCGATCGATGCGGCGTCCTCACCAGCGCTCAGAGCCATGTTCGAGAACGGCTCAGGCGATGGCGTGACCGCCGCGCGTGCTGCGAACTTGCCGGTATGTGCCACGCCAGAGATCACCGCTGCCAACGCGGTGCTTGCGATCTGCAGCGACGGCGACAACTGAGATGTTGCCGCGTAGGCTACCAACGCCGCTAGCGGAATGCGTATGAAGGTATGCAGGGCATTCCAGACCAGATCAAAAGCCGGAACTTTGTCGGCGAAAAAGTGCAGGATGAACATCGCGACCGCCGCGGTGATGATCCACGGGTTCTCGATCGTGTGGAGCGCAGGCGGAAGATCTACGACGTGAAAGCGGCCTAGAAATCCGAGCGTTGCCAGCATGGCATAGACGTTCAGTCCGGCGGCAAAGCTCGCGCCGATCACTAACGAGACAATCTGTGCCTGGCTCAACTCCATTTTCGTAGTTATATAAGAGTAAACCGAGGGAGCAGGGGTTGCGAAAGATTACAGTCGCAGAATTAGCAGGTCGTAATCGACGTATTGATCTCCCATTTTGAGAGCGTGCTGTTCTCGCCCGCAGCAACTGAATCCGAACGACTCATACAGCCTCTTCGCTGCCAACTGCTCCGTGCCGACGGCGAGCTCGATCTGCTCCAGTCCCTGCTGTGCGCGCGCAAGCCGCAAAACTTCGGTGAGGAGTGCCCGCGCAATTCCGCGTCCGCGGTACTCCGGAGTCACATATACCGAGTGAAGGCTGGCGCGATGGCGGTTCTTCTCCCGCTGCGCTCGTTCGAAGCGAAGAATGCCAATAAGGCGACCTTCGCAGAACGCGCCTAACCCGAAACTCTCAGCCGTTGCAGACATTCGCGCGGCAACTTCTTCGATACTCCGCACCTGATGCTCGGCTGCTGATTCGGAGAAAGCGTGAGGCTCGCGTTGTAAGGCTTCGAGCCGGATGTGCCATAAGGCTTCAGCATCGCGATGTTGGAGGATGCGAACTTCTAATCCTGTGCTGCGCGATTCGTAACTGGCGGTTGTACCCACGAGAAGCACTCAGAGTAACTCATTCAATTCCATCCCTTCGACCGCGCGGAGATTGCCCGGACCATCGACTCAACGATGTTGCGTCGAGGGGATCTTTTTTTGCGTAAGAGGTAACAGCAGGTCCCCCGCTCCGCAAAAATCAAATTGTTACAACCTTAGAAAATGGCGGGCGGAGCGAGGGATGACATTGCGTGAAGAAATCACGCTTAAAGCTCCTGACGGACGGAAGGGTCGATGGGACCATCCGGACCGAAAGCCAGATCACGTTCATCTCAACTGCTGGCTGTTCCTAAAACGGGATGTCTTCATCCTGAATTCCAGTCGCGTGCGCGGGCTCTTCGTGATGCCCGTGGCTCTGGTCGAAGTTGCCGCCGCCGGCTGACGCCCCGCGAGAGTATCCGCGCGATCCACCCTCGGCATCGCCCTCACCGCGGCCGCCGAGGAGTACGAGTTCGTTGGCGATAATTTCCGTCTTATATTTCTTTTGTCCCGTTTCTTTGTCGTCCCAAGAACTGGTTTGGAGACGGCCCTCGATGTAAACCTTGGATCCTTTCTTTACGTACTCGCCCACAATCTCGGCCAGGCGCTGCCAGGCAACGATGTTGTGCCACTCCGTGCGATCCTGCCACTGACCGGCTTTGTCTTTATAGCCTTCGTTTGTAGCGAGCGAGAACTTGGCGACAGCCGTGCCGCTGGGGGTGTACTTGACCTCGGGATCTTTGCCGAGGTTTCCGACGAGAATGACTTTATTTACGCTTTTTGCCATAGGCCGCTCCGGAAGGGAATGAAGTCCGCTCAATATAACACGCTAGCGCGTGTCGGCTATCGGCTGCTCGCTTCCGGCTACCGGCCAAAAACTCGTAAGCCGATAGCCAGTAGCCGGTGGCCGGAAGCCGCTGTTCTTAGTCTGCGACCGTGATCTGCATATTGTCCACAAACACGTGGTACGGCGTGCTGGCGGCGTTCAGATCGACTTGGAAACCGTTCGTGAACTCGAGGCGAGTGCCAGTCTGCGTGGCTTCATGCGAGATGTTCGCATTGTAGGTCTGTCCATCGACGACCAGTGTGTCATGGATGGCTTGCGTTCCGGCGATGTGGTAGGTCGAGACGATGTGGTGCCAAGTGTCAGGAGCGAAGCGCTGCAAGGGAATGCCGGTCGGCTCCCATTGCTTGGTGGTGTAGTTGAACACGCGCCAGCCGTTCGAGTCGTAGTCGGCCTGCCAGGCGAAATTGTAGGTGTTGCCGTTCACCGTCTGCTGGCATTCGAACTCAATGGCCTGCGGAGCGTTCGCGTACTGGCCAGGAATGTACATATCGAAATCATAGCGAAGGTAGGTGAGCGGATTCGGCAGCGTCGGCTGCTCGATGAAGTAGTAGCCGCCCGTGTATGCAGGGCCGCCATTCACGAAGAAGTCGGCTGCGCGTCCGCTGAGGCTCGGGTTCGAGATGCCCTGAGTCATGTGGTAGTCGGGTCCTTGTCCGGTACCGCCAACGTTTCCGCATCCGCCGCACTGCTGCCAGCCTTGCTGATTCTGAATTCCGCCGATTACCGTCGCTCCCGCAGGAGTGGGATCGCTGCTCGGAGCAGGAGCTGGTGCGCTGGCAGTATTTGAGGCACTCGTGCTCGAAGGAGCGCTCCCTGTGCTCGCGCTGGAGCTCGTGGTCGAGCCGATGTTGCTGCCTGCGACTGCGGCGCTGTTCGAGAACGGCTTGGCTCCGCCTGAACCACAACCGACGATCGAAACGATGGCCAGAGCAGCCACGCTGAATTTAACGAAAACCTTAGAAGTGAAATCCACCTGAACCCCTTCAGAGGAGAAAATTGCAACTGACTGAAATGACAGTAGGTTTGCTTCTACTCTGGCTATATCGGGGGACGGTTCTAGGTGTGGAGGAAAAATTCCCTAGATACTTCTAGGTGATTCGCTTAGCTCTTTGGAATAAGGGAAGTACCGCAAATGGCGTCAGGCGAACAGTTTGTAGAGCATCAGGTAGACGATCACGCCTGTGACAGAAACATACATCCAGATAGGGTAGGTCCAGCGGGCAATTCGCCGATGGGTTTCAAACTTGCTCCAGAGCCCGAGGGTAAGAGTGATCACAACTAGCGGCACGACAAGTGTGGCAAGAATCGTGTGCGAAATCAGAATCAAGAGATAGACAGGTCGCGACCATCCTTGGCCGCGAAAATGAACTGAGCCGACGTGCGCATGGTAGTAGAGATAACAGCCGAGAAAGAGGCACGACGTGACGAAGGCCGTGATCATCGTCGCGCGGTGCTTCAGAACCTGTCCGCGCTTGATGAAGTTGTGCCCAATGGCCAGCAGCACGGCGGTGATGCCGTTCAGAGTAGCGTCGATGGGAGGAAAGATGCGGTAGTCGATCTGCATGGGGAACGGCGAACACGAAGGTCACAAAGGTTGAAAGAAGAGGTCACAAAGAGAATTTTTCCGTGACCTCTTCTTTCAACCTTCGTGACCTTCGTGTTCGCTCTCGGTTCTAAGCCGAAGGCTGCGTAGTACGCCGATTCACCATCATGAACGCCGCGCCAAAAATTGCTGCAGTAAAGATCGCCAGGATTGCCAGCGAAGTGCTCACGGAAAACAGATTCATCGCCGCCGTAGCAGGAAAGAGCGCCGTGCGCAGTGAATCAAGGCCGTACGTGAGTGGATTCACGCGCATCACCCACCGAATCCACCCCGATGCGCCGCTAGCAGGGAAGAGTGCACCGGACAGCAGCCACAGCGGAATCAGAAATAAGTTCACAATCGCATGAAACGCCTGCGCTGATTCCATCCGCCACGCGAGCGCAAATCCCAAAGCGGTAAGCGCAAATGCCATCAGGAACACAGAAACTACCACGATGAAAAAATCGCCGATCGTGAAATGAACGCCTACCGCGGGCGCGAACACCAAGAACACGAGTCCTTGAACCGCCGAAAGCGTCGTGCCGCCAAGAACCTTGCCCATCACAATCGCCGTTCGCGAGACCGGCGCGACCAGAACTGAAGAAAGAAATCCCCGGTCGCGATCCTCAATCACCGACATCATCGTGAAAATTGACGTGAACAGTACGATCATCAGCAGCGCGCCGGGAAAGAAGTACTGCAGATAATGTTGTTCGCCTGGCCCCGAGCGGAACGAGCTGCCGAAGCCTGAGCCAATCACGAGCCAGAAGAGGAGCGGAGACAGAATGACGCCGATCACCCGGCTCTTCTGCCGGTAAAAGCGAACGATCTCCCGCCGCCATAGGGAGACGATTGGCAGCAGAGGATTGATGTGCTCAATCGCGCTTATTGCCGGAATAGTTGCAGTTTGCGCCATTAAATTACTCACCCATCCGCTACCGCGGACGGTTCTGACTTTCGTTCCAAAAACGATGACCGGTGCGATTTACGAATACGTCTTCCAAGGTCGGACGGCTAATGTTCACCGACTGAATCTCGCTGGCGAAGACTTCCATCACCTCGGCAGCGAAGCGATGTCCTTGGGCGCGCTCCAGACGAACCGTGTTTTCTTCGACCGAGCAGATAATTCCGAATCGCCGATGAATGCGCTCGGCCAGAGCCTCGGGATCGTCGGCTTCGAACTGAATCACGTCGCCACCGATTTCTGACTTCAATTCCGCAGGCGTGCCCAACGCGACGACTTTGCCGTGGCTGAGAATCGCCAGGCGATCACAACGCTCAGCTTCTTCCATGAGGTGAGTTGTCACGAGGACCGTCACGCCTTCCTGCGCGCGCAACGAATCAAGATAGAGCCAAAGGTCACGACGCGCACCCGGATCGAGTCCCGTTGTGGGTTCGTCGAGCAGCAGAATCGCGGGGCTGTGCATAAGTCCTTTCGCCAACTCGACGCGGCGCTGCATTCCTCCAGAAAAGGTCTCGACCAAGTCGTCAGCGCGATCGGCAAGAGCAACGCGCTCCAGCATCTCGGCAATGCGTTGCTTCAGGCGGGCGCCGCTTAGTCCGTAGAGATGTCCCTGATGCATCAGGTTCTCGTGCGCTGTCAGCTTTACATCCACGCTCTGAGCCTGGGCCACGACGCCGATACGCCTGCGAACCGGATTCGGCTGCTTTGCCGGATCAAAGCCGGCAATCAGCGCGCTCCCGGCGCTCGGAACCATCAGCGTGCTGAGAATCCGAAACAGCGTCGTCTTGCCGCTGCCGTTTGGACCAAGTAGTCCGAAGATCTCCGCAGGACGAACATTGAAAGAAATGCCGTCGAGCGCTACGCGATCGCCATAGCGGTGCCCGAGCTCGTTGACTTCGATGGCGGCGTTGCGGCTGACCGAAGGTTCTTCCTCATGGCTGAGCACAGCGGAGTGGGTACGACTACTCATTGAACGGGAGTAAACCTCGCGCTGATCATCATCAGCACAAATAGTGCAGGAAGATAAAGCACACTCGCTCGAAGCAGTGAGCGCGCGAGTTTGCGCGAGTCGGCTGCAGCCAGTCCGGAGAGCACTCGCGAAAAGCGGATTGAATAGTAGAGAAACGCGAGCGAGAAGATGAGCGCGCCGATGATGTACGTTTTGCCCACCATGTGCAGATAACCGGGGAAGAGGCTGACCGGCACCAGCATCATTGAGTACGCAAGGACTTCTCGAACCGTTGAGCGCCCATCCTCTTCGACGACAGGCAACATGCGAATGCCGGCGCGCCGATAGTCTTCGCGATACATCCAGGAGATCGCGTGGAAGTGCGGGAATTGCCAGAGGAACAAAATCGCAAATAGAACCAGCGCTTCCCATTCAACACGGCCGCGAGCCGCAGTCCAGCCGAGCAGCGGAGGCATTGCTCCAGGAAGTGCGCCGAAGGTCGTGCATAGCGGCGAGTATTTTTTCAGAGGCGTGTACACTCCGACGTATGCTGATGCGGTAAGCGCGCTAAGAACGCCTGTCAGAACATTCGTTGTTACCGCGAGATAGGCGGCTCCGCCAAGAATGCAAAGAACGCCAATTGTTACCGCTTCGGCAACGCCCATCCGCTTTCCCGGAATGGGACGCCATTGCGTGCGCCGCATCTGCGCGTCGGCTTCGCGCTCGATTACCTGATTCAGCGCTGCGGCGCCTCCCGACACAAGTCCTATGCCGAGCAGGGCGCAGAGCATCTGCCACGAGAACGCGGGAATGACTTGACGCCGCGCCCCGAG
>DATEKE010000294.1:0-5992 GCA_035277605.1 Terriglobales bacterium | reverse complement strand
GACTCCGAGCTTCTACGTCGCGTGTGGTTAACCCCAGGCGTTCGCGGTACTCCCTGAGCTTTTCTCCGGCACTCGGACTGGGCTTGCGAGCCGCCATTGGCGGGAATCCTACGCCCGTAGCCGTTGCATGTCCAGCTACGTGAGCCTTCGCTCACTCATACAACGAATGTGCCGGCTTGTGCGAAGAATTCGCCGGTTGGTCGCAATTGCGGCCAGCGATGTGATTCTCTCCTTTTGTGACAGGCCACCCGATATATCAGGCTCAATCGGTGCGCACTCATGGACAGGGTCGAGCAACTGCGAGAGAGCCTCGCATATCGAAGCTTGACGCTTCACAGCGTCTCACAGAAAACCGCGGCGGTTTTCGGTCGATATTCGCCCTTCTACATTCCTCATAACTGGTACCGCCGCCTGGCACGCAGCCAATCGATCGCCACAATCCATCAGGTGCTCGCCTTAAGTCATCTCACCAACTTTTGCTTCTCCGATTGGTTGGCGGTGCTTGGGTATGATTTGGATCCGATTCTTGGGTTTCAACTGAGGATTACCAGAAGATGGACAACAATTCTCGATTCAATCTCGCATGCCTCTGAGGATTGGGTGCCTTGGTTTGCTGATAGAGAATTCACTCGCCCCACGCCAGCGATCGCTCCTCTGGGCGTTATCGTGAAATGGGCGAGAGCGAGAAGAGCGGCGGATTTGCTCGCTACCCACGGAAGGTTCTCATATTTCGTCATTGGCGAGAATGATGTGTATGCGGTGCCGTATTTCGTTCCCGGAAGCATTGTTCGAGTCGATAGGAGGCGCGCTGAACAAGAGCTTGTGAGCGCTCAAACCGGTCGCGACGGCCCCTTCTTCTTAGTAGAGCATAACCGCGGTTGGACATGTTCCAGGCTCACCGTTCTTGGCGGCAATCGAATCCTCCTCCATTGTCCACAGAGACCCTGTGCCGAGCGGGAGCTACAGGTCGGGACAAACGCCAGGGTTCTCGGCGCAGTTGATGCCGAAATTCGTCCCGTGGCACAACGAAGCTCTAGCACTTGCTTGACGGCGGGAGATCAGGCTGAGGACAAGGTACGGCCCGAGGAATTCCTTGACGAACCGACCAGCCTCGGGAACCTGCTGGTCAAATCCCGTATGAACGCGGGGCTTTCTTTTCGCGAAGCATCTTCAATCAGCCGCGCGATCGCCGACTCGCTATCCAACAAGCATTATTTCATTGCTCCAGGCACGCTTTCGGATTACGAAACGTTGCGTGAACCCCCTCGCCACATTCCGAAAATGATCGCGCTCTCGCTCATTTACGCCATCAATTTTGACCGCCTTCTTCAATTTTCCGGGCTGCCGCTTGAAATGGCAGGGCAAGAATTCATGCCAGACGGAATCATGGGCCGACGGGTTCCTGGCGCTAATCACAAGGCACGGGGCCGGATTCAAAATACAGCGCCAAACCCGAACGGATTCCTTAATACCCTTCTAGCTCAATGGGAAGAAATTCCACTTTTTCTTCGATTTGCACTCGACGCGCTTACGGGCTTGAAGGATTTTTCGCTCTCCGATGTCTTCTGGGTCGGAGGCGACCGGCTGCAACCTCACCCCTTGTTGCACGATGCCGCGTTCGTCTCAATCAATCGGCGAGCAAAGAGACCGACTTCACCAGACGGTGGCAGCGCCTGCCGAGAATCTTTGTTCATCGTTCTCCGGAGAAACGGGACGTATATTTGTGGCCATTGCACGCTCGAGGGCGGCAGTCTCAAGGTTCATGGCTATCCAAGAGGACACGTCGCCTCGCAGAGTTTTAGGAATGAAATTGACGCGGAGGTCGTCGGACAGGTTACGACGATTCTAAGAAAGATTGGCTGACAGATTGTCTCAATCGCGAACAAGCCCTGACAATTCCCGGGCGTCAGGTCCAGCCGCAAGTCCGTCGATATGAAAGGGGGTAGTACTTTCTGCGAACGGTTTGGACGTAAGGTGTCCGTTTGTCACTTTCTGCTCTACGTTGATCCCGTCGCCGCATTGTGAGCCACAGCGCGTGCACGCATGGCGAATTCAATCCCGCCTGAGCTTCGCTGGTTGTTTCCTCGAATCAGACCGCACTTCAGTTCACATGTTGGAAGCTTTCTCCTTCTCACTTCGGCAAGCTTTCTGGGCCTAGTTGCGCCGCTCTGTATCCGCTGGCTCATCGACTCGATCCTTCCGACGCGCAACGGTCGTCTCGCTGCTGTGGCGATCGGGTTGGTTTTCCTGAGCTATGAAGCAAGATCCATTCTCTCGACGTGCGGAAGCTACCTAACGTTTCGCGCGACGCAAAACACCGCCATGGCTCTACGCCTTGCCTTGCTGCAACACTTTGACACGCTTTCCGCGGATCATTTCGATCAGAGTCCGATCGGCGATTTGCTCTATCCGTTCGAAGCGCCCATCGACGAGATTTCCTTTTTCGGTTCAGACCTTGTGCCCTCGCTCTTACGAGCGGCTACTGCCACCGCGGTTGCTTTTTCAGCGATGGCAAGCCTCAATCTGCTTTTGGCCGTGGCCATCGTGCCTATCATTCCGGCATTCCTGCTTCTGCGTCACAGATATCGGAGCAGAATGGCGCGTCAAGCAGACGTAATTCAGGCGGCCAAAAGCCGCTTCAGCCGATTTCTGCAGGAGCATTTGAGCAACCTGGTTCAAATACAGCTATTGGGTCAGACGAAGACTCAGGAGCGCGTCGCCTCTCAACTTCTCGAGACAGTTCTTTCAAGGCAAGCGGGTCTCTGGAGGACTGGAATCGTCTTTTCCGCTGCCTCAAACCTAGCCATAGCGATTGCTATCGCTCTCACGCTAGCCGGCAGTAGTTCGATGACCTTCCGTGGAACGCTCAGCATCGGGACTCTTGTGGCGTTCTACGCACTGCTGACTCAGATGTTTGACCCGCTGGCGGCAGCCGTCGAAATGTACTCGCGGGCTCAGCGCACATTTGCCAGCATCCGCCAAATTCGTGGTTGTCTTGAGAAGCTTCCCACCGTCATCGAACACGACTGCGCGAGGCCAATCAGCGTAGAGATCTCCCTTGAGATTGTTTTTCGAGATGTGTCTTTTCGCTATAAGCAAGGGGCCGACGTCATCCGAATTCCACAGTTAACCATCGACGGCGGAGAGATGCTCGTCATCGTCGGACGCAATGGTGCGGGCAAGAGTACATTGGCGAAGCTGGTTGCGCGCCTCTATGACGTGGACGCAGGAGAAATTGTCATTGCCGGCCGCGATATCCGTCACATCGAACTGGAGAGCCTGCGCGCGGCCGTCTGCTATCTACCGACGCACCCAATGCTCTTTCATCGATCATTGATCGAGAACCTCCGAATCGGAAAACCAACGTCAACCCTTTCTGAGGTCGCCAAGGCTCTAGCGGCGGTGGAGTTCGCGAGGCCACTGGAGTCTCTGGTTGAGCCGTCAGCCTCGAATCTTTCGAGCGGCGAGCGGCAACGTGTAGCGATCGCACGAGCCCTTTTGCAGCATCCTCGAATTCTGGTGCTTGATGAAACCACCTCTTCACTTGACCCGGCATCGGAAGAGCAGATTCTCCGAAATATTCGAACCCTTCTACCGCAAACGACTGTGATAGTCGTTTCTCACCGCCTTCACTCTGTCGCCTGGATTGACAGGATGATTGTGATGCGTCAAGGCGAGGTCGTCGCAGACGGCAAACCATCCGTGCTAAGAACGTCAGATTCGACACTGCGACATCTCTTTTCAGCTAAGACCATTGCTATGTAATGCGTGAGCGTCTTTGGACGTTTTGGACGCGAACACTCAAGGCAAGAGCGGAGTGTGAGTGTTTACCCGATCTCCCTTATTTCCAATCGGCTATGAACCTCTCGTTTCTTTCGCGAACAATCTGGCGGGTTTCTGGAATCTGGCTAGGCGTCATGGGACATTCCGATTAGCCAACGGGCGACTTGATTAGATGGGGCGCTCAGATGCTTCGCATTTCCGACACGATTCGAGCGACTACGACCGCGGATGGCGGCGTTTTGATGGATGTTCATCACGGTCAGATGTTTTGCCTAAATGTTGTTGGCGCCAAGGTCCTCGGGCTGATGCAGAAGGGATACGACGAATCCCGGATCGCCGATGAAATCAGTCGCGATTATGGAGTGAACGAGGAAATTGTGCGTCGGGATGTCATCGAGTTCATCGAGAGCCTGAAAAAGCACCACATTTTGCAGTCGCTCCCGACGACTGACGCAGTCTAGTACGGAGTTTCCCGTGCAACCAACCCTCCATCCTGCAGACACTTACCTCTTGGTTTTGACTCGTCGGGATGCTACGGAACTCCTTCTGGTGCGCGAGGGCCGCGGTTGGGCCCTTCCCCGAGTCGACGTTCAACCACACCAACGGATCGCACCACAGTTGACCTCGGCAACTAGCACCATCTGGGGAATTGAGGCTTACTGCTCGTTCATTTCCAGCTTGTCGGCACAAGGCCGACCTAGGCAATTCAAGTGTGCCGTCATGGAGTCGGTCGGACAAAACGATCAGGCTCCGGCTGGGGCGCTCTGGGTCTCGCGGTCAAGAGTAGAAAGCTGTGTCGAAGAGTCCACTGCGATGACCATCCGCGCCACGTACGACGAACTGGATGACTACGCGAAGAATTCGGCTCGAGGACACTTTGCCAAGCCTGGGTGGCTTCGGGAACTTTTCGAATGGACCCAAGCACATATCGACCCATGGAACCTCAAGTTGACTGGCCGTTTCGACCAACTCAACGCGAGTCCGACGTTCAGCCTGATTCGGATGGAAACGAATCGTGTTGCGGTGTGGTTTAAAGCCACGGGAGAGCCAAACACTCGGGAACTATGCGTCACTACCACACTGGCGCGCCTATTTCCGGCAGACCTTCCCATCATTCTCGCCATCCACGAGGAATGGAACGGTTGGCTTTTGCAGGAAGTCATCGGCGACTCGCTCGCCGAGACCAAACAGTTATCCATGTGGGAGCATGCCGCGGAAGAATTTGCCGAACTTCAGATCGCCTCTATCCCACGAGTTGGAGAACTTCTCCACTCGCAATTCAAAGATCTTCGAATTCCGACACTCGCGGAGAAGATCAATCCGTTCCTCGCGCGCGTGAGCGATTTCATGGCAGTACAACAAAAGGCGAGGCCGGCACCTCTTAGCGGTTTTGATCTCGCATCACTGGGTGAAGCGCTTCGCGCTTGTTGTCGAGGTTTGGAACGAATGGGTCTTCCCGATACCGTCGGTCATGTCGACCTGAATCCCGGCAATATCTTGATCTCGCGCAATGGCTGCGTCTTTCTCGACTGGGCAGAGGGCTGCGTCATCCATCCGCTATTGCCCCTTCACTATCTCATTGAACATCTGGCACGAACTTGCAGCGGCAATGCTCTAGCCGCAAACCGTTTGACCACCGCATATCTCCGACCGTGGCGCTGCTTCTATGCTGCGAAGGAACTCAAGGAAGGCTTATCGCTCGCACGTATTCTCGCAGTTTTCGCCTATGCCGTCGCCACAGATTCGTGGCGATCGGTTGACCCTGCCCAGAATCCAACCCTCGCAGGCTATTTTCGCAGCCTGACGCGGCGTATGCATTCAGATGCGTGCCATCTTTTGGTGAGGAGCGAACCGTGCCCGAATTGATCTCCCATCCTCCAATCACGCCGGTCGAGCCCGTAACTGACATCCTCCACGGAGTGGCTGTTGTCGATCCTTATCGCTGGCTGGAGGAGCACGATTCTCCACGCACGCGCAGGTGGCTTGAGTCACAAACAGGTTACGCTCGTTCTTATCTCGACAATATCGCTGGGCGCGCACAAGTTCGCGAGCGCGTTCGCCAGTTTCTGACCGTTGAGAACTATGATTCGGTGCAGAAGATTGGCGAGACTTACTACTTCCGAAAACGGCTGCCACACCAAGAGCAGCCGTGTATTTACAAGCGTCAGGGTGTCGATGGGCAAGACGAGCTTCTTATTGACCCGGCAGC
>DATEKE010000293.1:0-14323 GCA_035277605.1 Terriglobales bacterium | reverse complement strand
TCCAAAGCTCGCGCACTTGCGCGCGTGCCGAACAGCTTGCGGTAGCTCTTGGGAATGGTGACGAAGTCTCCCACTTTGATTCCCAGTTGCGCCACCTGATCGGGGCTCCTTGCGCCGACGTCCATGTGAAAGATTTGATTGCGGCCACGCGGCCACTGGAAGTCAGGCTTGTCCCATTCGTCGGGAAGTTCCAGCACGCCGGGATGCATGCCGTTCGACGAATGCACCAGCGCAGCGTGACCGAGAAAATACGCGAGCACGCCCGTGCCTTCTTCCTTCAGCTCGAGTCGGCCATCATCGAGGACAGAACGAACTTCGTAGCCAATCTCGTCCATGTGGGCGACGACGACGATCTTCTGTGCCGGATTGGGAGACGACGACGGAAGATGTACGACCAGGTTTCCGGCATCGTCCGTAACCGGCTTGGCCCAGGGTGGCAGGAGTTGGGTGACGGCGGCACGCACATTTTGTTCGTGCTCGCTGGGGCCGTAGGTCTCGACCAGCTCACGCAGAACTCGCTCGACTGCGGGAGTTGTCTGCGGGCGAACGGGAGCAGGCGGTTCGGGCAGCGTGGGTGCGGGTTGCGCGTGAATCTGAGGCGTGGTGCCGAGATACACATCGATCAGCGATGCCAATGAGACGACGTCGGCTGATTGCAGGATCTCGGCCGGAGTCGATGGCCACTCGGTGGCAACCGCAAGATGCGCAGTTCGCTCCGGCAATTTCGGTTGCAGCATGTAGCCGCCTCGCGGCAGCAGCGGCGCGGAATAGTCCGTAGTGATTTTGATCTGGTGTTCGGCGGCGAGCTTTGTAAGTTCCGCGGCCAGGCCGGTGGCATCGTTCTCGGAGCTTTCGCCGGCGAGGAGCACGCCGTCGCCAGGCCGATGCTGGAACGACGGAGTCTCCCCGCGCTGTCCGGGAATTGCCGGCGCTCGCATACGGCGCCCGATATAAATAAGTTCATCGGGATTGGTTTCGTGGATCACGCGCTGCAGTCCGCGCGCGCCCAGCCACTGCTGCGTGACGAACGCGAAGGTCACTGATCCTGTGAGCTTGGCGCGATCCAGGTTGCGAATGACTTCTAGTAGAGCGGTGGCGCCGAATCGGTCTCCGATGGCTGGAGCCGTCCATTCTCCGTTGCCCATCTGGTAAAACTTGCGATCGATAGCGATCGGATTCAGAAGATCGACTCCGGCGGAGCGGGCTTCGGCCTCGCTGCTCGCGCCGACATCGATGTAAATGTTGTCGAGATCAGCAGGCGATGGCGAGTGCTGCCGCTGCGGTTCGAGATGGATGGAGAGACCTGCCACTGATCCATTGATCCATGAGTGTTGGCGAGTGCCGATCTTCACCGGCTGCGCGGAGTACAGCTCGTTGAAAAGCGGAAGACTGCCCAACTGCGGCAATCGTTGCACCGTCACGTAGCCATCGGATGTAATGCCGCTCGCCACGAATCCGGGCTCGTCGATCGCAGTAACGATCAAACGATGAGGAGCGCCCGTTCCTAAAGTGAAAACAACATTGCCCTGGTTATCGACGCGCGGAGAAAACGTCTTCAGCCTGGCTGCGATTGCGGTGGCTAATGGCTGCTCATAGCCGGCGACAGCGGGCGTCTCGACGAACGCGCGCGCGTCGTCGGCGAGATTTCCTGGAATCGAAGCTGTTTGAGCGACGGTGAAGACGCTGGAGAGGAACACCAAAGCGAGGAGCAAACGAGGCATTGTCAAAACGCAAGTTCTGTTTCGCATGATCGATGAGTAGGTTCCCCGAACATGGTACAGAATAGAACTCGCTTCTCATATCCAAGCGCACGACGCGATCGATCTTCGCATCGCTGAACCGGTCGGTCGCTTTCCTCGCAGGATTAACGACTACGATGCGAGGTTGACTACAGTCCCTTATTCGCTCCGAACGCCACGCGGATTCCTGTGGTGAACAACAGATCATTGCCTTTGAGTCCATTTACCGGATCGGTGATGTAGCGGTCACTTGCGTCCACTTGCCAGCTCAGGAATTTGCTGAGCTTGGTAATTGCGGCGGTGTCGAAGACGACGCGGTAGTCTCCCATGCTGCTCAGGTCAGGATAGAACTCGAGGCGCTCCTTCACCGAAAAGGCGCTCGAAAGTTTGTGATCGAATGACTCGCCGAGCAGCGCTTCACCGGAGCGCCGCGTTAGCGTGGAGAAGTACTCCTGGTTCAGCGATCCGCCGGCGAAGATATCGAAGTTAGTGATGTCGGTCTTGACCATGTGATAGCCAATGCCGCCGCCGAGTACGTTGCGCAGATCGAGTTGCTGGAAGCGATCATGGTCGAAGTCGGTGAAGGCAAACGCGAATGTCCTGTCGCTCAGATTGAAGTCGAAACGTAAGCCAGCGTGAATGGCGCTGGCGGTGGTGAGCGAGACTCCGTTGGTCGTGCCGGAAGAGTAAATCGAGTTGATGAAGGCGCTGGCCTTGTTCTTGTCGGTGATGCGCGTGGCGTTGGCGCCGATGGTGAAGTTCGTAGTGTCGGAGTTTCCGCGCGAGAGGCTCAGGCCGGAATCGAGAAAGCCTCCCCAGGCGCCATAGGCTCGCTGTTCCGATTCGGAACGCACGTTCTTCACCGCGTCTTTATCGACGCTGACGGTGCCGCCTGTCGAGGTAGCAACCTGAAGCTTGCCATCCGAAGTTGTGACCGGGCCCACGACCACTGAACCGCTCTTCGGCGTGACATACAGCGGCTGGTCGGAGGAGATGGACTGGATGGCGTCCCACTTAATGGTGAGATCGCCGGCGTAATCGGTCTTGAGATTCAGACTCGTGCTATCGGCAGTGGTGATCGTGCCGGTGAGCCGATCTCCATTCTTCAGCGTGATTTGATCTGCCAGGACAAACGTAGAAACACAGCAAAGCCAGACGAAGACGAAGCAAGCGCGCGTAAACACAGGACCTCACAAGCACAACCCTTAGCTCCTGAGTTGCTGAATTGCAGTTGCGAGTTGCCACATGGGCGCGGACAGCGAACGGAACCGCCGCCAGTAGGCGGTGGGGCAGCCGCGTGTTTAGCGGCTGCGCGTTTCGAGATCTCGATCAGCATCGTGTGACCCGAAGCTGGCCATTCGGTCATCTCCGGCCCACCGGCGGCGGTTCTGTCGCGTTTTTCGTGCCGCAAGTTCTGCCCCTGCCAGTGCCGGCGCCTTTGCGTCATTCAAACCGCAAGGCAGTCATAGGGCTTACCTTCGTAGCTCGTCGTGCAGGGAACCATACGGCTACAAACGCGACTGCACTCAACAAAAGCAGCGTGATCACAAACGCCGCGAGATCGAGGGCTTTCACGCCGAAGAGCAGGCTCGCGAGGAAATGCGTGAGCCACAGAGCTCCGGCAATTCCAATTACTATTCCTATCCCTGCCAGAAGCATGCCCTGCCGGATGACCATATTACGGATGGTCGATGTTTGCGCCCCGAGAGCCATGCGGATGCCGAGCTCCTGCGTACGGTGCTGCACGGAGTAAGCCATCAGTCCGTAGATTCCGATCGCCGCAACCAGCAGCGCCGACGCCCCGAAGATGGTGAGTAGAAGCATGTTGAAGCGCTGGCGGGAAGTCGTAGTGACGACGATCTCATCCATGCTGCGAATGTGAGCGATGGGAAGGCCGCCGCTGGCGTCGCGCAGTGCGATGGCGATCGCCTTAGCCAGCGGATGAGGCTCCTGCGGGCTGCGCACGATCCACCATAGTGGTGTGATGCGCGAGTTGAGCGCGGTGACTTTGTCCGGCATCTGCGCGATCGGAATATACATGGTCGGCGCGGGATTGCGATCGAGGCCGTTGCCGCGCATGTCGCCTGCGACGCCGACGATCTGACGCGCCGGTTCGCCGAATACTGGTCCCATATTGGCACCGATCAGGAGACGGTCGTTCAGCGGATCGCTATTTGGCCAAAACTTTTTCGCCATCGCTTCGTTGATGATTACGACGCCCGGCGCCGAGCCGTCGTCGTGTTCGGTGAAGCTGCGTCCGCGCACGATGGGAACTTTGAAAGCATCGAAGTAGCTCCACGAGATCGGCGTGTAGCCGGCGCCGCCGCTGTTAGGATCCTTACCTTTTGGGCGGCCCACAATGTCGAATGGCAGTCCGAACCCGCCTTCAAGCGGCAGGCAGCAGGCTGCCGCGGCGGTGCTCACGCCGGGAACATTCAGCAGACGCTCGGTGCCATCGCGAACAATCTGTGCAACGCCGGCTGTCTTCTGGAAGCGCTCACCGCTGAGCGACATCGCCATGGTCAGCACGTTGTGCGTGTCGAAGCCAGGATCGACTGCCTGCAGCTTCATGAACGTGCGAATCAGCAGACCGGCTCCGACCACCAGCACCAGCGCGAGCGCAACTTCGCCGATTACCAATATGGAACGCACTTTGCCGGTACGCAGTCCCACTCCTGCCTGACTGCTGCTTTCCTTGAGCGCGCTTGCCAAGTTGATGCGCGAAGTGCCGATAGCAGGGAAGAGGCCGAAGAGAATGCCGGTGAGCACGGAAACGCCGAATGTGAACAGCAGGACGTTGAGATCGAGGTTCACTGCTGAGCCGTCGGGTCCGATGCGAGGAATGCCTCCGGGGCTGACGGCCAGCAGCAGACGCACGCCGACGAAGCCGAGGATGAGCCCGAAGAATCCTCCCAAAAGGGAAATAGCCAAACTCTCGGTGAGCAACTGACGGATGATGTGGCCGCGGTCCGCGCCTAACGCGGCCCGCGTAGCTAGTTCGCGCTGACGCGCAGTCGCACGAATCAGAAGGAGGTTGGCGACGTTCGCGCATGCGATCAGCAGCACGAAGGTGACCGCGCCGAGCAGAACGAGCAGCGAGAGACGCGTGTCACCAACCATGACATCCTGCAGTTTCTCGACACCGAAACTGCCCTTTGGTCCTAATCCGCCGGGATAAGTTCGGCGAAATTGATCGGCCGCCAGCTTTAGCTCGGCGTTTGCCATCTCCACGGTGACGCCTGGTTTCAATCGCGCCGCTACGCGGAAATAATGCGCCATGTCGCGCGAGTTGAGGTCGAATTGATATGGCAACCAAAGGTCTGTGGGAGTTTCGGTCTCGAACTTTGGTCCAACAACGCCGACGACCAGATATGGCTGGCCGTCGAGCTGAATGTTGGTGCCCACGATGCCAGGATTCGCGCCGAAGCGTCGTTTCCACAATCCATAACTAAGGACAGTTACGCGACCACCATTGGGGCTATCTTCCGCAGCAGTAAATGCACGGCCATTGAGAATCGGCGCGCCAAAAAGACGAAAGTAGTCTTGAGTTACATGTACTGCTTCCAGTTGTTCAGGATCGCTGCCGCCGGTCAGATTGAGTCCAGCGCCGGCCTCATCGAAAGCGGCGACCGCGTCGAAGATGCTCGTTTGCTGATGCCAGATGTTGAATTTCGGAACATTGGCGCCGGGAAAAGATCCCTGCGGGCCAGTGTTCATGAGCATTACCAGCGACTGCGGATCGGGATAGCTCAGCGGCTTCAGCAACACGGTGTTGATCACCGAAAACACCGCGGTGTTCGCGCCAATGCCAACCGCGATTACCAGCACCGCAATCACGGCGAAGCTCGGTACCTTCGCGAGCGAGCGCAGGGCGAAACGAAAATCGCGTCCTGCATCTTCGAGCCAGGAAAACGAACGGCCTTCCCAGACGCGTTCGGTGTTGGCCGCCGGTTTGCGGGAATCATCTTTGTTGCTGGCGGTGCTGGGATGATCAACGCTCATGACAAGCTGGTCTCCAATGTATGTCGGGGGCTGCTCCGGAATGCGTGATGGCGTGCATTATGGTCGCAAAAGAATGCTTCTGCAATCAGACGTACGGCTGGTCAAAGGGTGAGTGCGCGGAGGATCACTTCCGCCAGAACGGGGACGGATAAAGAACTTCTGCTCTGTTGCCCGTCAAAGGCTGACGTTCCGCAATCGCAGTGAATTTGCGATGACCGAAACAGAACTCAGGCTCATGGCTGCGGCAGCGAAGATCGGATTCAAGGTCGTGTGGAATAACGGATACAGAACGCCTGCAGCAAGTGGAATACCGGCAGCATTGTAGACAAAAGCAAAGAATAGATTCTGGCGGATGCTGCGCATTGTGGCTGCGCTGAGCTTGCGGGCGCGCATGATGCCGCGCAGGTCGCCTTTCAGCAGGGCAATGTCGCCACTCTCGAGGGCAACATCGGTTCCGGTGCCCATGGCGATGCCGACATCAGCTTGCGCGAGCGCGGGTGCGTCGTTGATGCCATCGCCGGCCATGGCTACGCGTCTGCCGCGGTTTTGCAGCTCGCGTACTAGTTCAGCCTTGCGCGCCGGTAACACGCCGGCCTCGATTTGCTCGATGCCAACTTGCCGAGCGACGTTTTCGGCTACAGCGCGGTTGTCGCCGGTCGCCATTAGCAGATCGATTCCGGCATCACGCAAGCTCTTCACGACCTGCGGTGTCGATGAGCGAATAGGATCGGCAATAGAAATCATTGCTGCGGGATTTCTATCCAGCGCGACAAGAACAGTGGTCTGAGGCGTGGCTGGACTCGATTGTTCCGCGTTTCTTTGCTCGCCTTTCTCAGCAATTTTGCCGGGACTGCCAATGGCGACATTGAGCATTCGCTCTTGAAATCTCACTTTAGCCGTCACTCCTTTTCCCGGTTCGGAACTGAAGCCGGAGACGGGAATGAGCGAGAGGTTCTTCTTTTTTGCGGCGCGAACAATAGCGCTTGCCAGCGGATGTTCGCTGTGTAATTCCACGCTCGCTGCAATCCGCAGCACGTCATCTTCTGAGTATGCCTCTTTCTCTCCCGTCACGCGGATTTCCGTAACTTCCGGCTTGCCTTCGGTGAGCGTGCCGGTCTTGTCAACTACCAGCGTGTCCACTTTCTCCATGGATTCCAGTGCGCGTGCGTCGCGCACCAGAACTCCGTGCCGCGCGCCCTGGCCGGTGCCGACCATGATTGCCATCGGCGTCGCTAATCCGAGGGCGCAGGGACACGCGATGATCAGCACTGACACCGCGCTCACCAGCGCATGAGCAAAGCGCGGCTCGGGACCAAAGAGTAGCCAACCGAAAAACGCCGCCATCGCGCAAGCGATCACCGCAGGAACAAAGATGGCAGCCACGCGATCTGCGAGACGCTGAATCGGCGCGCGGCTTCGCTGCGCACTCGCAACCATGCCGACGATCTGCGCCAGCAATGTTTCACTGCCGACGCGCTCGGCGACGATGAGCAGAGAGCCATTGGTATTCAGCGTTCCACCAATGACCTTGTCTCCTGCTTGTTTCGAAACGGGAACAGAGTCGCCAGTGACCATCGATTCATCGACGCTGCTCTTGCCGTCTTCCACTCGTCCGTCCACCGGGACCTTCTCGCCCGGGCGCACGCGCAGGCGATCGCCTGCGACAACTTGTTCCAGAGGAACATCGGTCTCACTGCCGTCGCGAGCGACGCGTCGGGCCATTTTGGGAGTGAGATCGAGCAGCGCGCGAATGGCGCTACTGGTCTGCTTGCGGGCGCGCAGTTCCATGACCTGCCCCAGCAGCACAAGCACGGTAATCGCCGCACTGACTTCGAAATAAACGTCGGCGCGGCCTGAACCGCGGGCGATCTGTGGGAGCAGATCCGACGGCAGGACGGTCACGATCAGGCTGTAGAGAAAGGCAACGCCGGTGCCCATTGCAATCAGCGTGAACATGTTGAGGTTGCGCGTGCGCAGCGAGTTCCATCCGCGTTCGAAGAACGGAGCGCCTCCCCAGAGCACGACCGGCGTTGCCAGCGCAAGCTGCAGCCACGCAGAAGCGCGCGACATTTCAAAGTGGTGCAGCCAACCTGAGCTGAGCATGCCTCCCATGCTGATAATCAGCAACGGCACGGTAAGCGCAACGCCGATCCAGAAGCGCAAAGCCATGCTGCGAAATTCGCTGTCGTCTTCTACCGGAGCTGACGCCGAGGTAATGCGCGGCTCGAGCGCCATTCCGCATATGGGACAGGAGCCGGGCTTGTCCGAAACGACCTCCGGATGCATGGGGCAGAAGTACTCGGTCTTCGTCGCCGGGTGAAGCTCGGGTTCCAAAGCCATTCCGCATTTGGGACAGGAACCCGGTTTGTCCGAGGTAACTTCCGGATCCATCGGGCAGAAATATTTTGTCGCGCGGGAAAGCGCGGGTTGTGGGCCAGGTGCGCGCCTGGCTGGAGCTGGTCCTAGCTGAACCAAGCCGGATGATTTCGGTTTCGGCGCGAGATATTGCTGAGGATTTGCTTCGAACTTCTGAGCGCAATGAGCGCAGCAGAAGAAGTACTGCTTGCCTGCGTGCTCGCGCGTCGCTGACGCACGCTCGGGATCGACCGTCATTCCGCAAACAGGATCGATCGTCCGACTCGTGATTTGCTCTTTCTGGTGCATCACAGTATCCGTCTTCTCTATGCTCTAGGCCTCGTGAGAACAAGACAAAAGGACCTGCGGCCGCCCCCGGCCGGGTTTTGGTTTTGAGATGCTTAATCGCGAACACACCCGCGCGGGGGCGCGCGTCGGTCCATTAGGGTTTCTACCGCGAGTGCTTGTAGAACAATTCCGTCAACTCCTCATACGTGCGCTGCGCTTTCTTGTCGTCGCCCGAGCGCAGGGCCTCGGTGGCGCAGTGCTGGAGGTGTCCGCGCAACAGCACGCGCTCGATGGAGCGGAGGGAGGCGTGAACGGCCGACATCTGCTCCAGGATCTCCGGACAGTAGCGCTCGTCCTCTACCATTTTCTGAAGACCGCGCACCTGGCCTTCCACGCGGCGCAGGCGAACCTGCAGGTTCTTCTTTATTTCAGGATCCTCGGCTGAGCCGGGACCGTGCTCTGATTTGTGTTTCATGACGACTATTCGCCCGCCAGGTACTTGTATTGCGCATCGTCGAGCGGGACTACACTAAGGCGTCCCTGCCGCACCAGGGGGGAATCCGCAAATGATTTCTGTTGCTTGATCTCAGCCAGCGATCTCGGTTTGGCGATCGCCGATCCTGCTTTGATCTGTACTTTCGGATTCTTTGCGTCAGAGGGATCGACAGATACCACCGACGCCGTTCCCACCGCGGTCTTCTCGTCGCCAGTGTGATAGATCACGAGCCGATCTCCGGACTTCATGTTGCGCATGTTCTTGAGCGCAACCGGATTGGTGACGCCGTCCCAAATTGTTGTCTTATCACGCTGCAGATCGGCGAAAGAGTAAGCGCCGGGTTCGGTCTTCAGAAGGTAGTTCATCAGAAAATCTTGCCTCGCTTTCCTATACCTTATACCCCCAATGGGTATATACGTCAAATAGACGGAGCTGCGATGCTGGTACTCTCATAGGGGAATTCCGAGGAGGCAAGACCGATCATATGACCCAGCTCGACGTCGTATTTCGCTATGGCACGCCGCCGGGAGAAAACGAATTGCGCGCAATCACCTATGCGCGCGAGGTGTACGGCATTCGCAAGATAGAGTTCGATGAGGAGCGGCAGACGGTCCGCGTGGAATATGACGCCACGCGCCTCGATGATGACGTCGTGGCAGGCGTGTTACGGCGTGCTGGACTGGACTTGAAGGAAAAAGTGGAACTCGTTTGAAATTGCTGGTAAGCTGCGGGGTTGCGCGCCGAAGAGTTGCTTAAATGCAACGAGACGCTCAAGAGATCCTCTGGCCGAGTAAGTCTCAAGAGCGTCCCAGTTGCGCGCCACTTCGTCTGCCATGGGATAGAGCATCCTCCTTGCCATCCCTGCACCGACTCAAAACACAGGACTTAACTATTCTGGCCGCCTTTCTGGCGGGTAAACTTTGCTGACTCGAAAGTCCCGTAGTGTAGCTTTTGCCCGACACTGCACCAGGTATGTAGCAGGTTGCCTAAGCAGTTCCAACGCCATCTCCGCGGGGCCAGCACCATCGATTGGGCATCTCGTGTTTGTGGTTTTGCGAGTGGCTCATTTCCACTCAGAATCGCAAACTCGAGGGCTCCTCCATCGGAACAGCACTCTTTTTATGCACGAGGTGTGGATGCTCGATTAAGAAGCCGGAGGGACCAGGAATTTGGGATCAACTACAAACTGCCAAGAAACAAGTCAGTAACCATGGGCTCTGCGGTTTAGAAGAGAACTCGCCTCATCCACTTTCGCGCTGGCGGGATACCTGGCACTAGGATTCAGGGCACAAACAGATCAAGCATGCTTTCGGCGTCTGCGGCATCGCCGGGACAACGCCGCACGTCCAGCGCTTCACACATTGTGCGCAGGGTGTTTTGGTGCTGATAGAACTTTTTTGATCGGTAGCCGACGCGAACCTTTGGTCCAACTGCTACTAGAATTACGTGACCGCCGCCGTCTTCCGTGTCGCTGTCGATGCTTTCATCGAAGGTGATGAGCAGTAATCCATCCTCGTTGAATTGGTCGCTGTTCAGGAGAGGCGCCAGGTTCGCCTGCAGCCATTGATCGGCGGCGGCAAGCTTGTCTGCGTCCGAGCATGGCGCACTCGAAGGACAATCGTGCGCATCATGTCGAGCGTTTGGAGCGATGTAGATCAAATTGGGAAGCGTGCCCTGCTTGATGTCCGCCGCTAACTGATCGAAGGGCACAAGATTCGCGGCTTGTGCTGAATCATTCGCGATAGCAGTGAAATATGCGAATGGATTGTGGTCTTTTTCGTACGGATACACGTTGTAGCCGGTGTATCCAACCCAGGGGAGCGACTCGGCATAAGACTTCCAGGTTTTACCCTCCTTGATCAGGTGAGCCGCAATCTCATCCGCCGTAACGCTGCCGTTGAAGTCCCCGCCCGAAACCAGGAATTTGCCTGCAGTTAATTCAAAGTAATCTCGCAACGATCCATGCGTGTTCGCAAAGTATTCCGTAGCAATCGCGCCCTTCTCCACCAGGCAATTTATAAAAGGCATTTGTGGATTGCCGATCACCTGGGAGTACGAATGATTCTCCTCCACAATGAATGCAACATGGTTGTGATCCGGAACGTGAGATGTGACGTCCACCGTAGCTTGAGCTGAGGCGGTTCCACCCGGCCCGACAGCGGTCAGGACATACGTCGTCGATTGGGATAGCGATGGAGTGGCATAGCTATCTTCAATTCCAAAGTCCGTGTTCGGTACCTGGTCAATGCTGACCAAGGTTGCGTTCTGTGCCTGCCATGAAATAACAGCGCTTGAATTTTTGCGAATCAGAGTACTCGCGTTACCGTCGCACGATGGTTCAGTCGCGGGACAAACAACTACGGCGATAGACGGCAATGCGAGAACGGTCAGAGCCGCCGTGCGTTGGATCGTGCCCCCCGGACCGGTTGCTGTTGCAGTGAACGTCTCTGACGTCTTCGTGTCGATGGAGACACTACCACTCAGGGCAACCGTGCCTACCCCGTTGTCGATGCTGACGCTGGTGGCGTTTGTGGTGCTCCATGTGAGTGTGGCCGAAGCTCCCGGCGCGACCCTGTCTGGCTGAATGGAAAATGTAAGCGCAGGTTTGGGAGGCGATACGCTCTGCGTGGTTGCAGTAGCAGGTTGAGAATTGGTAAGGCCGCGTTCGCATCCTGAAATCGAAATCGAAACAATTAACGCAAAGCAAACAATAAAAAAACGCATGGCCCAGAGCCCTTGTGCAGCGCAGACCAGTGGCGTGAACTTTCGTTGCGGATCTCTGGCCAGAGTCGCTGCTGGGAGTTTGAGGAAAAAAGCAACAGCTCAGGTTGCCAGCGTGGGTTGAGTCAGTCGCGACGAACGCGACAAGTTAAGCCAGACCGTGGCTGGAATTCCGTTGCCCAACGCGCTGGCACAATCCCGGCTCCGCTGGGACGAGCACCAACATTTTGTTTGCAAGCCCTGTGAATCAGGCATTCAATATGTGAGCTGATGCTGTCCCATCGAGGTCTTCCGCCGCTTTGAGGGTTTACGACTATGCAACAAAAATTTGTTTTGTGGCCTGCACTAAGCATAGCTTTCCTGGTAAGTTCTATTGCGTTTTCGCAAAACCAGCCTTGCGCGGTTTCCGCCGCTTCGATCGTCGATCGTTCCAACAGCGTGATCGTCGAGCGAGTCACACTCAGCGGCGCTTGGGGCAGCAACACCGCGACGGTCCTCCAACCGGACAGACAATTGGTCGAAGGCGCTGTTGTCTTTTCCCATTCCGAAATTGATCAAAACGGACTCAAGGCCGCTGACCTGTTGCCGATCGCACTCACCCTGGCTCAGGCAGGAGCCGCAGTAATCGTCCCAGAACGGACATTGAACTGGCCGCCAACTGATCGAACGATGAATCATGACGGAGCAGTCATTCTTTGCGCTGCGCACTGGATTGTGGATCACACGAAGATCGTCAATGAGGGAAAGCCGACCACAAAAGAGGGTCGCGGCATTGTGAGATGGGGATTCGCGTATGTTGGGCCGGCATTGTGTGATCCGCACGATTCCGAATGCCGTTTCACCTTTCCCTTTAACGACGAGCCCCAAGATCCGCAACGACCGGGACGCGACAGAGTGGCGGTTCATGTTCTGATCGGAGAAGCTGGAGAAGGTGACAGTACAACGCAAATCATTTCCGACGGCGGCTTGCGGGCCGCGAAATGGCTGCAAGGTCGGCTCGGACTGGCTCCGATTCGGTCTATAGTGACGTCCTCGGCTATCGCATCGCGGTTCTAACGGCACCTGGGTGAACCTGTCGGAAGCGCGTGGGTGATGGAGCGTAATCTCGCAAGGCATCACTGGACCTTTTCTGGCTGCTTCAGTCATCTCTCTTCTGGTGGGGGATGATCTGGAGCACGATTCTCTATCTCATTCCGTGCACTCTTTACTATCCGAAAAGATGGAATGAGTTTCGATGAGACAAGCCGCCGCTACCACTTCGGATACTGACGTCCGCCCAGGGCGCGAACCAGGCTGTTTTGACTTGCAAATTGGCCCGGGCGTGCCACACTTGTCATCTCAAATTGACCTTGAAACACCAGCTAACGCCGTTCTGACCCAACATTTATGGTATGAGTTCCTCATTTCGAGGGATGTCCGGGATCGACAAGGGCTGAGAAGCTCCACGCAGGTCTTGACTACGTCTTTGTCGCAAACGTAAATTGGCTCGCCGTTCGTACTTGAATCCTCCCGGAGCGCAGGATCGAAGCGTGTATTCATTGCGGGGGATTCGAGCCTGCTTGCAACGCAAATAAGACTCCTCAAGGAGAACATTGCATGTTTCACCTCCGCGCGAAGTCCCTATCATTTTTTCTGTTGTTCCTGGTCTCGCCGTTCGTGCTTGCGCAGACATCAACCACATCGGTTCGAGGGCTGATTTCCGATCCTCAAGGGGCTGTGATTCCCAATGCGAGCGTCACGATCACGGAAGTATCGACCGGTGCAAGTCGTTCAACGACGAGCAACGCCCAGGGCGAATATCAGTTTCTGCAAGTTGTGCCTGGCACCTACGCTATCAGCGCCAGCGCAACTGGTTTCAGCTCGGCAAAAGCGGATTCCGTGCACTTGCTGGTTGCGACCCCTGCAACTGTCAATTTGAAATTGCCTTTGCCGGGAGCGACGGAAGTTGTTCGTGTAGAAGGAGAGACGCCAACCGTCAACACGCAGGATGCGAGCATCGGCAATGCGTTTAATACCACGCAGATCATGGAACTGCCTCTCGAAGGCCGCGACCCGGTGGGGATTCTAAGTCTTCAACCCGGCGTTGCCTTTGTAGGAAATTCCGTCGATCAGTCCTTTGACAGCCGCGGTGGGTCGGTGAATGGAGCCAGGAGCGATCAGTCGAATATCACTCTCGATGGCATAGACGATAACGATCAGAACCTGGGTCTCGCGTTTACGGGAGCGCTGCGCTCGACTCTGGATTCTTTGCAGGAATTCCGCGTTACCACCACGAACTCCAATGCCGACAGCGGGCGTTCCTCGGGCGCGCAGGTCAACTTGCTGACGAAGAGCGGTACAAACCAGTTTCACGGCACGGTATACGAGTACAACCGCAATACGTGGGGTGTAGCCAACGATTGGTTCAACAAGCGCGCGCAAATCGAAGCAGGCGAACCAAACCGGCCGGGAAAACTGATTCGCAATACCTACGGTGGCTCTATAGGCGGACCAATCATTAAAGATCGTATGTTCTTTTTTGGAACGTACGAAGGCCAGCGGACGCGCGAGTCGCTGCAGACCACCCGTACCGTGCCGAGCGTTCTCCTGCGGCAGGGCGTCATGCAGTATCAAGACCAAAATGGGAATGTGATCCAGCTCAGTCCGGCAGATCTTGCCGCCATGGATCCAAACTGCACCGGCCTCGGAACCTGCCCGTTAGGGCCGGGCGCGAATCCAGCCG
>DATEKE010000292.1:0-3259 GCA_035277605.1 Terriglobales bacterium | reverse complement strand
GCGGGTTTTATCGGATCCAGCCTGGCTCATGAGCTGGTCGGCCGGGGTGAAACGGTGCGCGGTTTCGATAATTTCGAGACCGGCAAGCGCGAGAACCTTTCCGGATTGGAGAGGAAGATTGAATTTCGCGAAATCGACCTTCTGGACGCCGAGGGTGTTGGCGAAATGTGCCAGGGCGCAGATTATGTTCTGCATCAAGCAGCCTTGGCGTCTGTACCGAGATCGGTAGCGGATCCGCTGAAGAGCCACCAAGCGAATATCAATGGCACTCTCAACCTACTGCTCGCAGCTCGAGATGCCAAGGTCAAACGAGTTGTCTATGCTGCGTCCTCATCTGCATACGGTGACACGCCAACTTTGCCAAAGCAGGAAAGCATGCCGCCGAATCCGATCTCCCCTTATGCCGTGCAGAAGCTGACGGGCGAGCTTTACCTGAACTCGTTCTACAACGTGTATGGCCTGGAGACGGTCTCGCTGCGCTACTTCAACATATTTGGACCTCGCCAGGACCCTACGTCACAGTATTCCGGAGTTCTGGCCCGATTCATCTCACAGATGCTTTCGGGAGAGATCTGCACGATCTTCGGCGATGGGGAACAAAGTAGAGACTTCACCTATGTTGAGAATGCAGTGAATGCGAATCTTCTGGCGTGTGCGGCTCCGGCCGAGAAAGTCTGCGGCAAGGTGTTCAATGTCGCTACTGGAGATCGGTATTCCCTGAATGAAACATTCCGCATGCTTGCGGGAATTATCGGCTACTCGGAAAAGCCGCGTTATGCCAAGGCGAGAACAGGAGACGTCAAGCACTCGCTGGCGGATGTCTCACGTGCTAGAGAATCCTTTGGATACGAGCCTACCGTCAACTTCGAAGAGGGATTGCGACGCACGGTTGAGTGGTACAAACACGCCCTCGTCCCAGCTTCACACTGAAAGTCTCCAGGGCGGTGCTCCAGCAATCGGCATCCGTAAACGTCCGCGATCTGCGCTGCATTTCTTTATTCCAGATCCGCTGAATCCGCATCTTCCCGGCACCGCATGATCCCCCGGCATACAATCGGCTCTGAGGGTCCGAGCTCATGGCAAAGCGCGCCGTCATCACTGGTATGGGAGTAGTGAGTCCAAATGGCATCTCAAAGGACGCATTCTGCCGCGCCATTCTTGCAGGAAAAAGCGGAGTAAAAGCCATCTCGCGCTTTGATACGAGCAACTTGCCAGTGCAGATTGCCGGCGAGATCACCGATTTCGATGAGTTCGCATGGATTGATGCTCGCGAACGTAAGCACGTCTCCCGCGCTGTGCCTCTGGCAATTGCCGCCTCTCACGAAGCGCTTAGGGATGCAGGGTTTGATCCTGAATCCATGACGATGGACGAGAAGCGCGACATCGGCGTGATGCTGGGCAGCGGAGGCGGAGCGCAGGAGTTTAGCGAAGAACAGTACCGACACTACTTCCAGGGGACTGTAAAGCAGGCGAGCCTGTTCAGCATACCCAGCGGCACTATGGGAACGCTGTCCAGCGAAGTTAGCATGCGTTTCGGCTTTCGCGGCTTCAGCCACGTATTCACGACTGGCTGTACTTCTTCTACTGACGCGCTCGGCTATGCGCTCCGCCAGATCCAATTTGGAACCCTGCCACTGTTACTTACAGGCGGCGTCGATGTGCCGCTTGCGCCTGGGATCATGAAAGGCTTTTGCCTGATGAAGATCATGACTCCTTCATGGAATCACGATCCGCAGCGTGGTTCGCGGCCTTTCTCTCAAGATCGCGATGGCTTTGTTGTGGCCGAAGGCTCATGGATGTTCGTGCTGGAAGAGTACGAACACGCCCGCGCACGAGGAGCGCACATATATGCCGAGATTGCGGGATACGGATCTACCTGCGAAGCCTTTCATCGCGTGCGCTTGGCGGAATGCGGTGAGGAACCGGCGCGAGCAATTTCTCTTGCCATGGACGAAGCCGGTGTGACTCCCAGCGACATCGGTTACGTAAACCTGCACGGTACCTCGACACAGCTTAACGATCGCATTGAAACGCGAGCGCTCAAGCTGGCCTTGGGCGAGCGCGCGTACTCCACTCCGATGTCAGCACTAAAGTCCCAAATTGGGCATCCTCAAGGTGCGTGCGGAGCCGCAGGTGTTGCCTCCACCCTCGTTGCTATGCACCACTCGCAGATTCCTCCCACCATAAACCTCGAAACTCCTGATCCGGAGTGTGATCTCGACTATGTTCCCGACGCAGGGCGCAGGCATGAAATCGAGCATGCGGTGTGTAACTGCATCGCGTTCGGGTCGAAGAACTCTGCATTGGTTCTGCGAAAAATCAATTAATCACGGAGCTTCGGAGAAGACCGAGCGCGCCGGATTAAAATGATCTCCATGAATCTCGCCCGTATTCAATCTGCGCTTCGCGAGCGCAACTTCGACGCTTGGCTCTTCTACGATCACCATCATCGTGATCCGATCGCATATCGTATCCTCGGCTTGCGTCCCGAACTGATGGTCACCCGCCGTTGGTTCTATCTTGTGCCCGCTAAGGGCGACCCGGTGAAGCTGGTGCACCGCATCGAAGCCGGCCATCTTGACACGCTGCCTGGCTCAAAGCGCAGCTACTCCTCATGGCAGGAACTTCAGCAAAACTTGCAACAGATGGTGAAGCCCTATCCCGGGCTGGTGATGCAGTACTCCCCCCAAAATGCTATTCCCTATGTGGGACTCGTTGACGCCGGCACGGTTGAGCTTTTGCGCAGCTTCGGCGTGAACGTGCTCAGCTCCGGCGATTTGGTGAGTGAATTCGAGGCGGTGCTCACCGAGGAGCAGATCGCCAGCCACTACGCAGCGCGGGATGCAATCGACAGAATCATTCCCGAGGCGTTCAAGGTTATCGGACAGAGCGTCCGTGATGGCGGCACCAACGAATTCGAAATTGCGCAGTGGATTCTCGAAGCTTTTCGAAGAGAGAACCTGCTGTCACAGGATACCCCGATCGTTGGCGTGAACGCTCACAGTGGCGATCCGCATTTCGAGCCGCGCGCCGATCGCAGCGAACGCATGAAAGAAGGAGATTTTGTTCTGCTCGATGTATGGGCAAAAACAAAAGATCGTGATGCCTGCTTCTACGACATCACCTGGACCGGTTTCATCGGCAAGAATCCAAGCGACCGTCAGCGCGAGATCTTTTCCATCGTGCGCGATGCGCGCAAACTAGGCTCGGAAACAGTTGAGAAGGCATTTGCCGCCGGACGGAAGATCGCCGGCTGGGA
>DATEKE010000291.1:0-23744 GCA_035277605.1 Terriglobales bacterium | reverse complement strand
CTATCATCGTCACGAATGGTGCCAAGCGGCTCGCCGCGATTGTCCACGCAGACAAACGGCACGATGAACTCGTCAGTCACGTCGCGGTTATAGGATTCCTTCACTCCTCGCACCGCGTCGATGTAAGTTCCGCCTTCAGCTTTACCGTTGACCATCGCGTCGTAGGCTTTGCGCTCGCGCTCCCAACGCTTGTCGCGATCCATTGCGTAGTAGCGTCCGCTCACGCTTGCGACGTGTCCGCAGCCAAGTTCGCGCATCTTCTGCTGAAGCTGTTCCAGATAGCCGGCGCCGCTGGTGGGCAGAGTATCTCGCCCGTCCATAAAGGCATGAACGAACACGCGATCGACTCCGTTTTGTTTGGCCATCCGCAGCAGCGCATAAAGATGATTCTGGTGCGAATGCACTCCCCCATCCGACAGCAGGCCGAAGATGTGCAGGCGGCGCCCGCCCGAGCGCGCGTTCTTCATCGCCGAAAGCAAAGTGGGGTTTGAGAAAAACTCTCCGTTTTCGATCATCACGTCGATCTTGGTGATATCCATGTAAACGACGCGGCCCGCGCCGATGTTCAAATGGCCGACTTCGCTGTTGCCCATCTGTCCAGTTGGCAGACCAACGTAGCGGCCGCTGGTGTGTACGAGCGTGTTGGGAAACTCGCGCAGCAGAGCGTCGTAATTCGGCTTGCGCGCAAGAGCAATGGCGTTGGCTTTGGTTTCAGCGCGATATCCCCAACCGTCGAGGATCGTAAGAACCAGGGGAGTATTTTTCATTTCGGGAATTATTGTCCGGTGGGTAAGTGATCCGCAACGTTCGAAGATGTTTTGTCGTAGCCCTTTTCGCGAAGCTTGCGCATCGCGCGGTCGGCGACCATGCGCCCCCACTCCTGGCCGGCGTCAATGGCTTCAGCAGAAAGTTTGGGCAAGACTTTGATCGTCTTCTGGCCGACAGGAGATTGATAGAAGCGTGTCAACTCCTGAATCTCGTCGCGCGTGTAGTACTTGTCGTAGATCGGGATTACAAGATCGATCAGTTCGTCGGAATGCACTTCATGGATAAACGTGTTCCAGAACTCTTCGGGTACCTGTGGATAGCTGGCTTTCAAAGGTTCGATCATCTTCTGCAGAGCGTCGGCGGAAATGTTGGCTGCTCCTGTGAGCTCGATCAGCTTGCGAATTTCAGCACGCTTGGCAGCGCGTTCTGCGTCAGTTTGCGGGGACACCTGCGCTGTCGGATTTGGAGCAGGAGCCTGGGCGGCAGCAGTAATGGAACCAGCCAGAATCAGAACGCAAATCGCAAACAAGTGCTTCATACAAACATCCTCTAGAGCGCTAAGCCGCTCCTGCTTTCTTTCCAAGTTCGCCGTGATAATTGAGCGCCTCAATGCCGAGGAATCCCGCGGCGCGTCCGAGCTCTTCTTCAATGCGGAGCAACTGGTTGTACTTCGCAATTCGATCAGTGCGGGATGCCGAACCGGTTTTAATCTGTCCCACACCTGTCGCCACCGAGAGATCGGCAATGAACGTGTCTTCTGTCTCGCCGGATCGATGGCTGATGATCGCCGTGTAGCCGTTGCGACGTGCAAGTTCGATGGCTTCCAGCGTTTCCGTCACGGTTCCGATTTGGTTCACCTTGATCAGAATGCTGTTCGCGCAGCCCTCATCGATCCCGCGTTGCAGTCGTTCCGTATTGGTAACAAAAAGATCATCGCCGACGAGTTGCACGGTGTCGCCGATTTCTTCCGTCAGCGCCTTCCAACCTTCCCAATCATCTTCAGCTAATGCGTCTTCAATGGAGACAATTGGATATTTCTTTACCCAGTCAGACCAGAAGCGCACCATTTGCGTGGAATCCTTAGTGCTTTTGTCCGACTTCTTAAAGACGTACTTACCATCGCTGTACAACTCGCTCACTGCCGGATCCAAAGCAATGGCAATCTGCTCGCCTGCTGCGTAGCCCGCCTTCTCGATCGCTTCCAGGATCACCTCAATGGCTTCCACATTCGATTTCAACGAAGGAGCAAATCCGCCTTCGTCACCAACGGCTGTGTTGTACCCGCGTTTCTTTAATACGCCTTTGAGCGTGTGAAAGACTTCTGTCCCCCAGCGCAAGGCGTCGGCAAAAGTTTCCGCGCCGACCGGCATGGCCATGAATTCCTGAAAATCGACGTTGTTATCGGCGTGAGCGCCGCCGTTGATGATGTTCATCATCGGCACCGGCAAGATGTTGGCGTTCACTCCACCGAGGTACCGGTAGAGAGGAACTTTGAGGTCGTTTGCGGATGCGCGTGCACACGCCATTGAAACAGCGAGAATCGCGTTAGCTCCGAGTTGTCCCTTATTGGGAGTGCCGTCGAGTTCGATCATGGTCCCATCGATCACGCGCTGATCGCTCGCGTCCATGCCGCTCAACGCCGGTGCAATTGCGCTCTCAATGTTCTCCACGGCTTTCAGAACACCTTTACCGAGATAGTGTTGCGGATCGTTATCACGCAACTCCACGGCTTCGTGTTCGCCGGTTGAGGCCCCGCTCGGGACGGCAGCGCGTCCCATCGTGCCGCTCGTCAATAGCACATCACATTCCACCGTCGGATTGCCGCGCGAATCGAGAATTTCGCGCGCTCGAATCTCCTGAATCTGGCTCATCGTGCTCCTTTTTATGATTGCGTTCACTGCTTCGCTATCGCGTCCTGTGAATACAGCCTCGCCCGCGGTCGAATGAATTGTCGTGAGCAGGTCAGACATGCACGAAATGCGCGAGGACAGCGCAAAACAGCGATTATAAATGTCGGCAGTTCAGAATTGGCTCAAGCTTGGTTCACGCGGCCAGGTTTCAGAGGTGATTATCTGCATTGATATCGCGCTTCATGTAATACTTTCGCTCATCTTCGTGTGTTATCTGAAAGCCCAATCGATGATAAAGCCTTCCGGCAGGATTGATTTTCACAACGCTGAGGAGCAACGGGAGCCCCATCTGTGCAGCATCGGCAATCAAGCGCTTCATTATCTCAGTGCCGACACCCCTGCGCTGAAACCGCCGTTCGACAATGATTTGAGCTACGAAAAGCGCTTCTTCTTGCCTGATGATCTGCACCCAACCGACATCCAAACCATCAAGCGTGATGATACGCACCTGCATCGGATTCCATTGTTGCCGGAAACCGTTTTCTTGAGCGTCTAAATCGAGATGCAATTCATCAATCATCCACTTCATTTCGCCGAAGTACAGACATCTGCAATAATCAAAGTCTGAATTAGTGGCTGAGTGCATTTCGATCAGCATTAGATCTATTCTGCAGCACAGATGGGATCAACTGAACAGACTCGCCGCACAAACCACCTCTACTTATCTGCACTTTGGGAAAACACAATGCCGGAGTTAGCGAAAAAAAGCTGCGTTCCCTGTAAAGGCGGAGTCCCTCCGCTCAAAGGAAAAGAACTCGCCGATCTGGCGAAGCAGGTGCGTGGATGGAAAGTGGTTGAAGAGCACCATATCGAGAAGAGTTACAACTTCCCCGATTTCGTAAGCGCGCTTGAATTCGTAAAAGCGGTCGGCGCAATTGCCGAAGAGCAGGGACACCATCCCGACATCCTCCTGCGCTGGGGCCGCGTGACTGTCACGATTTGGACCCACAAGATCGACGGACTCACGGAAAGCGACTTCATCCTTGCGGCGAAAATCGATGAGATTCCTCGGCCGGAGACTAGCTCCTGAGCTGCTAAGCTGCTGAGCTTCTGAGCCTCACGATCACTGCCGCTATCGAATCCTTAGAATCGATTTGCGTCAGATACACTGGCATCTGATGAAGATCAATCGTGAGATTCCCGTAAGGAAACTGCGGCTGCTGATTTTTGATCTCGACGGAACATTGGTCGATTCTCGCCAGGATCTCGGCAATTCCGTCAATGCGATGCTGCGCCACTTTGGCCGTCACGAATTGCCACTGGAGGTAATCGGCACGTACATAGGCGATGGCGCTCCCATGCTGGTGCGACGCGCTCTCGGCGACCCCAAAGACGAACACTTCGTGCATGTCGCGCTGCAGTTTTTCCTGGATTATTACCGCAAACATAAGCTCGACTACACCCACGTTTACGACGGCGTACTCGAAGCATTGCGCGCTCTTTCCTCGACTGACACTTTCCCACGCAAGATGGCGGTGCTCAGCAATAAGCCGGTCGGACCTTCACGAGCCATTGTTGATGCGTTAGCGATGAATCCGTTCTTCTTTCAGGTGTACGGCGGCAACAGCTTTGAAACCAAGAAACCCGATCCGTTTGGCGCGCGCATGTTGCTGCGCGAAGCCAACGTCGAGCCTTCCGAAACGGTCCTGATCGGCGACTCCGACGTGGATGTGCTTACCGCACAAAATGCGGGTCTTTATTCGGTGGGCTGCACGTATGGTCTTGCTCCTCACACGCTCGAGGCGGCGCCTCCGGACGTGCTCGTCGATAGTCCCTACCAGTGGATGGAACTCTTCACCGGGAAAAAAGTCAAGGCTGTGATGAAATGAAGCCATATCGCCAGAGTGCAAGAAAGGAGCTGTTTGAAGGTGCGGGGAAACGTCCAATTTCCTTAACCGCTAGCGGGATCTTGCCGAAAAGCGACCCCAATCGGTCTTAGAACGCATTTCCCGCCTGAGACCAAGTGTGTGTCAGAATGAAGAGATACTCACACGTCGAAGTTTTTTTCTGTAGGTCTGCCGTTCATGGATTTCAAGCTAGTCAGCGATTACAAGCCAGCAGGCGATCAGGGCAAGGCGATCGAGGAGCTGTCGCGCGGCCTTTACGCCGGAGAGAAGCATCAGGTGCTGCTCGGAGTGACCGGCTCAGGCAAGACCTACACGATGGCGAAGATTATCGAGAAGTTCAATCGGCCGGCGCTCGTGCTCGCGCATAACAAGACGCTGGCTGCACAGCTTTATCATGAGTTCAAGCAATTTTTTCCCAACAATGCAGTTGAGTATTTCGTGTCGTATTACGACTACTACCAGCCTGAAGCTTACATTCCGTCAGGCGACATCTACATCGAAAAAGAAGCGACGATCAACGACGAGTTAGACAAGCTGCGGCTCTCGGCTACGCGTTCCCTTTTTGAGCGTCGCGATTGCGTCATTGTGGCCTCAGTGAGCTGTATTTATGGACTTGGATCGCCGGAAGCGTATTACGGGATGTTGTTGTTCTTGGAGAAAGGCCAGAAGATCAAGCGCGAGGACATCACGCGGCGCCTGGTCGAGATTCTCTACGATCGCAATGAATCCGAATTCCGCCGTGGTACCTTCCGCGTGCGCGGCGATGTCATCGAGATCTTTCCTACTTACGATGACATGGCTTATCGCATTGAGCTGTTCGGCGACGAGATTGAGTCGCTTTCCCAAATTGATCCGCTGTTTGGCACGGTGAAGCAGAAGTATGCACGTCTTCCAATCTACCCTAAGAGCCACTACGTGCTTCAGCCGGATCGCAAGAAACGCGCGATTGAATCAATTCTGGAAGAGCTGGCGTGGTGGGAAAAGGAGTTGGAGCAGCAGGGACGAGTGGTTGAAGCACAGCGCGTTCATCAGCGCACGCGCTTCGATCTGGAGATGATCAAGTCCGTCGGCTACTGTCACGGCATAGAGAATTATTCGCGCCACTTCTCGGGACGTCTTCCGGGCGAGGCTCCGCCTACTCTGCTCGACTACGTGCCACGCGATTTCCTGTTGTTTATCGACGAGTCCCACCAGACGGTTCCGCAGTTACATGCGATGTGGCATGGAGATCGCTCACGTAAAACGACTCTGGTGGAATACGGATTTCGCCTGCCTTCGGCAATGGACAATCGCCCGCTGCAATTTGAGGAATTCGAGACGCGCGTCAATCAGGCGATTTACGTTTCTGCTACTCCCGGTCCATATGAATTAACGAAATCGGCAGGCGTCGTTATTGAGCAGATCATCCGTCCAACTGGGCTCGTCGATCCTGAAGTAGAGGTGCGTTCCGTCAAAGGTCAAATTGACGATCTGCTGCACGAAATTCGCGCGCGCGTCGAGCGCAAAGAACGGGTGCTGGTGACTACCCTTACCAAGCGCATGGCTGAAGATTTGGCGGAGTATTACAGCGAAGTCGGCGTGCGCTGCCGGTATATGCATTCGGAAGTCGAGACGCTCGAGCGCATCAAGATTCTCCGTGATCTTCGCCGCGGTGAATATGACGTCCTCATCGGCATCAATCTGCTGCGCGAGGGATTGGATCTGCCTGAGGTTTCGCTGGTCGCCGTGCTCGACGCCGATAAGGAAGGCTTCCTCCGCTCCAGCGGATCTCTCATTCAAACAATTGGACGCTGCGCCCGCAATTTGTATGGCCGCGCCATTCTGTATGCCGACAGCATTACCGATTCCATGCGGCGGGCAATGGACGAGACCGAACGACGCCGTGCCATCCAGCGCGCCTATAACGAAGAAAACGGCATTACGCCTGAGTCGATCATCAGACCTCTCGAATATTCTCTGGCTCGCATCGTTGATCCCGATGCCACCGAGCTAACGGAGGCTATCGAATCGGTTCCCGACTTCAGCTCTCAGGAAGATCTGGATAAATACATCGAGAAGCTTGAGGAGCAAATGCGCGAAGCGGCGAAGAAGTTTGAATTTGAGAAGGCCGCGAAGATACGCGACACGATCAAGGACCTGCGCTCGAAAGAAATTCTGATCACGTAATTAAGGCAGCGCCCGCATCGCGTCCTGGTCATCGATTTTCGTTTTACTGTCTGCTTCCGAAATGGGACGCGCATTCGCCTCGACTGTTCCGTCTGCCATCGACACTTCGATGCGATGGTTGAGAGTCTTTACGTGGATGGATTTGTCGCCGCGTCCTAGCTCGACGACAATCCGCGCAAAGTGCTTTGGCGGCTCTGTGGGTTTTGGCTGTTCGTACAGACGAGGCAGGGCCCATGCTCCGCCACCAAGAACAGCAAGCCAGGCAAGCACCGCTACGGCTCTCATGAATTGAGAAAGATTGCCTTCAATCACGTAAGTTCCGGCGCAGACATCGCCGATGCGACGGCGGAATTTCGAGCAGCTTGCTACCAGCGCTCCCACCAAGTAAAACGCTAGACCGTCGACTACCCGCAAAAGGTTTCTGATTGCTGACGCCGCCAAGGCGCTGCGACCTGAGTTATTCACAACACCGATTCCCAAAATGGCTTTCCCCAGCGTGCTGCCCAGGCCTGCCTCGAGAATCCAGACGTACAGAAAGCCGAATACAAGGCTTAAGCTTCCGCCTACCAGAATGGAAGCAAGGGTGAAGCGCATCTCGCCGCCCGAGATGATTCCCCATTTGAGAAAGGCCCACAATCCGATCAGGGCAGATCCGGCAGAGACTACGACACTGTCGAGAATCAGAGCGAGGAAGCGGTCGCCTAGACTGGCCAGACGCGCGGGAGCATCTTCGTCTTCGCTAGTCGCAGGCCGAATTGGCACTACAACTCCGGACTCTTCAAGCAAATGCTGTCCGGGCAGGACATCAACGCCGCACCATCCACATCGGCGCGTCTTCGCATCGATTGTCCTCTTGCAGCGCGGACAGTCCATAGAAACTCCTAATCTCGGATTCGCCTTGCCTTTATTGTTGCTGCTGCTGTTGCTGGCGCTCACGCTGTTTCTGCTCGCGCAAGCGGCGCGCGTATTCACCCAGCGACAATGGCTGTTGCTGCTGCGGTTGAGCCTGTGCCATCACACGAGGCGCAGGTGCAGGAGCCGGAGCTGCAGTAACTGGCGCAGCGGCAGGAATTGAAGCAGATGCGGCTGCCACCACCGGCTTCGGTGCAGGTTGCAGGACTACTGCCGGCGCGGGAACTGCCGCTTTCGCGGTTACAACTGGAGCCGGACTGCTGGCAACGACCGTCAAAGGAGCAACTGCACGCGGAACAGGCTGCGGTTGCGGAGTTGTAGTCGCAAGGACTGCCGGCTTCGACTCCACAACCGGTTCAACCATAGGAGCAGCAGATGGCGGTTGGAAGCTTGCAACCGGAGTCGGTGCGGAGGCTGTCTCCGTAGGAGCGCTAGTTGTCGAGGCCGCAACCGATGGCTGCTCGCTGGCAGTTGTGGTTGGCGAAGGCATTGGACGCTGCTCTGCGATCTGCGGTGTGCGCGAGAACATACGGATTACGATGCCGGCCGAAATCTGAAAATTCGCAGGCTGCCAGCCAGTGAATGCTAGCGAGTGCTCGGTGTTCAGGTATTGCGCCTCAACGTTTACACCAAATCGCCGATTGAAGTTAACTTGTGCACCACCGCCGACCGAGTAAGCCAACTCCAATTCCCTCCCGGTGACCGAGATGCCGTTGCTGTTCAGCTTTGTGCTCGCGCGGTCGCCGCCAACCAGACCTTCGACGAACGGGTTGACACGGCCGCGCATCGGGATCGTGATTCTCGGTCCGACCAGCATGGAATAGTGCGTAATCGTGCCTGCGCCGGTGTAACCGATCAACTGCAGAGAGTTCAATGAAGCATAGCTGCTTCCGAACTGGCTAGTCAGGCCGAACCAGCGGTTCAGATGCGTGACGCCGGAAGTCTGCCAACCGAACGAATCGACCTGCGTGCTCGCGCTGGGAGCGTTCGCCAGTTTGACACCGCTGAATGTCACGTTGCCGGAAAGATCAAAATGCGAAGCCGTTTGCGCCATTGCAAACGAATTTAGAAGCAGGCCCGAAACGACTGCAATCCACGTACGACGTTTCACGCTCGTATCCTCTCGTGTCAAAGAATCAACAGGACCCACGAATGCAGATGAATAGAGGTATTGTTCCGCAGCGCGGGCCAAATCGGGACTACAAAGCGTGAAGATTAAGGTACGTAGGTATCAGATTGGGAATTCCCTTCCGTTGCAGACCAGCACGGAAGTACAGGGACTGACAGTTCAGGCAGGATCTTCAAAATGCCCAGCGGAGCAGGGTCGCACCGACCGTGAAGCCCGCCCCTACTGACGCCAACAAGACCAAATCGCCTTTCTTGAGCTTGCCTTCGTCCAACGCAGTCTGCATTGCGAGGGGAATCGTTCCCGCGGTGGTGTTGCCGAACTCGCCGATGTTGATGATCACGCGCTCTATGGGCATGCCGAGGCGCTCAGCGGTAGCGGTGATGATGCGCTTGTTGGCTTGATGCGGAATAAACGCTGCTACATCGGCTCCTGTGAATCCATTTCTAGTCAGAATCTTCTCGGAGACTTCCGCCATCTTGCGGACAGCGTACTTGAAAACGGCGCCTCCGTCCTGATGAACAAAGTGCATCTTCTGGTCTACTGTTTCGCGCGTCGCGGGATGAAGACTTCCGCCGGCAGGCATATTCAACGAGCACGCACCGGAACCGTCGACCTCATGAATGAAATCGATCAATCCGACGTTCTCGCCATCTTTCGCCGGTTCGACAAGCACCGCACCAGCTCCGTCTCCGAAGATCACGCAAGTCGCGCGATCGGTATAGTCGATGATCGATGACATTACATCCGCACCGATCACCAGCACCTTCTTATGCGATCCGGTCTGCACTAGCTGCGCTCCGCATTGAAGCGCATACACGAAACCGGAACACGCAGCTGAAAGATCAAATCCCCAGGCTCCCAGCGCTCCCAACTTGTTTTGGACAAGACAAGCCGTCGCGGGGAACACCATGTCCGGAGTCACAGTTCCGACAATAATCGCTTCCAGCTCAGAGGCCGGCACTCCAGCTTTAGCTAAGGCCTTACGCGCCGCTTCGCATGAAATATCGGAAGTTGCTACGCCTTTATCGACCAGATGGCGCTGGCGAATACCGGTGCGCTCCTGGATCCACTGGTCGTTGGTCTCGACCATCCTTTCCAGGTCGGCATTGGTTAGAAGACGCGGTGGGACGTGGGTTCCGAGGGCGCTGATCTTGGCCCGCTGAAGCTGTTTCAAACTTGTCTCCGGTTCTGAATCCGGCCGCCGGAGGACTGGGAACGGCGGTCCGTGGCGAGGCCGCTAGTTAGCCAGACGCCGGGGAGCCCACTGCGCATGCACTGGCCCGCTACCGTTGCTTCCTTCCGGACCTGGCGGGGTTCGCGAGATTACATCGCGTGGGACCCGGAGCCTGACAGCTTCGATATTAACATTCAGTTTGGAACTGGGGCCGTGATCGACCTGCACTCATCACAGTTCAATGAACAGCACCTGTCCCAAAAAGACGCACAAGCTTATTGACCGATCTGGTGAACAGGGAAATCATCAGCGAATTTCCAAATTTGCTCTGAGAATGCGCGATTTCTGCCCAAAACTCGCAAATTCTCTGCGCCACCAGGGAATTTAACAGGAGAGTAGGGAATTTCCCGCCATCTATTTGCAAATGAATGACTTACAAGCGCCGACGGGGCAGGGCTCAATGACCGATCAGAGATCGAGCAGGGATTTCTTGTCACAAATTGTGACTAGGATGCTGCTCCCAAAAACTACAGGGCATCACCTCTGAAGTTGACGGTTCCACCATTCACGAGATCGCCCAGGGTTGGTAAACTTTTCCCATGGCTTTAGCTCAGCCTCTTGCCTCCGCTGCGATGTCTCCTTCTGGAACTCCGATCGCCTATTTTGAATGCTCGAAATGTGGCGAACACATTTCTGCGGATTCGCCGCAGACCGTCTGTCCGAAAGATGGTGGCTCGCTGTGGGTCCGCTACGACTTCGAGACTGTCCAGTCTCGAGTGAAGCGCGAGCAGATCGCCGTGCGCCCAGGAAGTATGTGGCGATATCGCGAGCTGCTGCCGGACGCCGATCCTGTCACGCTCGGCGAAGGATTCACTCCGATGCTGGCCAGCCGCCGGCGCGCGAATCTCTGGATCAAAGATGAAGGCGCGAATCCCACCGGGTCCTTCAAAGCTCGCGGACTGTGCATGGCCGTGACCATGGCGCGCCACTATGGACTGAAGAAGTTGGCGATTCCCTCTGCGGGAAATGCCGCAGGGGCACTCGCCGCCTACGCAGCCGCCGCTGGCCTCGAATCGCACATTTTTATGCCCAAAGACGTGCCCGAAGCCAATCTCGTTGAATGCAAAGCTTACGGCAGCGATGTGAACCTGATCGATGGGCTGATCAGCGACTGCGCTCGCATCGTCGGCGAACGCAAGCAGGCGGAAGGCTGGTTTGACGTTTCCACACTGAAGGAGCCGTTTCGAATCGAAGGCAAAAAGACCATGGGACTCGAGGTCGCCGAGCAGCTTGGATGGCGTGCGCCCGACGCAATCTTCTATCCCACGGGAGGTGGCGTCGGTCTGATCGGAATGTGGAAAGCCTTCGAGGAACTCGAGCAGCTTGGATGGCTTGAGTCAGGCTCAAAACGTCCGAAGATGATTGCCATCCAAGCAGCAGGATGCGCACCAATTCCTAAAGCTTTTGTTGAAGGTAAGTCTGTTTCCGAAGCGTGGAAGGATGCGCATACATTCGCCTCCGGGCTGCGCGTTCCGAAGGCCTATGGCGACTACATCATCCTCGACATCGTGCGCCGCAGCGGCGGCACCGCCATCGCGATCTCGGACGAAGAGATGCTCGCCTCGATGCTCGACTGGGCGCGCAACGAAGGCATTTTCCTGTGTCCGGAAGGAGCAGCGGCGACGGCTGCCTACGACAAGCTGATTGCCAGCGGATTCCTCAAACCGTCCGATGAAGTTGTGATTTTCAATACGGGAACAGGACTGAAGTACATCGACGTGATTTCGAAAGCCATGGGCATTACGCGATCCGCAAACGGGAACAGCGCAGCCAAGCCGACAGAGCGTCGAATCGGGGGAATTATTGGGCCGTACTAAGAGAAGCTGCCAGCTACCAGCTTCCAGCTAAAACGACAGCAGTTTCAGGCTTTGCGGAAGAACTCACGTTTCTCTTGTATGTCCCCACATCAGTTTTCAAAAACCATAATGTCTTCAATGCCGAGCTTTGGCTGGAAGCTGGTAGCTGGTAGCTGGCAGCTTCTTTCATGACTCAACGTCTCTACTACAACGACTCCTTCCTCCTCGACTTCACTGCCAACGTTCTCGACGTTCAGGAGCTTCGGCGCGATGGCAATCAGTCAAGTTGGGCGGTGAAGCTCGATCGCACAGCGTTTTATCCGACCAGCGGTGGTCAGCCGTTCGACACTGGCGCCATCAACACGCAATCCAAGTCCGGCGTGGCGCTCGAAGCTGCTGTCGAAGATGTGTACGAAGACGAGCAGGGCGAGGTGTGGCATCAAGTCAATAAGGTTGTACCTCCGGGAGCAGAGGTGCGCGGCATTATCGACGCCGAGCGCCGCCGCGACCACATGCAGCAGCACACAGGACAGCATTTGCTCTCGGCAGCCTTCATTCAGCTCCTGAATGCGAAGACCGTTTCATTCCATTTGGGCGAGCAGATTTCGACTATCGACTTAGATATTCAGTCTATTTCGCGCGACGATCTCGCGCGGGTTGAACGGCTCAGCAACGAAGTCATCGGCGAAGACCGGCCGATCTCGGTTCGCTATGCCACACGCGAGCAGGCGCAGAGCATGGGTGTACGCAAGCTTCCGGAACGCGAAGGCGAGATTCGGCTGATCGATATTCAGAATTTCGATCTGAACGCGTGCGGCGGCACGCACGCGCGCAGCACCGGACAAATCGGCGGATTGCTGGTGCGTCGCACCGAGAAAGTGAAACAGAGCGTGCGAGTGGAATTCGTCTGCGGCCTGCGGGCAGTCGGAGCGGCGCGGCAGGATTTCGAGCTTCTCGGGGAGGCCTCTGGCCTTTATCCCTGTGCTCCTGCTGACCTACCTGGAAACATCAGCAGGCAGCGCGAAGAGTTCCGTCTGATACAGAAACGGGAAGCTCGCATTTCGGAAGAACTCTCTGAGTTGAAAGCAGCGCAGCTATTACGTGATACACCCGCCGACGAATCGAGTCGCAAGATAATCGTGCAGATCTTCCCAGATCGGGATGCGAGCTTCGTAAAGCTGCTCGCTCAACGATTGACGCGCGGTAGTCAAAACGTCATCGCTTTGTTAGCGGGAACCAGTCCTTCTCCAGCAGTCGCTTTCGCCCGCTCTGCCGATCTGAGTGTTGATATGGGAACTTTGTTGCGCGAACTCGTCACAGCGGCCGGCGGCCGGGGCGGCGGCGGCAAAGACTTCGCCCAGGGAGGTGTTCCTGATGCCGCAAAGCTGGAGTCTCTGCTGAACGAAGCTGCTGCGCGACTGAAATGCTAAATTGAACACGGAGGGCACGGAGGTAACGAAGGTGGGGCATTGACGTGATGTGCATTGCCGGCTTGTGCCTGCTTTCTAATTCTTGCCTCTGCCTGTTCGCTATTCAGCGTCATTTTCAGCCACCACACCCGGTCCGCCCCGACCGGCCACCTCCGTTTCCTCTGTGTCCTCCGTGTTCAATTCCGGTTTTCCGTGGTGAAATAGAGACGTGGACATCTTCGAGGAAATCGTTGAGCTAAGACGCGCCGGCCGGCGTGGCGCGCTAGCCACGATTGTCCATGCGCGTGGCTCGATTCCCTCGTTTGAATCCGCCAAGATGCTGATTCGTGACGACGGCACCATTGTGGGAACCATCGGCGGAGGGTGCGTTGAAGCCGAAGTCTGGCAGGCAGCGCGCGAGGTGATGGAAGAAGAAAAGCCGCGCAATCTTACCTTCAATTTGAATCACGATCCCAAGTACGATACGGGCCTGGTCTGCGGCGGCACGCTTGAAATCTATCTTGAGCCGATTCTGCCTGTACAGACGCTCTATCTCTTCGGCGCCGGACACGTATCGTTAAATGTTTATCGCGCAGCACGGATGGCTGGCTTTGAAGTTGTAGTCGTCGATGATCGCGAGAGCTATGCGAACCGTCAGCGCTATCCAGAAGCCAAAGACGTTTATGCCGACGATTTCCAGCGCGTTCTATCGCAGCTTGCTCCGAACCATTCGTCGTATCTCGTGATCGTTACTCGCGGACATCGCGACGACATGCGCGTGCTGCGCTGGGCCGTCGAGACTCCGGCGAAGTATATCGGCATGATCGGCTCCCAGCGCAAAGTGATTGCCATCTACAAGCAGCTCGAGAAGGAAGGCATCGCGGTCGAGAAGCTGGCGCGAGTTTACGCTCCGGTTGGAATCGATATCGGCGCGATCACTCCAGAGGAGATCGCGATTGCCATTGTTGCGGAGATGATCGCGATTCGGCGCGGCGTTACGTCTGCTACGCATAAACGCAGTCTGAAGGCTGTGGCGCTTCTTGAACATTCAGAGCTCAAGCAAGAAGCCCCGTAGTAGGCTCCTCAATACAGGCCAGAAAGACCGATCCAAATTGGAAGTTTTCACATAAACGACGCAGCCCCCGAAAGGATTTCAATGCGCAAGCCCCGAATCATTTTGATCGTCGCTGCGGTGATGGTCTTGCAAGTGGCCGGCCTCAGTCAGCATGCCGGCAATTCTGCTCCGTCCTATACGACTGAGGGTAATCTTGAGCTGCCAGCCGACTACCGCACCTGGGTGTACCTGTCATCAGGGTTGGGGATGACTTATGACGCGCATGCCACCTCGACCGCGAACCCAATGTTCACGAACGTGTTCGTTAAGCCCGAGGCTTACCGGGCGTTCTTAAGCTCAGGAATGTGGCCAGATAAAACGGTTTTCATGTTGGAAGAGCGGGCATCCGGCACGAACCTCGGCCCCAATCGTGCGGGACACTTCCAAACCGATCTGCGCGGTGTTGCTACCCTCGTGAAAGATGAAACTCGCTTTCCGGAAAAGTGGCGCTTCTTCACCTTTGATACGAAAGATGGTTTGCCGCTGGGTCCAGGCAGTCCAGTGAAAACAAACGCGTGTCTCGATTGCCACACCAAGAACGGCGCAGTCGATCACACGTTCGTCCAGTTTTATCCAACGCTGAAACGGGTAGCGGTCGAGAAGGGCACCTATAGGCAACCGAAGGAATAGGCGGCGCCACTGCTGCGCATTTCCATTTTCTTTCAAAAAAAGCCGGCGCCTAATAGCTCAAGGGGCGATTTCTTCTACTTCTCACATCCTGTAACCTGTTCCCTGTAACCTGTTCCCTAATTCACGTGCCCCGCTCTCCATCATTTGCCGGAATTGTGCTCGCTGCCGGCGCCTCATCGCGCATGGGCGAAGACAAGGCTCTGCTGCAGTTTGCCGGGCGATCGTTTCTTGCTGGAGCCATTCAACTGATGCAGAGTGCGTGTGACTTCGTGGTGGTCGTCACGGGCAATAACACTGATTTGCTGCGTCCGGTGATCTACCAGAATTCTGCTTATGTGGTGCATAACTGGAATCCGGAGCGCGGACAATTCAGTTCTCTGCGCGAAGGGCTTCAGGCAGTACTCGACCGAGGACGCGATGCCGCGTGCGTGACACTTGTGGATCGACCTCCGGCACGGCCTGAGACGCTCTCTGCATTGAAAGCCGAGTTTATGAACACGGTGCCGGAAAAAACCTGGGCTGTTGTTCCCGAGTTTCAGGGCAGGCACGGCCATCCTGTGATCTTCGGACGCGAGATGATGGAGGTGTTTCTTCGCGCCGACGCCAATCAAAGCGCAAGGGAAATCGAGCACGAGTATCAGAGCCGGATTCAGTACGTGCCGGTAGACGACTCACGCGTGATTCTGAACATCAATACTCCGGAAGACTATTCCTCATTTCTGCAAACTACCTGATGACCGAACACAGTTACGGCTCATTCGACAGCCCCTCGGCATTCGTCGATTCCGTCGTCGCGCTGAATCCGCGAGTAGCCGCATTCGACTGCGACGGCACGCTCTGGTTCGGCGATTCGGGAATGAAGTTCCTGTATTGGGAGATTGAACAAGGTTTGCTCTCCACGGAAGCAACACAGGCCATCATGCGGCGATATGACGAGTACCTTGCCCAAAAGGTGAGCGAGGATGAAATGTGCGGCGAAATGGTGCAGATCCATCGAGGAATTCCGGAAACGAGGATTCGCGAGTTTGCTGCGCGATTTGCAGAGTCGAACGTTGTACCGCAGTTCTTTCCTGAAATGGAATCGCTGGTCGAAAAACTGCATCGTGCGGGTTGCGATGTTTGGGCGGTCTCATCTACCAACAACTGGGTGATTGAGGAATCAGTAAAGAAGGTCCGGATTCCTGCCAACCGCGTTCTGGCTGTGCGTGTGGCAATCGAGAACGGCGCGGCAACGGATCGATTGGGCGAGATTACATCAGGTCCGGGCAAGGCTCGAGCCTTGCGCGAGGTGTTGAAAGCTCCGCTCGATGTCAGCTTCGGAAACTCAATGTTCGACCTGGAGATGCTCGAACTGGCGCTCCATCCGTTTGCGGTCAATCCGAATGATGATCTGCGCAAAGTCGCCGAGCAGCGAGGCTGGCCTTTCTACCAACCGGCGGTGGAGAAGCTCACTTCCTCAACTGCTTGAGGGCGAGCTTGAGGCAGTCCATTGCCAAATGGCTCGCATGCATGCTCTCGCCCGCCAAGCCTCCAACAGCATTTACGAGATCTTCCCGTTTTAGTCCAGCAGCGGCATCGATGCTCTTCCCTGAAACGGCTTCTGTCAACACTGATCCGCAGGCAATGGAAGCGACGCAGCCGCGCGTCTGATATTTGGCTTCGACGATTTTTCCATCACTCACGCGCAGCATCAGCTTCATTACATCGCCACACGCGGGATTCTCGGCCTGAACGCTGACATCGGGAGATTCGATCACACCTGCGTTGCGAGGATGCTGGAAATGATCGAGGAGTTGAGCCGGATACATGGAATCGGCAGATCAGGCTACTAAGGCCAAGAAACCTGAGATCGGTAAGCTCGGCCCACCTGATTGGCTATTCCAATTTAACAAAGCCACACACTGTGAACATCTTGTTCCGAAGTCCAACGTCAAGGTAGATCGAAGGGAAAGTCAACCCTCTCTTGGGGAAGGTTCGGATGGTTTTGCATCCATTCCCTGACTTCCATGTCCACCCGTGTGGCTTCAGAATCGCTGAGATGACGCCTCGCCTGTCGTGCTATGTCTGCCAACACCTCGGCTTTGCTTGATTTCTGCTGACCGAGCGAAGCCCAGAAGTAAGTGCGGTCGGCGATTCCCTCCAAAGCGTATATGCGTGTCAGGTTGGCGAGCGCCTCTGGATCTCCGCCAGCCGCCGCTAGTTCATAGCAATGCAGAGCTGCGGACCTGTCCTGAGTAACGCCTTTTCCTCGCTCGTATAAAGCACCAAGGCTATTTTGGGCCATGGCGGATCCATGTGACGCCGCCAGCCGGTACCAATGTGCCGCCTGTCCGAGATCCGCAGGAAGATTGTTTCCCTGCTCATAAAGATCTCCCATCAGGTATTCCGCCGGCGGGTAGCGCCTGCGCGTGGACTTGTGAATCCAGCTCAGCGCCTCGTGCGAATCGTGGTTCAACCCAAGCCCGAGCAAATACAAAATGCCGAGATGCAATTGGGCGGCGGCCAAGTTAGATTCGGCGGCCTTGCGCATCCAACGTGCGCCGGCAGCGAGATCCTGCGTGGTTCCAATACCCTTGATCAGCAATACCGCAAGATCGTTCTGAGCCGGAGGGTAATTCTCCAGAGCCGCACGTTGAAACCACCTGAAGGCCTCCTGCGGATTTATCTCGACTCCGGTGCCGCTGAGATATGCGAACCCCATGCCGGTCTGAGCCGTCGGATTTCCCTGATTCGCCGCTATCAGAATCCAGTGCGCAGCCTCAGAATCGCTGCGCGGGATTCCGATCCCGAACTGAAGCGCGTGTGCCAGCTTCATCTGCTCGTTCACATAGCCGGCTTCAGCTCGCTCGCGCAGATGATTGATTTCTGCAGGGCTCTGCGCCCGACAGGACTGCCATGCGCCGACGGCCATGATCAGAGCCATCGCATTTCGAGTACTGAAAAACGAAAACCGTCGAGGAAATGACTGCATACTGCCTCCACAAAGCAAAAGAGGCCGCCGATGCTGCTAGCGCAAGCACCAGACGGCCTCCGGTTGTCGCGGTTGGCCTAACGATTACTCAACTTCAGGCCCAGCGAATCTTTCGGGTTACAACCTCCGCAGAGACGGGAACTCCGTCGTGAATTTTGATACAGGCGATCTCGCCATACTGCAGATCGCGGCAGAACTGGATCATGGCCCACCAGGCCGGATGTAATTCCGTCAAAAGGTCAGGAGGCCTTTCGCTCAGAGCCTTCGAATTTGCAACTCTGATTTCCGGCATAGCTTTCTGACGTTTGAGTACTTACGAAATTAACGAAAGTTACAGATCAATCGAAACTGAGGGCTGTGCAAGACACCACCCGCGCCAGGCACTCCTGCCGTCAGTTAAGACGGGTGAAACGGAAAACGGTTTGATTAAGTTTTCGCGATTATTCTCGTTGCACCGCTTCATATACCACTAAACCACCAATCGTCGCGAGAACAGCAATTGCAAAGACAACAAGGCCAAAGCCCAGCGCGGCAGTCGTCTGGGACCAAGCGCTATCCAATAGTGCCGATACGGGAACTGAAGCAATCGATGTAATCCAGTCTGCGATTTGGGAGCGCAGGCCAAGCAGCGTACTTGGTTAACAACGTTCTTAACGCGCAGGACTGGCGCGAAAAAGCTTGGGGCTCTCTGAAATTGGTCGCAGACGCGTAGCTCTTTGATTCGTGGCTCACGATGCCGATTCTGGTCGCCGCGGTTATAGTTTTGTCTACAGATGCCGGTATTCTCGAAACTCGGCGACTTCACTCCGCAACGTGTCGTTTCTCTCCAGCCGTCGATTACTTCGATCATGGAGCGGCTGGGAGTGCTTGATCGACTGGTGGCTTGTACCAGATATTGCGCGGAGGTTTGCCCGGCTGTGAAGGGGCATGGAGTAGCAATCATCCAGGATTCTTGGACCGCCGATTCCGAGCAGATAAGAGCAGTCAATCCCGATCTGGTGATTGCTTCCGTTCCTTACCAGCTCGAAGCGGTTGCGGAAATTCTCAAATCCGGCGCGCAGTTCCTGGGACTCGCGCCGCATAGTCTACGCGACATCTACTCCGATATTTCCTCCATCGCCGGCATCATGAACGAGCCCAATCGAGGACAGTATCTGATCCGGGAAATGCAGATGGAAATCGAACGCGTTCGCTCTCGGAATGCCGACACTACGAATCGACCAACAGTGTATTGCGAAGAATGGGGCAAGCCTTTGATTCACTCGCAGCCCTGGGTCGCGGAGCTCGTGGAAGCTGCAGGTGGAGATTTTCTAGGTAATCCCGGGAAACAGACTGATGTTGAGACCGTTGCTGCCGCCAATCCTGACATCATCGTTGCTGCATGGTGCGGCGCCGGCAATCGCGTTCCGCTGGAAAAGATCGCAGCACGTTCTGGATGGCAATCGCTTACTGCCGTGCGCCGAGGGCGTGTCTATTGCATCAACGACGAATATCTAAACACGCCGGGGCCGTCGCTCATTTCCGGGCTCCACGCGTTCGAAGCGGCGATTTACGATCGCGAAGCTCCAGGGCTTCGACGCATTGCCAGCATGAATTCCTCCCTATGACTGCTATCATGGCGTTAAGGCCAGGGCTCGCCAGGGACATTCTCCTCCACCGCTGCAGTGCGTGAGCACTTCCTGCCTTTTTGCAGTTCTGAATTGGGAAATGATGATTTTCAACAGCGCGCAACGCGAGTTGCGCACAGTGGTGCCCAAGTGCCACTGTGGAGGGACGATTTGAAGCAGGTAGTGGCGGCGTTGATTGTCAGGGACGAGCAGCTGCTGATCTGCCAGCGCACGCAAGATCAGCCTATGGCACTGAAATGGGAATTTCCCGGCGGCAAGATCGAGCCGGGTGAAGAGGAACGCGCCGCGTTGCGCCGGGAATTAGAAGAAGAGCTTGGGATTTCAGCCACGATTGGCGAAAAGGTAACTTCTATTCAGCATCACTACAAGAAAGGCGGGGCGGTGGAGCTGCACTTCTATCGTGTGAAAGAGTATGAAGGCGAAATGGAGAACAGGATTTTTGAGCAGATCCGCTGGGTCGATCGCCGCGACCTTCCGCGTTTCGATTTTCTTGAGGCCGATCAGGGCCTCATCCGCCAAATCGCGGGCGGTAAACTTTTGGCTAGCTAAGATCGAACGCGCTTTCAAAGCTGCTGCCTTCATTGCTGCTCTCATCGCGATATTCTGCGTTTCGGTTGCTGCACAAGCCAGCCAACCTGACAATCCAGAATCTCAGGAGAGCAAAGCGGATATCTCCCGCCCTGAAATCGATCCAACCGTTTTCCCGCATTCAACTGCTTCGCCATTCTTCATTGGCGGGCAGTTGAACATGATCTTTCAGGCGCATCCGGCTTTTCGCGCGAAGTACTCCGGTCCGAACAGCTTCAAGAATGAGAGCGAGCATGCTCTCTCGCGTGTGGCAACGCTGTACCTGGGGTGGCAGGCGACGCACACGACTGAGCTTCTGTTTGACGTCGAGGAAACCGGCGGGCGCGGCCTGAGCGACGCTTTCGGGCTCGCGGGATTTACAAACCTCGACGTCGTGCGCAATCCCGATTTGGGAGCAGCGCCGTACATCGCGCGCCTCATGCTTCATCAGATCGTCCCTTTGAGCAAAAAACACGACGAAGCAGATCGGAACTTTCTTTCGCTCGCCACTTCCCTTCCAGAAAAACGTGTGGAGTTCCGTGTCGGCAAATTTGGGACTGCCGATTTCTTCGATATAAACGAAGTCGGCACCGACAGTCATCTGCAATTCACGAACTGGACGGTCGACAACAACGGCGCATACGACTATGCCGCCGATACTCGCGGGTACACGTACGGCGCGATTGTCGAATACCAATCGCCGCACTGGGGCGTGCGATTCGGCGAGATGCTCATGCCGAAGGTGGCAAATGGAATCGATCTCGACTGGAATCTCCGTCGCGCGCGAGCCGAAAACCTGGAGTTCGAATTTCGTCCTACTCTGTTGAGAAATCGAAAGACGGCGATCAAGCCGCTGGCGTATCTAAACCACGCCAATATGGGAAGCTATCGCGAGGCGATCAATGCATTTCTTTCCGGCCAGGATGCCGCACCCGATGTGACGGCGCATCGACATCAAGGAACGCTCAAGCAGGGATTCGGGTTGAATTTCGAGCAGGAGCTTCCCGAATCGGTACGCTTCTATTTCCGTATTGGCTGGAATGAAGGCAGACACGAGTCATTCGCTTACACTGAGGTCAACAACACGTTCGCTGCGGGCGCGGACATCTCCGGCGAGCGTTGGCATAGGAAGTTCGATCGCGCGGGACTAGCTACGGTGACCAATGGCCTTTCGCGCGATCATCGCGAATATCTCGCGCTTGGCGGGTTGGGCTTCCTGCTTGGGGACGGCGCGTTGAACTACGGCCGCGAAAAAATCCTGGAGAGTTACTACAACCTTCATCTCTGGCGTGGCGCATACGTTGCCGCGCTGCTTCAGTACGTTGACGATCCAGGCTACAACCGCGATCGCGGTCCTGCGATCGTTCCCGGAACCAGACTGCACGTCGACTTCTAAGAGTACGCATAAGTCGTCCAGAGCATGGCTGCGGTCAGAATGATCATCGTGATGCTTGTGCTCCAGGCGATTACGTTCGCCGTGATTGAGTTTTTGTATTCTCCCATCAGATCGGCGCGATTGATCAGCTTGAGCATGAAGATCAACACAAAGGGAATCAGAACGCCGTTCAACACCTGGGAAAAAAGAATGATTTTGATCAGAGGAATCTTGGGAAGCAACACGATTCCGGCGCCGCCGACGATCAGAGCCGTATAGAGCCAGTAGAAAACCTTCGCTTCTGAAAAGCGCTTGTTGACGCCGGATTCAACGCCGAGGCCCTCACAGATGTTGTAGGCCGTAGCGAGCGGTAAGATCGCGGCCGAGAGTAAGGCAGCGTTCACAAGTCCCACAGCAAACAAGAGCGAAGCAAACTGACCGACGAGAGGCCGCAACGCGACCGCTGCCTCGGAAGCATCTCCAATGTCGTGCTGACCGGTTATATACAGAGTGGCCGCGCAGGCCACGACGATGAAGAAAGCCACTACATCGGTGACGATGCATCCCAGAACAACGTCCCATTTCGAGAGTGCATATTCCTTCTTACCGATTCCCTTCTCCACAATCGAGGCCTGCAGGTAGAACTGCATCCACGGAGTGATCGTCGTGCCGACGATCCCGACAAGCATGACAAGATATTCGGAGCTTTTGTTTAAGACCGGGACAAACGTGTTCTGGACAGCGGCCCGCCAGTCCGGATGCGCGGCAAATGCCGACGCAATGTAAGTGAAGTAGATCAGCGAAAAGAAGATCAGAATTTTTTCGACCGGCCTGTAGGTTCCTTGAACAACGACGAACCACACCAGCGCCGCCCCGATCGGCACCACGATGTATTTGCTGGCTCCGAAGATTCCCATGCCGGAGGCCAGACCTGCGAACTCGGCGGCGATGTTGCCGAAGTCTGCCAGTCCGAGGATCAGCATGGTGAACACGGTGATTCGGAGCCCGAACTCTTCCCGGATCAAGTCCGATAGACCTTTGCCGGTGACGGCGCCCATGCGGGCCGCCATCTCCTGAACGACAATGAGCGCAATCGTGATCGGAATCAGCGTCCAGAGCAGCGCGTATCCGAACTTCGCGCCGGCTTGCGAGTAAGTAAGGATTCCGCCGACATCATTATCGACATTTGCCGTGATGAACCCGGGTCCAAAGACCGCGAAGAACGCAAGCAGGCGGAATTGCCAGGTTCTGGCAAACGACAGTCGTCGGCGATGAGCGGTGTGCTTCTCCACGGGCTATTTACAGATGGCGGGAAATCACTTCGCGAACGCGAAGCACTCCAGAATAAATGGGAAGTTGACTCGAGTCAGCCTGGGAAACGAAAAACTACACTTGCTCGCGCAAAAGGGTGATTACGTCGTCGGCTGTGATGATGCCCTTTAGGTACTGCTCGTCATCCACGACGGCTAGCGTGTACAGGTTGTACTTTTCCATGACTTCAACAACCTTCTTCTGCTGATCGTTTTCGCGAACAAATACCAACGGTTTTGCGGCAAGTTCGGAAATTTTCTGCGTGGGCAGGGCAAGGACGATTCGTTGCAGTGGGACGGAACCAGAAAGCTTACCATCGGAATCGACGAGATAAATCGTCGCCACGCTCTCGACACCGCCCTCAAAGTTCCGCAGCAGCTCAATGGCTTGCTCCGCGGTGGTATCCGGCGCTGCTGAGAGGTACTCAGTCGTCATGCGGCCGGCAGCCGTCTTCTCCCCGTGCTCGAGGAGGTCCTCGACCTCCTCGCGCTCCTGCGGCTCCATCTCCTCCAGGATTTCTTCGGAGGTCTCGCCCGGGAGCTGATCCAGCAGGTCAGCGGCGGCATCTGGGTCCATCTCCTCGACGATATCGGCTGCCCGGTCGGAATCGAGCGACTCAACGATGGAAACCTGAATGTCGAGATCGATTTCCTCCAGCGCCTCGGCTGCAACCTCTTCGTCCAGCGTTTCGAATACAGCTTCTCGTTCTGCCGGCGCCAGCTCTTCGACGATATCGGCTATGTCAGCAGGATGGAGTTGCGAGAGTCGCTCGTGCTCAATGCGAAGCTTCACTCGACGTGCCGGATCGGTTTCGATGAGGTCGACGAACTCCCAGGGAATCACGCGCGGCTTCAGCTTCTGCACTACAGCTTCCACGGCGCCCGAAGGAGCGACTCCTTTCAGCAGCCGCCGTACTGCGCCGCGCAAGCCAACATCCACTTCTGCAATCTTCAGACTTACTCCGCCATTCGCCTTCT